>JAFGSN010000194.1 GCA_016934575.1 Vicinamibacteria bacterium
CAATCGAGACGATCGTGCCTCGATTCAGCGCCTGCCGCATGGTGCGCGACTATTTCGAACTGATCTACGCTCCGGCGTCGCGGCGCGCCCCGGAATCGTCACGCGAATGATCGCGCATTGTCGTGGCCGTCGCCGTGAACGTGTCCCGGCCGTTCTCCAGCGATGTTCCCTCTTGTGCGGACATTGACGAATTCGTCGTAATGTCAAACCGCTTCCACGCAATTGTCGTCCTTGTAGGGCTCCCCCGCGGCCGCCATCGTTCGTCACGAGACGGCGCCGTCCAGTCGCCGTCGCGCGTCGAGAAAAGCTTGATAAAGGCGCCGGCGTTCGGCGAGCGCCGCGCTCAACACGGGGTCGCACATGGCGAGGTCTCGCGGATGCAAGACGAGATCGGCCGCGACCGTGAAAGCCCGCAAAGGATCGCCGCTGCGGAATTCCTCGCCGACAAGAAGCACGAAGACGCGTCGCCGGGCCTCCGGGCTCAAGCTCTTGACGCGTTGATACAGATTCTCGCTCTTGCCGCTCCGCATCGTCGCGGCCACGAGCGCGCAAGTACCCCGTTCGAGCCGTCGCATCGCCTCGTCGTCGTCTCCAGGCGCGTCGACGACAAAGCCCTGGCGAGTCAACGCCAGCGTCAACGCGCCGGCCTGGGCGCCGTCGGCGATGGCGACCAGCGCGCGGCCTTCCGTCGCTTGATCTCCCGGATCGCGGACCCAAATCGCCGTTTGCACGCGTGCATCATCCGGGGCCGTCGATGCGGGCGACGATATCGGAAGCGAATCCGCCGAGGGCGTCCGAGCAGCGACCTCCGTGGGGGTCGAGCGCTGCCACGCGTCAGCGCCGTCATCTTGTCGCGCGTCGTCGGGCATCGAGCTTTCGCGTCCAGGGATGTGAATGGTCGTACGGCAGCGCGGACAGCGCACGGCAAAGGGACGTTCCGGAACTTTGGCGTCGTCGACGATGATGCCCTGCGAGCATTGCGGACAAACCGTCTGCATGCTCAACTCTCGACCAGATCCTCGAGGCTGGAGGCCTCACGACGCGCGTCGCGATCCATCCGAGCTTCCGGCGCGCGGCCTGTTTCGCCGGCGCCGCTCCGCATCTCGAGCCGTAGCTGCAAGTCGGCGCGACTCGTGGCATAGGACAGGCCGACGTCGCGCGCGACGATGCCCGATTCGATCAACCGCTCCAACTCGCCGTCGAAGGTCTGCATGCCCTCGAGCTCGCCGTCATGCATGGCGTCGAGAAGGCTCTTGCCTCGACGCTCTCCTTCGAGGACGTATTCGCGCGTCCGGGAGTTGGAGCGCAGGATCTCGCAAACCGCGACGCGGCCTCCGCCGATTCTCGGCACCAGGCGCTGGCTCACGATCCAGCGGAACGACTGCGCGAAACGCGTGCGTATCTGCCGCTCTTCGCCTTCCGGAAAAACGCCTACGATGCGATCGACGGTCTTCGCGGCGTCAATGGTATGCAGTGTCGACAGCACGAGGTGCCCCGTCTCGGCCGCCTCGAGCGCGGTCGCGATCGTCTCGGCGTCGCGCATCTCGCCCAGAAGAATCACCTTGGGAGACTGCCTGAGCGCCGCTCTGAGCGCCAGCGTGAAGTCGGGCGTGTCGGCGCCGATCTCGCGCTGATTGACCGTCGCTTTTTTGTGCGGATGAAGATACTCGATCGGATCCTCGATGGTGATGATATGGACCGCCTTGTCGCGGTTGAGCCGATCGACGATCGCCGCCAATGTCGTCGACTTGCCCGATCCGGTTGGTCCCGTGACGAGCACGATCCCGGCGCGTTCCTCCGCTATGGTCGCGACCGGCGATGGCAGTTTCAGCTCTTCGATCGTCGGGATCCGGTCGGGGATCACGCGCAGGACAATGGAAAAAGTGCCGCGTTGTGAGAAAACATTGACGCGGAATCGTGTGCGGCGCGGGATGCTATAGGAGAGATCGACCGAGCCCGTGCGTACAAGGCGTTCGGCCAGCTCGCGTTTGTTGGCCAGAAGCCGCATGGCGACCAGCTCCGTCTGGTACGGCTGCAGTCTTTCAAGACCGGCGAAGCTCACGGCCTGAAGCTGGCCGTCGATCTCCACCTGAGGCGGACGTCCCACGGACAGGTTGAGGTCCGAAACGGCGGGAGCCGCGTCGAGCATCGCCTCGAGCAGGGGATCCAGCTCGAAAAAAGGCATCTCGAAACGACGCTAGCTCAAGACGCGGGATGAAGCAAGCGGCTTGATCGGCATGCCGAAACGGCGCGCGTCTCGGACGACGCGCCGGCTTCAACGGGCCGCGCGGCCCGCGAATCGAGGCGGAAACGTTCGCCCCTTCCCGACTCGCTCTAGTCCTGACGCGCGCGCGAATGGAGCGTCGTGGAGTAAAGCGCCATGGCCGCCTGCGAGGCAAGCAGATCGAACAGCTCCCGATCCAGGGGCTCGAGTCCCGACTTCTGGGGCAGAAGACGGAAGACGGCCAGCACGCCCGTGACGCGGCCCGCCAGCTTGAGAGGAATGCAAGCCGTGAGGTGCTCCTCGCCCGGCGCCGACTCGCCTTGCGATCCGTCGCCCGCCGTGTACGCCTCTCCCGTGGCGGCCACGCGGCCGATGCGGCCGACGCCCACGGGAATCGTCCGGTAAATCTCCGGTTGAATCCCGTTCGACGCCGAGAGCGAAAGCGTGCCGCCGTCGCCGCTCATCTCGAAAAGCGCCATCTCCTCCGTGCCCACGAGGTTGGCCAGGATCTCCTGCAATGTCTGAACGACCTCGTCATGATCGAGCGTCTCGTGCAGGCGATAGCTCGCGACATAGAGATTGGCCAGGTTGTTGTTCTGCTGTTCAAGGGCGACGAACTGCTCCGTGAAGCACCGGTTGTCGGCGTCCACCGTGTCGAGCTGCCGGCGCAGGCGCTCATGTTCGCGCTCGTGCGCCGTGAGCGCGTCGCGCGCGGCCTCGAGCTCGACGGTCAGGCGTTCGTTCTCACTCTTGCTCTCGAGGAGCTGCTCGCGCAGCACGACGACCTCCCGCGACAGGGCGCGCGCCGCCTCGATCTCCTCGCGCGCGCGCTCCTCGTCGGTTCGGAGCGCGGCTATCAGCGCGCGCAGGCGCTCGTTTTCCTCGAGTATCTCCCGCGCATAACGCCGCGTGCGCTCGCCGACTTGGCGGATGTAGGCGCCATGCTCGTCCCGGTGTTCGTCCATGCTCGTCCTCCGTCGTGGTCAATCGCCGATGCAATTCTTGACCTTGGCCAGAAGCTCGACGCTGTTGATCGGTTTGGTGACGTAATCGGTGCAGCCGCTCGCGTAGCCGCGCTCCATGAATTCCGACTCGCCGCGCGTGGTCATCATGATGATAGGGATGGCCTGGGTCTCCGGCTCGCCGCGCAGGCGGCGGCAAGCCTCGTATCCGTCCATCTTGGGCATCATGACGTCGAGCATGATGAGGTCGGGCTTTTCATCATGCGCCTTGCGAACGCCCTCCTCGCCGTCGACCGCGGTCAGGATTTCATAAGCGCCCTTGCCCAGAATCATGCTGGCCATCATCGTGGCCGTCCGCGAGTCGTCGACGACAAGAATCCGCTTCTTCGGCATGGGTCAACCTCCCTGTCCCGCCGCCGGCGGCGTAACGTCGAGCAGCTCGTCCACGGTTCGCGCGATGTCGCTCAAACGGATCCGCTTGTCGAGAAAGGCGTCGGCGCCGTGCGCGATGGCCTGAACCTCCAGTTCCGGAGAGCCGTATCCGGTGAGAAGAACGACGCGCGTTTCCGGATGGTGTTTCCGGACCAGACCGACGATTTCCAGGCCCTCGTTGGTCCGAGAAGACGTCAGGCAGAGATCGGTGATCACCAGCTCATAGCGTGAGGACAACAAGAAACGCCGCGCCTCGGCCGGATCATGAGCACAGTCGACCTGATATCCTCGCCGCCCAAGAAACGACCGGATCGTCGTGAGGATTCCCTCTTCGTCGTCAACCAAGAGAATGTGCCTGTCAAGTTGACCCACGAGGGCCCTCCTTTGAGCCGGCGACAACAACTTCATCAGCAATGAGCAAGGCGCGGGCCAGGTTGTCGATTTCGTTAACGTTTTAAAACTCACGAGGTTACAATAATTTGCGTCAGTTGGTATTGTCGAAAAAAACAACAAAGCGTCCAGGATTGCTACAAAGAGGTCCATATCTTTCAAAAGACTTCTGTGATCCGGAGCGGCCAGATGACGCTCGGTTCGATCAAGACATGAGCCGTCTGGCGGTGATAAGTTAGTGGCTGCTTCGGAGGTAGGATGCACGAGTACTCTCCTCGCCGGCGGACAGCCGTTGTCTTCTCGGGCGTCGGCACGGCGGGCGCATACCACGCCGGCGTGCTCAAGGCTCTCGAGGAGAGCGGCGTCAAAGTCGATCTCGTCGTGGGCTCCGGCATCGGCGCCGTGGCGGCGGCGTTCGCCGCCGTGTCGGCCGGAGACAAGCTTTACGGAATCGGCGGATTCTGGGAGGGCGTCAAATCCAGCTCATTCTATCGCATCCGGCGAGGCGTACGGCTGCTGCTGATCCTGATCGGCGCGGGCCTGGCCGCTTTTGCGCTGCCCGTTCTTCTGGCCGTGATCGCGGGAGTGCTCTCCGTGCCGGCGTTGCTCATCGATCTCTTCAATCCCGGCTGGGCCAGCCGCGCCTTGACGATGCTCGGCGTGACGCCTCAATCCATGCGCGCGGCATACGGCGTCGCGCTCTCCGTGCCCGCCTTCGCTCTTTTCCTGACGATCGCGATCGTTGGAGTCCGCGCGCTGCTCGATCGCAGGCGCTTCGCCGAGTCCCTTCAAGCGGTTTTCGACGCCCGGCCGGCCCACGATCATTTCTTGAAGCACCTCTGGGAGGCGGTACGAGGCCCCTCTTTGTCGCCGCCGGCGTCGGCGGCGGCGCTTGGCGAGCGTTACCTGGCCTTCTGCGCCGAGAACGAGGGCCAACCGCGCTTTCGAAGATTGATACTACGAACCGCCGATCTCGATACGGGCCGCACACTATGCTTCGCTCTGCTTGACGATGATGCGCTCGGCGCGCTGTCCGAGGCGCGCAAGCACGGCGGCTCGCCGCGCGACACCGGAGTCGTCGATCTGCGGAGCCCGGGCGCCGGCCGGCTGCTTGTCGAGGCCATGTTGTCGGCGCTGTTGCCGCCGCTGCTGGCGCCGCTCACGCAAGTCGTGTTTCCGAAAGGCGGCGTTTACGCGAGCGAGTCGCACCGTCTCGCCGACGGCACCCTCTCGGCCGGATGTGGCGTCGCGGACGCGCTGGCGGCCGGCGCCGAGCAGGTGGTGCTCGTCTCGTCCGTGCCCGTGTCAACGGCACACCGTCTTGGACGGCGAGGGCCGTGGGCCGTCGCCGAGTCGCTGGTCGCCTTGATCGAGCGTCAAGCGTTGGAGCGCGATATTCATGAGACCGAGAGAATCAACCGGCTGATCGAATCACTCGGAGCGGTCGATGAGAACGGCGAGCCGGGCTGGCAAGATCCGGCCACCGGGAAACTGTATCGGGCGATCAACCTCTATGTCGTGCGGCCTCGCCAGCGTGCGCTCGGGCCGCTCTCGTTCGACGACCGGCGTGATCCCGACTCCGAGGCCGCCGTGGATCTCGCGGATCTTGTGGAGCAAGGCCATCACGACGCTTATTACCAGTTCGTCGAGCCGGTCGTCGGCTCGCCCGCCTTGGCGGACGAACCCGATCCGCTCCATCTTGGAAGCGGCCGAAAAATGCAGCTCTGAGGACGCGAATCCCTGGAGCGCTCCGCGGTGTCTTATATCCGATGACTCCCGCCGCCAACGACATCATCGTTTCTGTGTCGCTGCTCGGAGTGGGAGTATATTTCACGCTACAGGGCGCGCGTCTTCTCTTGCGTCTCATACGTTTCCGCAAAACGAACGCGCGGGAGCTGCTCACCTGGCCGCCGCGAAAGCTTCCTCTTCGAAATTTCTATCGCGGACTCGGCATCGTGAGCGCCGTTCTCGCCCTGTACAACGGATTGAGCCGGGATCGGATTCATCTCGTCGGCGGCCAGGCGGCGATGGCGGCGTTTTTTCTCGGATTGATGCCCGTCTTGTCGCGCGTTCGCCCCGGTTTTTACGAGCACGGCGTCTGGACCGAGAACGAGTTTCTTCCCTATGATCGAATAGGACGGTGGGCGTTCCTCGAGCAGTCTGAGATCGTGCTCTTGCTGCTGCCCCGAGGGAAGACGCGCCCGCTTCGGCTCCTCGTTCCGCCATCCGAGTACGGAGCCGCGCGAAAGGCGCTTCACGCGAATGTGCGCGAGCCCGAGGCTCGCATCCTCGGCATCTAGTCCAGCGCGCTTGACCCGCGACATCACGACGTGAATCGCGCTCTGCCCCGCGCCATGCGACGTTCACTCCGCTGTCCGGCGCCTCCTTGGAGCGCTTGACGCTTCCCGGCCCATGTCACGGTGACGCTTCGGCGTTGCCGTCGCTCGCCGGCGGAGGGCGCTCCCCCCTCCAGAGACGTTCGTACGTTTCCCACTCGGCGTCGTCGGTCGTCCATCCGGCATACAGCGCCACGCCCTCGAACGTCCCGCCCGTTCGCGACCCCCGCAAGCCCGAGATCACGCCGAGCAAGCCGTTGCGAAGAGTCTCGACGCCGGCTCGGTGCATGAGCCCGCGCGCGTCGTATGTCGGCACGCCGATCAGGACGCGCGCGTTGGGCGTGTCGCTCGCCGTCTTCGTCGCTGCCGCGGAGACGTAAGATACATAGCGCCGGTATAGACCCGCGGTGGGCAGCCCCGTGTCGTATCCCATCACGACGATCTGATCGACGAGGGCGGAGACGCGCCTGTAAAAAGTCGTCGACCAGAAGAAGTTCGGCGCAAAGGGCAGCGCCATCGGAGCCGGACGAATCGCCGAGACCGACAGAATGCCGTTCCTGCCCATTGCCGGACGCAGAGCGCGGAGAAGCGCGAGGTATTCGTCGCTCCCGTCATTGACGGGCTCGATGTTCAGGTGGATGCCGTTGAATCCTTCGTCCATGAGGCCCCGGCATTCAGCCACCATCCGCTGGCGCTGGCGCAGATCGCCCAGATCGAGCGCGCCCTTGAGCGTTCTCCGATACCCGACACGCAGGCCTCCCACCCACGGCAGCACGCGCACCCGCGGAGTCGCGCCGCGTGCGGCGGCGAGAAAGGCCCGCATCTGGCCGCGATCATGCGCCGGCAAACGCCCCGCTTCGTCGAAAGGAATGAGATGCGGATAGACGTAAAGAATGCCGCGCCGCGCGAGCGCTCGGAAGAGCGCTTCCATCTCCTCCGGCGGCGCGGGTCGCTCGAGCCATCGGTGCTCGAGCCAGACGGCGTTACGATCCTGATTGAACGGGTGCGGCCGGATGTCGTCCGCCGGCGATCGTTGCAGATGAAACGCCGTTCCGGTCGCAACCAGCAACGACGCGGCGAGCGGAAGAATCCAGCGCCGTCTCCTCATCGCTCTTCTTGCACGAGCAAAACGCAGGCGGCCGCGTGAGCTCTGCCATGCGTCATGCTCAGGAGGATGCGGCCGGCTTTCTTCGCCGCGCATCGTCTGGCCGCCGTTTCGGAGAGCGAGATCCGCGGAGGTCCTCCGCGCGCCGGCAGCACTTCAACCTCTTCCAGAGAGATCGCGTCGTCGAGCAGGCGGCACACGGCGCGCTTCGCGGCAAGCCGCGCCGCCAGGCGCCGCTCGGGATCCGACTTCGACTCGGCATAGCGTCGTTCGTCCGTTGTAAATATCAGTGCGCCGCCTGATGCAATCAGGGTGTTCGCCTCTTCGATCTCGACGATCTCGATCGCGCGACCGAGAACGCCGTCGTCTTCGACTCGATATTCCACGGCGATAGTCTAGCGCGGCCCGAAGGCCGCGACTATTGAGACGGCGTGAAAGCGAGAGGGCCAAAGATCGTGATGGCCATGATCGACGAGCGTAGATGAAGGGCATTCCACGCATTTCGCGTATGTTTGCGGCGTCACCGCACTTCGTTTAAACTGAAACTGTTATCGTTGGGAGGTCGTCCAACGGCAGGACACGTGGCTCTGGACCATGGAATCGGGGTTCGAATCCCTGCCTCCCAGCCAAATTTCCACCGCTGAAATCTGCCGTTGCTTGCCATCCCGTGGCATGCATCGCCGTCGGCGCCGGCAGGAACGTCCAAGAGCTTGCGATCGAGAGGATGCCGGCGCCGATGAAAACGATCCGTCTCGCGCAGGCGGGGTTGGCGTCGGTGGTCGAATCCAGGCCCACGTCAATGCCAATGCAACCGGCGTATATATCGGAGGAATGACGGATGATCGATCCTTTTGGCGCCCGTGACCGGCTGTCGACCGCCGGGGGCATCGTCGCGATCCATCGACTGAGCGCGCTCGAGAAGGCCGGGCTCGCGCCGAGCCTGGCGCGGCTGCCGTTCTCGGTGCGCGTGCTTCTCGAGTCGTTGCTACGACACTGCTGCGGGCCTCTCGTCTCGGAAGAAGAAGTCGTGCGACTGGCGCGGTGGCGCCCGAAGCCGGAGCGTGGGGAGATTCCGTTCCTGCCGGGCCGTGTGATTCTCCAGGACTTCACGGGAGTGCCCGCCGTCGTCGATCTCGCGTCGATGAGGGCGGCGTTCAAGCGTCTGGGCGGAGATCCGAAGAGGATTAATCCGCGAATACCGGTTGATCTCGTCATCGATCACTCCGTCCAGGTCGATTTCGCCGGTTCGCCGGACGCGCTTCGGAAGAACATGGCGCTGGAGTTCGAGCGCAACCGCGAGCGCTACGCCCTGCTGCGCTGGAGCCAGCGGGCCTTCGAGGGCTTTCGCGTCGTGCCTCCCTCGGCGGGCATCATCCATCAGGTGAATCTCGAGTGTCTGGCCGAGGTCGTGCTCACGCGCGCGATCGACGGAGAGACGGTCGCCTTCCCCGATACGCTCGTGGGCACGGATTCCCACACGACCATGATCAACGGGCTGGGCGTTCTCGGCTGGGGCGTGGGGGGCATCGAGGCCGAGGCGGCCATGCTTGGTCAGCCGCTTGACATGCTCGTGCCCGAGGTCGTGGGCGTGAGACTCTCCGGACGTCTCCGCGAGGGCGTCACCGCCACCGACCTCGTGCTCACCGTGACGCAGCTTCTGCGTCGCAAGGGCGTCGTGGAGAAGCTCGTCGAGTTCTTCGGCCCGGGCGTCGGCGTGATGAGCCTGGCGGATCGGGCCACGGTGGCGAACATGGCTCCGGAATACGGCGCCACGACGGGCTTTTTTCCAGTCGACAAGGTCGCCATCGAGTACCTGCGCCGCACCGGGCGAGGCGCCGCCGCGGTCGATCTCGTCGAGCGTTATACGAAGGAGCAGGGGCTTTTCCGCGTCGAGGACGGCGTCCAGCCGGAGTATTCGGACGTGCTCGCGCTCGATCTGGGCGACGTCGAACCGAGCCTGGCCGGGCCGAAGCGGCCCCATGACCGCGTGGCGCTCGCTGACATGGCCGCTTCTTTCGACAAAGCGCTCACGGCTCCTGTCAATGAACGCGGCTTCGGCTTGAAAACGGATGCGGCCGCAAAACGCGTCGCGATCGACATCGCGGACCGGAGCCGAGACATCGGTCACGGCGCCGTCGTCATCGCGGCGATCACGAGCTGCACCAACACCTCGAATCCGTCGGTGATGCTTGGCGCCGGGCTGATCGCGCGCGCGGCGGCGGCGCGCGGCTTGCGCGTTCCGCCGCACGTCAAGACCAGCCTGGCGCCGGGTTCGCAGGTCGTCACAGAATACCTCCGGAAGACGGGCCTGCTCGGCGATCTTGAAGCGATCGGTTTTCACGTCGTGGGCTACGGATGCATGACGTGCATCGGGAACAGCGGCCCGCTGGCCGAGCCGGTGAGCCGCGCGGTGCGCGCGGGAGGGTTGATCGCCTCGGCCGTGCTCTCGGGAAACCGGAATTTCGAAGGACGCGTGCATCCCGACGTCAAGGCCAATTATCTCGCCTCGCCGATGCTCGTCGTCGCTTACGCTCTGGCCGGTTCCGTCGCCGTCGATCTCACGCGCCAGCCCATCGGGGTCGATCACGGCGGCCGGCCGGTGTATTTGCGCGAGCTCTGGCCCTCCCACGCCCAGGTCGAAGCGCTCGATCCGGTCATCGACGATAAATTATTCGGCGACGCATACGCGCGCGTGTTCGAGGGAAGCGCGTCGTGGAACGCGATCCCGGCGGGCGAAAGCGCTCTCTTTGACTTTCAAGCGGAGTCAACCTATATCCGGGAGGCGCCGTTCTTCATGGATCTCGCGCTCGATCCTCCTCCCGTCAGGGATATACGGGATGCGCGTATCCTGGCGCTTCTCGGCGACTCCGTGACGACGGACCACATCTCGCCGGCCGGCGTCATTCCCGAAGACAGCCCGGCGGGGAAATACTTGACCGAGCACGGCGTCTCCAAGTCCGACTTCAATTCGTATGGATCGCGCCGCGGCAACGATTGCGTCATGGCACGGGGCACGTTCGGCAATGTTCGGCTCAGGAACCTCATGCTGCCCGGCGTCGAGGGCGGCTTCACGATCCACGTACCCTCCGGCGAGCAGATGGCGATTTTCGACGCCGCGGAGCGGTATCGCGCCGAACGTACGCCCCTCGTGGTCGTCGCCGGCCGAGAATACGGCAGCGGCTCCTCGCGCGACTGGGCCGCGAAAGGCACGCTCCTGCTCGGCGTGCACGCCGTGATTGCGGCCGGTTTCGAGCGTATCCATCGCAGCAACCTCGTCGGCATGGGCGTGCTGCCGCTCGAGTTCGAGCGCGGACAGAACGCGGAGTCCCTCGGCCTGACAGGACGTGAAAAGCTAACGATTCCGGGCGTCGGCGAAGGGCTCGCGCCGCGCCAGCGACTCACCGTCGAAGTCGAGCGATCAGGACGAGAACGCTCCGCCTTTCAGGTCGTCGCACGTCTCGACACGCCGATCGAAGTCAAGTATTACAGGAATGGAGGCATTCTCCACGCGGTGCTCAGGGATCTTCTCCGAACGGAAAAGCAAACGATATGACTCAGATGTCGTGATTGAGACTTGCGCCGGGACGACGGGCGCGTGAGCCTCATCAATCGAACTCGCCGAGGCCGCGACGCACGTCGACTTCGGCCGAGGTGGAAGCGACTGTCCGGCCGCCGTTTTTCAATCGCAACTGAATCGAGTAGCTTCCTTGCCGGGAATAGAGATGGCGCGCGGTGAAGCGTCGCTCGATCTTCATGCCGGGCTCGAACGCCGGGCAATCGATTTCCTGAATGCTGGTCGCGTCGTCGTCCCACTCCCACTCCAGCTCGGGACAGTAGAATTCCTCGGTGTCGTCCCCGTCGACGAGGCTGGCGATCGCCAGCACCTCGACCGGCGCGATGCCGATGCGGGGCAAGGCGCGCATTTCGAGCTTCGGTTTCTTCCGCTTGGCCTTCGCGTCCCCCCCCGCCGAAGCCGTTCCGGGCAACAGCAGGGCCGCCGCGAACAGGCCCATGACGCCGATGCTGAGCGTGATCAGCAACATCTTCCATGACATTCGCGCCGCTCGCGCCCAGGTTCCGGTCCGGACAAGCGCGCGGCCCATGCGGCCTTCGGACCGCCGTCCACGAACCATGAGATACGATAATATTGACGGCGCATTGAACCTGCCCTGCGACATGACGGACTCCCCTTCTGGACGGGCTTCTGAACCAGACGCGCCCCCGATAGAATCTATCAATGGTAACCCAGAAGGATATGCCGGCGCTGGTCCTTCCACGGGGATTGCTCGCGTTGATCGACTCCGTGGCCGCGGAAGGGGGACAAGCGCTGCTCGTCGGCGGCGCTGTCCGTGACGCGTTGCTCGGCCTCCCGCTCAAGGACTACGACATCGAGATATACGGCATACCCGAGGAGCGGCTGCCGGCGCTGCTTGATCGACATGGGAAGGTGGACGCGGTCGGGCAAGCGTTCACCGTTCTCAAGTTGAGCGGCCTCGACGGCCTCGATGGCGCTCTGGACGTTTCGCTGCCGCGTCGCGACTCCAAGGTTGGGCCCGGCCACCGCGGCATCGCCGTCAACGGCGATCCGGAATTGCCGGTCGAGGAAGCCGCGCGCCGCCGGGACTTCACGATCAACGCGATGCTCTATGATCCCGCCGAACGGCGGATTCTGGATCCCTTTCACGGCCGCCGTGATCTCAAGGATCGCGTCCTGCGGGCCGTGGATCCGGCGACTTTTACTGAAGATCCTTTGCGCGCTCTGCGTGCGGTGCAGTTCGCCGCGCGCTTCGATCTGAGAGTCGAGCCTCGCACGGCGGAGCTTTGCGCCGTGATGCCGCTTCACGAGCTGCCGGCCGAGCGTGTCTTCACGGAAATGGAAAAGCTCATTCTGCGGGCCGCTCGACCCTCGGTCGGTTTGAGGCTTCTCAGTAACTGGGGCCTATTATCGGTCGTGGCGCCCGAGCTCATTCCCCTGGCGGAAACCCCTCAGGATCCATTCTGGCATCCGGAAGGCGACGTCTTCACGCATACGTTGCTCTGCATGGATCAGGCGGCCGGTCTGCACGCCGATCTTGACCGGCCGCGCGCCTTGTCGCTCATGCTGGCAACGCTGTGTCACGATCTCGGCAAGCCGTCGACGACGGCTTGTGAAGGAGGAAGGATTCGTTCGCTGAATCACGAAGAGGCGGGAGTTTCACCCACGGAGTCGCTGCTTGATCGGTGGAACGTGCACACGCTCTCGGGTTATGACGTCAGGAGTCAGATCCTGGGTCTCGTGGCGAATCATCTGAAGCCGATGCAGTTTTTTAACGATCGCGAGCGGATCACGGACGGGGCGTTCCGGCGCCTGGCGCGAAAGTGCGAGCTGGAGCTGCTCGGGCGCGTGGCGCGCGCCGATTGTCTGGGCCGCGTCGGCCGCTTTGACGCCGCCGCCATGGACTGGTTTCTCGATAAGGCGCGACGGCTCGACGTGAGCCGTCATCCGCCTGAGCCTCTGTTGCGCGGTCGTGACGTCCTGGAAATGGGGATTCCTTCGGGTCCCGCCGTAGGTCGGCTCCTACGCGCCGTCTACGAGCGTCAACTGGACGGCGACGTCGCGAGCGTCGAGGACGCGCGCGCCGAGGCGCGGCGTATCCTGGCGTCGCCTTCGTCCGGGAAAGAGCGATGAAAAAAGGAGACGCCGGTGGCGGAGCTGGGCCGGTTCTCGACCTGCGCGTGCGCTGGAGGATCGGCTGGATCGCCGCCGGCTGGGCCGCGCTAGCGGCGCTGGTCGCCGTCGCCCGCCCGTTGGAGCAAACCTCCTCGCCTCGTCTCCGGCTCGCCGCCGCCTTGCTGTTGAGCCTCGGCGTGACCTGCGCGGCGCTCATGGCCAGCCTCAAGGGCCGGGGGCGCGGCGAGCGGCTCGCCTTTTACGTCTTCCTCGCTCTTTCGCTCGACGGAATCGGACAGCTCGTCGCGCCCTGGGGATTTCCCGTCTGGCCCCTCATGATGTTGCTCGTCGGGACTCTGGCGGTGGCCGAGCGTTTGGGCTTGGCCCTGCTGATCGCGGGATTGGCGTCGATGCTGGCGGCGGCCGAAGCCATGGTCGGCAAGTCGCGTTTCAACGGCGACTGGAGCCTCGCGGCCGCGACGGCGATCGCGGGCTTCTTGTTGGCGATCGCCGTGAACCGCGCGCTCCTCGCCGAAAAACGGCGGCTGAGCGCCACGCTGGCCGAGCTGACGCGGCTGCGCAGCGGCATCGACCAGATCGAGGAGCTGGACGGCGGCTCTTCCTGGCCGCCGTACAACACCGCTTCGCTCACGCTGCGTCAAGTTTCGGAGGAACAGCGTCGCGCCCGGCAGGTCGAGCGCGCGGCGGAGCTCTATGACGCTCTCGCGAAGCTCATGTCGGTCGCGCGACGCGCGGTCGGCGCCCATGCGGCGCTTTACTTCGAGCTGGATCGCGAGCGGGAGCGCGCATATCTCCGCGCCGCCGACGGTCCGGAGAATCTCATCGCCGATTGTTCGATGTCCTTGCGCGACGATCCCGTCGCTTTCGTCATCAACCGCGAGCAGGCGTTCTACGCCACGGACTTCAAGCGACTTCTGTGGTCCCTGCCGTATTACCGCACCGAGACGAAGATCGGCACGCTGCTGGCCCAACCCGTGCGGGTGGGCGGCGTGCTCGCCGCCGTCGTGATCGTCGACCATATCGAGATCCAGGCCTTCTCGTCGTCCGAACCGGATCTCGTTTCCTCTTGCGCCGAGATCGCCGCCGATACGGTGGCGGGCGTCAAGGCCGCGCTCAGCCGCGAGGAGCTGGGCGCGGAGTTCAAGGCGGCGTACGGCGTCTCGCGACAGTTGGCCGCGCTCACCGAACCCGCTCCGGTGTCACGGCTGTTGCTCAGATCGGCGCGGGATCTGGTTCCCATCGAGGCGGGCGCCGTCGTGATGCTCGACGAGAAGCAGACGCGATACGTCGTCGAGGAAGCCTTTGGCTGGGCCCGCGAGTACGTGAGCCGCGAGGTCGGGATCTCGGAGAAGACGTGGGCCGCGTGGGTGCTTCGTAGCGCCGACGATCCATATCTACTTGACGAGGTCGCGGGTCACAAGGACCGGATGCCCGTGCTTGTGCTGGACGAAGGAATGAGCCGCGCGGAATCGCTGCTCGCCCTGCCGCTCAAAACGCGCAACAGAGCCCTGGGCGCGCTCATGCTCACGGGACGTCGCGGCACCTTCGACGCCGCGACCAATCGCGTGCTGGGAATTCTCTCCAACCAGGCCGCGGCCGCCCTTTCCACGCTGCAGCTTCTGGAGCGGATCAAGAGTCAAGCCGTGCGCGACGGCCTGACCGGTCTTTATAACCGGCGCGCCTTCGACGATCTCCTCATGCGATCCATGGCGCGCGAGGAGCGCCAGGAGGGACGGCTCGCCTTATTGCTGCTCGATCTCGACCGCTTCAAGAAGCTCAATGACACGTACGGACATCCGGCCGGCGACGCCGCTTTGCGGATCACGGCGCAGATACTGGAGCGGCTCCTGCGCAAAGCCGACCAGGCGGCGCGTTTCGGAGGCGAGGAGTTCGTCGCCATTCTTCCCGGAACGGACGAGGCGGGCGCACGACGACTGGCCGAACGCATGCGCGAGGCGATCGAGAAACACACTTTCATCTTCGAGGGCGCGCGGATATCGCTGTCCGCGAGCTTTGGAGTCGCCGTCGCTCCGGCGGACGGCGGGGAGCCGGAGGCCCTGCTCGCCGCCGCGGATCGTGCGCTCTACGCGGCGAAGCAAGCCGGACGCAACCGCGTCATGACGGCTTCGAGCCTGAACGACTCCAAGACGACGGACTCCAGAAACGAAACGGTTCCAGGAGAATCGTGACCTGAATCGAGATTGCGGCGTCAGCCCGAGAAATCACGCGTCTGCAGAACGGTTTTCGGCCCGTCCCCGCCGATCTCGATCACGCGCTCCAGCACCACGCCGCATTCGCAGCAGTCGGATGACGCGAGAAGATAGCGCTTGCGGTTGATCTTGAAAGCCAGCGGCTTCGGAGCGCAGAGATCGACGACCGGCATGACGGCGAAGACCTTTTTCTTGTTGACGATCAGCAGCGGTCCCGTAACGTATTCGTCGAAGATCTTGATCTGATATTGCAGGATCGCGAGATGGTCGCCGGCGCCGCGCAGGCGGTAAGCGAGAGGGGCGCGCTCCGTGAGAAACCCGATGTCAACCCTGAAGTATTCGCCGCGCGCCTGGCGCGCGCTCTCGAACGCGACGAGCAACGCTTCCCTGGCATCGCGCGAGCCCGACAGTCGTTCAACCTCCGCCTTGGATTTGACGCCGTCCAGCGGAATCGGCTCGTACTTGACGTGTTTTCTGCCGACGATGGCGAGGCTATAGTCTTCCGGCTTTCCGCATGCGCCGGCATTCCTGAGCCGAGTGACCTCGAAGCTTTTCACGAATGAGACTTGCGCCAAACCGCCGGTCACGGCCGCGCAGGTTCGGGACGTCTTGCGATCGAGAAGAAGAACGGGTTTGCCCGACGCATGCTTGCCGTGAAGGCAGATCCCGGCGCGTCCAGCTTCCTTGCAGCTCACGACAAATGCGAAGATGGGCGGCTTCCCCTCGGCGGACGTGGCCGCGCTCAACCCGAGAAGACAGGGGATCAGATATCGAATCATCTCTCACCTTCATAGACGGCAAAGACGTAACAACAATCGTCCGATCGTGACACTGGTCGCGGCGCGGATGCGACGATCACTTGACGACGCTTGAGCCTGAGAAAGATTAGCTTGAGGCGATGGGGAGCGTCAAGGCGGAATAGGGACGCCGCCAGCGAGAAGAAGCATGTAACTCAATGACGGCGCCAGGGATTTCAAGCCAGGCATGTCGCCGTGGTTTGGGCATGTCAAGGGTCCATCCTGGCGACCGGCATTCATAGAGTACTATTTAATATGTTCTCTGATCGGCAATCCGCTTGTTCAAGATATGCGGAGAAGAGATGTGTCACAGCACGCGTCGACTGCGATCGATAGATGCCGGGATTGAGCATGCCGCCTGACGAGTCGGGCGCGCAGATGGAAGATCGCTTCGTCCTCGGAGTCAATCTTCCCTGGCGGCGTTACGGGTGCGATTTCGGCGCGAACGCATGGGAACCAGGCGGAGGGCTTGCCGGCGTGGCGGATCGCGACGCGCTCGAGGACGTATTCACGAGACTGGCCGCGAATCGAATTCGTTGGGTGCGCTGGTTCCTCTTTTGCGACGGTCGCGCGGGAATCATGTGGGGCCCCGATGGAACGCCGATGGGCCTCGATGAACATGTGTTCCCGGATCTTGATGTGGCGCTTGGCCTGGCTCGGCGGCACGGCCTCCGGCTCGTCTTTGCCCTGTTCGATTTCCACTGGTTCCGCGCGGCGAGGCGCCACAAGAACGTTCAGCTCGGAGGCCGCGCGGACCTCGTGGCCGATCCCGTCGCCCGCGAGCATTTGCTCGACCGCGTTGTCGATCCGATCCTGGAATGGACCGGCCGCTCAGGCGCAATCGGCGCCTGGGATGTGATCAATGAGCCGGAATGGGTCACGGGCGACCGTGACGCTCGCGGATGGCGCCGGCGGAGTCGAATCGCGGCCGACGACATGCGGGCGTTTATCGGGGCCGTTGTCGAACGCATCCATTCACGCACCGTTCATCAGGCGACCGTCGGCCTGGCCGGCGCGCGAGGTTTGCCGCTCGTGCGTGGTCTTGGACTCGACTTCTATCAGATCCATTGGTATGACGCGCACGATGCGGAGTCGCCTCTCGATCGGCCCGTGGCCGCTCTCGAGTTGGATCGGCCCGTGCTCCTGGGTGAGTTCCCGACGCGGCGATCGTCGCGCGATGCGGTATCGATTCTCAACAAAGCGCGCGCGATGGGGTACATGGGCGCCCTGGCCTGGTCGGTCTTGTCTTCCGACGCATTTTCGGATTACTTCGGGCGCTCCGCCGAGATCGCCGCTTGGAGACGCGATCCAGGCCTCATTGCATGAGCTGTTCGTCGAATCAGTTTCGCTCCTTGCTTGTCGATTGGCGTTCTCAGTTTGACGAGCACGGCTCGTCGGCTTCAGGGGGGGGCGAGGCGTCGAGCGTCGCTTGACAGCCGGGCCGGGTTGCCGGATGCTCTTGTCGCTGAACAAGGAGATAATGCCATTCTCACGCTGACCTATATCGCGCTCGCGATGCTCGGAAGCGGATACGTTCTGTTCTCGATGTTGCTCGGGCACTTCGGATCCGGAGATGGAGCCGACGGTCATGCGGCCGATCACGGCGGAGATTTCGCGGACGGACACGCCGGCGATCATGGAGGAACGGATTATGGAGTCGACGGGCACGGCCACGGCGACGTTTCCACGAGCGGCGGCGCCTTGGGCTCGTTCCATTTTCCCTTCTTCTCTCCGTTGGCCCTGGCGACGTCTCTCGGCGCACTGGGCGCCTATGGCCTCATTGCCCAATTCGGTCTGCGCGTTTCGAACCGAATGAGTCTCGTTGTCGCGATTCCCGCGGCCTTCGCCACGGCTTACCTCGTCACGTACGTCGGCTGGCGACTTGCCGCCTCCTCGATCGGTTCGAGCCAGATTCGCATCATGGAGCTGCGCGGCGCCTCGGCGGAGGTGATCACGCCCATTCCCGTGAACGGCGTCGGCGAGATTGCGGCGGTGGTGAGCGGGCAACGATACACCGGACCGGCGCGCGAGGCCAACGGACGCGCGGTGTCGCGCGGCGCTCATGTCACGATCAAGAACCTGGTGGGAACGACGTTGATCGTCGTCCGGGACGTTCCTTTGGAGGAATCACGCCAATGACAGAAGGGATGAAGGTGACCGCGGTCCTGTTTGGCGGCAGCGTTCTCGCGGCGGTGATCGTCGGGTATTTTCTGACGTACCTCGCTTTCCTCAAGAAAGTCGGCCCGAACGAGGTTCTCGTCGTCTCCGGGCGCGGCCGCGTGAAATTCGTCACCGGCGGCGCCAGCATGGTCATCCCGCTCTTTCATACCTGGAACAAACTGTCGCTCGAGGTCATGACGCTCGACGTCACCACCCCCGAGGTCTACACCTCGCACGGCGTGCCGGTGATCGTCGACGGCGTGGCCCAGATCAAGATCCGCAAGGACGAAGTCTCCCTGCACGCGGCGGCGGAACGTTTCCTGGGGATGCCGCCCGAGCAGATCGCCCGCATCGCGCTCGAAACGGTTCAGGGCCATCTGCGCGCCATTCTCGGCACGCTGACCGTGGAAGACATCTACAAGAACCGCGACGAGTTCGCTCAGAAAGTTCAGGAGATCTCGGCCGGCGACCTGGCCAACATGGGGCTGGGCATCGACTCTTTCACCATCCGCGATATTCGCGACAAGCACGGCTATCTCGACGCTCTCGGCCGCCCGCGCATCGCCGAGGTCAAGCGCACCGCCGCCATCGCCGAAGCGGTCGCGGCCAAGGAAGCTGCCGTGGCCCAAGCCGACGCCGAACGCGAGACGCGCGAGAAGCAGGCCGAAGCGCAACGCCTGGCCCAAGAGGCCGAGGCTCGCCGTGACGCGGCTGTGGCCGAGGCCAACGCCGATCGGTTACGCCGGCAGAAGGAGGCCGAGGCGACGGCCCATCGCGCGTCGGAGGTCGCCAACCAGCAGGCGATTCTGGCCATTGCCGAGCAGGAGCGCGAGTCTAATCTGAAGCGCGCCGACGCCGACATCGCCTACGACCTGCAAAAAAAGACGATGGAGATCAAGGTCCAGGAACAGGAGATCCAACGGAGAGAGAAGGAGCTGGACGCGACGATCAAGCGTCAGGCCGACGCCAAGCGTTACGAGGTCGAAACGCTGGCCGAGGCGGAGAGGGAACGTCAGACCAAGCTGGCTGAAGGCGAGAAGGCGCGTGGTTTTGCCGCGGCCGACATCAATAAAGCGCAGGGTCTGGCCCAAGCCGACGCGGAGAAGGCGCGTGGGATGGCCGCAGCCGCGATCCGCGAGGCGCAGGGCCTGGCCGAAGCCGAGGCGCGCAAAGCGCAGGGTCTGGCCGAGGCGCTCGCCATGGAGAAGAAGGCCGAGGCATGGCGCAAGTACAACGAGGCGGCCGTTGTACAGATTCTCGCGCCGATTCTGCCCGAAATCGCCCGGGCGGTGACCGAGCCGCTCGCCAGGATCGATCACATCACGATGGTCAACACGGGCGGCGGCGAGATCGGCGTGTCGCGCCTGACCGGCGAGGTCGCCAAGATCATCGCGCAAGTGCCTCCGGTCGTCGAATCGCTCACCGGCGTCGACATCAGCGGTCTGATCGACAAGCTACGCGTCACGCCCGAAGGCGCGCATACGGAAGCGTCGAAAACGCCGCCGTCTCCCAAGAAGGTTTGAAAGAGGGGCAATCGCGGCCATTCGACTTCCAAGCGCCGGCATGCGAAAATATGTCACTCGCGCTCCATGAGGGAGCCGCGCGGACGGCGGCTTCCCGGCAACCTCCCCGTTCTCATTAAATAATCACGAGCCGGTCAAGGAACAACGAAGATCCATGCCTTTTTCTCCCCTTTGCTTACACCCCACGCTCTTGCGTGGAATTCAAGCCCTCGGTTATACACGGCCCACGCCGATTCAAACCAAGGCAATCCCGCCGGCCATGGAAGGCCGCGATATCCTGGCGAGCGCGATGACCGGCAGCGGAAAGACCGCGGCTTTTGTCCTGCCCATTCTGCACCGTCTCACTGAACGGCCGCGAAGCGCAACCCGCGCCCTGATACTGACTCCCACGCGCGAGCTGGCCGCGCAGATCGAAGAGAACGTCGCGCTCCTCGGTCGTCACGCGCGCGTGTCTGTGGCCGCCGTCATCGGCGGCGTCGGCATGCGACCGCAAGAACAGGCGTTCCGTAGAGGCGTCAGCGTGATGGTCGCGACGCCGGGTCGCTTGCTCGACCATATGCGTTCTTCGTATGCGACTCTGTCCGGCGTCGAAGTGCTCGTGCTGGACGAGGCCGATCGGATGCTGGACATGGGTTTTCTGCCCGACGTGCGGCGGATCCTGAGCCGGCTGCCCGCCCGCCGCCAGACGTTGTTCTTCTCGGCCACGATGCCGCCGCCGATCGTGAGCCTTTCGCGCGAGATGCTTCGCGACCCGGTTGCGATCGCCGTCGATCCTCCGGCGGCTCCGCCTTCCGCCATCACCCACGCGGCCTATCCGGTTTCGGCCGAGCTGAAGTCCGCGTTGCTCGTGGAACTGGTGCGGCGCGGCGAAATTCGCAGCGTCATCGCCTTCACGCGCACGAAGCACCGCGCGAACCGCCTAGCCGACTACCTGGCGCGCAATGGCGTCGCCGCCGGTCGAATCCACGGCAACCGCAGCCAGACGCAGCGCACCCAAGCCCTGAGCGGATTCAAGGCCGGCAAGTTCCCGGTGCTGGTGGCCACCGACATCGCGGCCCGCGGAATCGACGTGGACGCGCTGTCTCACGTGGTCAACTTCGACGTGCCGAAATCGCCCGAGGATTACGTTCACCGCGTCGGGCGTACGGCCCGGGCCGAGGCCAAGGGCGATGCGTTCGTGTTCGTCTCTCCCGAGGAGGAGGCGAACGTGCGCGGCATCGAGCGCGCCATCGGCAAGAAGATGATGCGCGTCATGTTGCCCGGCTTCGATTACATGAGGAGGCCGGCCGAGAAGCTCGAGGCGCCCTTGGGGCAGCGCCTGGCGAAGATGAGGAGCCGGAGAGCCGCGGCCACGATAGAAGGAAGACGCGACACACTGAGACCACGCGGGCGTCGCGTTTATGCTTTTTGAGCTCTCGGCGTCCGCAGCCGAAATCCGAGAAGGAGATTCGTTTCGCTTGGATCAATCGGCCGAGGCGATGATTGCGGTCGTTCTATGGCAACCTCGTGATTGCTTCTGTCTTAATGGTATGTATACTCGTTTCATCCTGGATTGCCCGCTAGAGGGCTGGGAGCGAGGTGCGCAGTGCCGAACACAGTCCACAGGCCCGATGTCAATCCCGTCGTCTCGGCTTTGCTGACGGCGTTCGTCCTCAACCTCGGCCACTTGCTCGTCAATGGACAACAACGCAAGTGGCTGATGACTCTCATCGCGATGGTCGTCGGCACAATCCTGTGCTGCGTGCCAGGCTGCGTCATCTGGATCTTGAGCGTGATCGATTCGTACCAGACGGCCGTGCGGCTTCGGAGCGAGGAGATCATCCCGGAGAACGAGTACAGTCAGCCATGGCTCTTTAAGATCGTCCAGTTGATCGACAAGACGGCGAGCTGTGCGCGCGCCTGAGCGCTGAAATCAAGGGGAGTGATCTGCACAGGAAGATCTGCCGTGCATGCTGCGCGATGATCGTCGCGTCCCGGAGGATGGGCTCGCCAACGAGACGCTTAAGTTTCTTTAGCAATTGGACGAGGATTCCAGCCTGCGGGCTTGCATTGATGCCATGCTCCGGGGCGAGAGCATCACGCAGAAGCGAGCCGTCGTGCGCTCCCAAAGAACGACCCGTCGTCATGGGCGGCGAAGACGTTGCGCCTCAAACGCGCGCATAGAATTCAACGAGAGGCGCCGCCGGATTCTTGGCGCTGTCGGAACGCCTCGGAACGATCTGCGTGCGGCGAACCTCGTGGTCGCCGGGGCTTTTCGAAGGAGGATACTCTAACGCCTGACGTTGACGCTCGCATATTACGACGGACGATCCGAACGTCCGATGCTGCGATCTTCGGTTCTGTTCGCCGGGGAAGCAGGCCATGGTGAGCGGCGAGAAGCCGTTCCGCGACGAGTTGCTCAGCATCGAGCGACTGGAGGAAAGGGCCAAGTCTCTCGCCGCCCGCCTCACGGTCGATCCAAACGCGCGCGGCGGATCGCGCAACGTGTTCCCGCGTTTCGACGACAACGCCCGCGTTTTACGCAAGGCTTATCGCACGCTGGCGGACGACGTGCATGAGGGCAAGTTCGTCACTCCGGCGGCGGAATGGCTTCTCGACAACTTTCATCTCGTGGCGTCTGAAATTCGTGACGTGCGCCAGAATCTCCCGCGCGGCTACTATCGCGAGCTGCCCAAACTCGCGCTGCGTGAGCTGGCCGGCCACGCTCGCGTCTACGCCATGGCCGTGGAGCTGATCCGGCACAGCGACAGCCGTCTGGATCGGCATCAGCTCGAGCGTTTTCTGAACAGCTTCCAGACCGTGGCCCCGTTGACGATCGGCGAGCTATGGGCCTGGCCCAGCATGCTGAAGCTGGCCCTTGTCGAGAACCTGAGGCGGCTGACGGATGAAATGCTCGTGGCGCGCGATGCGCGCCGAACGGCCGACGCCGACGTCGAGCGGATCGACGGCGCCGGTAAAGGCTCGCCGCCTGCGTTGCCGCCGATCCTGCACATGGCCTACGTCGTTCAGCTTCTTCAACGCGCACGCGAGTACGGTCCGCGACTTGCGATCCTCCGCGAGGCGGTGGATGCGCACCTGGCCGCCCGGCATCTGACGTCCGAGGATGCGATCCGAGACGAGCATCAACGTCAGGCCGCCGCCCAGGTCACGGTGGCCAACCTTATAACGAGCCTTCGTCTCTGCTCCACGCTCGATTGGAGTCAGCGCTTCGAGGCCGTGAGCCTGGTCGAGCGCGTTCTGCAACGCGATCCGGCCGGCGTGTACGGAAGCATGGATTTCCTGAGTCGCGACCGTTACCGCCAATCCGTGGAGGAGCTGGCCGAGGCCACCGGGGAGGCTCAAATGCGCGTGGCTTTGCGCGCGGTCGAGAGCGCCCGTCAAACCGCGGAAAGCGACTCGCCGGCCGATCGAGGCGCCCACGTCGGCTTTCACCTGATCGGCAAGGGCCGTCGCGGCCTTGAAACCGACGTGGCTTTTCGTCCCGGTCTCGCCAAACGTATTCGGCGCTTTGTATTCGCCCATACGACCGCCGCCTACCTCGGAGCGATCGGATGCGTGACGGCGCTGTTGATCGCCCTGGCGCTCGCTTACGTTCGCCGGCAGGGAGGCTCGCTCTGGACGCAGGCCTGGGCGGCTATGTTCCTGGCGCTGCCGGCCAGCGAGATGGCCATCGCCTTCGTTCAACGACTGGCCGCCCGCTTCGCGCCGCCGCGTCGTCTTCCACGCTTCGACTACCAGGCGGGAATCCCCGAGAGCGGCCGGACCATGGTGATCATACCGGCGCTGCTGACGAGCGTGGCCGAGGTCCAGAGGCTCATCGAGCATGTCGAGGTTCTCGCCCTGGGGAATCTCGATCCAAGAATACATTTCGCGATTCTTGGCGACTATGCCGACGCTTCCATGCGCGAAACGCCGGAAGACGAACCGATTCTCTCGGCCGCCCGGGAGGGCGTCGAGGCGCTGAACGCCCGCTACGGCGAGGGTCGCGCGGATCGTTTCTTTCTCTTCCATCGCATGCGGCAGTGGAACGCCGCGGAGCGTTCGTGGATGGGTTGGGAGCGCAAACGCGGGAAAATCGCGGAGTTCAACCGTCTCTTGCGAGGAGCGAAGAACACGAGCTTTGAGACGCAGGTCGGCGACCTGAGCGTCCTCGCCGCGGTCCGTTACTGTCTCACTCTCGATTCCGACACACGCTTGCCGCGGGACGCCGCCAAGAAGCTGATCGGCATCATTGCGCATCCGTTGAACCGTCCCCGCTTCGATCCGCGTGAAGGGCGCGTGACCGAGGGTTACGGGATTCTGCAACCGCGAGTCAGCATTACCATGGCGAGCGCCGTCGGCTCGCTCTTTGCGCGAGTTTACGCCGGACACACGGGAGTCGACCCCTACACCACCGCCGTGTCGGACACGTACCAGGATCTTTTCGGCGAAGGGATCTTCACGGGCAAGGGGCTTTATCACGTGGACGCATTCATGGCGGCTCTTGAAGGGCGTGTCCCCGAGAACGCCCTCCTGTCGCACGACCTGTTCGAAGGCGTTTATGCGCGCACCGCGCTCGTCACGGACGTGGAGGTGGTGGACGACTATCCGGCGAGCTTCCTCGCCCATGCACGACGCCAGCATCGTTGGGTGCGTGGCGATTGGCAGATTCTTCGATGGCTGCTGCCTTTCGTCCCGGGTCGATCGGGCCTCATGCGCAATCGTCTGCCCCTTATCTCGCGTTTCAAGATTTTCGACAACCTGAGACGCAGCCTGGTGGCTCCGGCGACCGTCGCCTTGCTGCTTCTGGCATGGACGCTGCTGCCGGGCAGCCCGCTGGTCTGGACGTCCGCCGTCTTGGTCGCGCTTGCGCTTCCTCTCTATCCGCTTCTTCTGGCGATGCTCGCCGGTCCAAGACCAAGACAGCCGTGGCGCGTGTTCCTGCGGTCGACGTGGGAGGAGGCGAAGACCGCTCTCGCTCGGACGGCCTTGCAGCTTTCGTTCGTCGCGAACCATGCGGCCGAGATGGTGCACGCCATCACCGTCACCCTCTTCCGTCTCGTGTTCACCAGGCGCCGCCTGCTCGAGTGGGAGACGGCCGCGGCCAGCGGGGTTCGGGCTTCCGGCATGGCGCGTCGCGCCGGACCGTGTTTTTTCTTCCTGGAGATGATCGCCAGCCCGGCCATCGCGTTGGCGGGCCTTGTCCTCATCACCGTGGCGCGTCCAGGCGCGCTCTTGACGGCGCTGCCTCTGCTCGCATTGTGGGCGACCGCGCCGTTCATCGCCTTTGGTCTGAGTCGGCCGAAAACACGACGGCACGCCGATCTCTCGCCGGAGGATCGCCGCAGTCTGCGCCTCATCGCTCGCAAGACGTGGCGATACTTCGAGGCGTTCATGGGTCCGGAAGATCACGGCCTGCCCGCCGACAACTTTCAGGAAACGCCCGAGCCCCGTGCGGCTCACCGGACCTCGCCCACCAACATCGGCATGGGATTGCTCGCGACGCTTTCGGCGCACGATCTCGAATTCATCCCGACGGAAGAGCTGATCGAGAGAATCGACCGGACCTTGTCAGCCATGGAAAGCCTGGAGCGTTTCGAAGGCCACCTGTTCAACTGGTACGACACGCAGAGCCTGGCGCCGCTTCCGCCGCGCTACATTTCCTCGGTCGACAGCGGGAACCTCGCGGGCGCTCTCCTGACCGCGGCCGAGGGCCTGCGCCGAATCAGTCGCGCGCCGCACGCCGCACGGGCGATTGGCGAGAGAATCGAGGACTTGGCGCGACGCGCGGACCTGTTCGCGAGCGGGATGAACTTCCGGCAATTCTATGATCCAAAACGCAGGATGCTTTCCATCGGCTATCGTCTCGCGGACGCCGACGGGCCGGGGCGTCTCGATTCCTCCTACTACGACCTTCTGGCCTCGGAAGCGCGTCTGGCGAGCTTCATCGCCATCGCCAAGGGCGACGTTCCGGAGACGCACTGGTTCCACTTGAGCCGGCTCGTCACCAGCGTGAACGGAAATCCGACGCTCCTGTCCTGGAGCGCGACCCTGTTCGAGTACCTGCTGCCGCTGCTCATGATGCGGAGTTATCCGGGAACGCTTCTCGACCAGTCGTGCCGGATGGCCGTGCGCCGGCAGATCGAGTTCGGAGCGGAGCGCGGCGTGCCTTGGGGAATTTCGGAATGCGCCTACAATCTCGTCGACCGACACGACAATTACCAGTACAAAGCCTTCGGCGTTCCCGGCCTCGGCCTGAAACGGGGTTTGGGCGACGAGTTGGTGGTGGCTCCGTACGCCACGGCGCTCGCCGCAATGATCGAGCCTGAGCAGGCCGTACGGAATCTGCGTCGCCTGACCGAGGAGGGACTCGAGGGCGATTACGGTTACTATGACGCCATCGATTACTCGCACACGCAGAGGGACGAACCCGATAGACTCTCGCCGCGAACGTCGCGACCGCAAGGCGCCGTCGTGCGGGCCTACATGGCGCATCACCAGGGCATGACGCTCGTCTCCCTCGCCAACGTGCTCCTCGGCCAGCCGATGATCGAGCGTTTCCATGCCGATCCGCGCGTCAAGGCGACGGAAATGTTGTTGCAGGAGCGCGTTCCGCGCCATGCGCCGACGATGCAGCCTCGGCCGGTCGAAGAGACACGGGCGGCGCCCGCGCCCGCGGTCGCGGTGCGTCGTTTTCGATCGCCGCACACGGCTTTTCCGCACGCGCAGTTTCTGTCCAACGGCAGCTATGCCACGATCGTGACGAATGCGGGAGGGGGCGCCAGCTTCTGTCACGGCCGCGTGGTGACGCGCCATCGCCGGGATCAGACCCGCGATCCCGGAAGCCAGTTCCTCTATCTACGCGACGTCCGAAGCGGGACGGTGTGGTCCGCCACCCATCATCCCGTCGGCAAGGAGTCGGAGGATTTTCTGGCCTCCTTCCACGTCGACAAGGCGACGTTC
This sequence comes from Vicinamibacteria bacterium, assembly GCA_016934575.1. Classification (GTDB taxonomy): domain Bacteria; phylum Acidobacteriota; class Vicinamibacteria; order Fen-336; family Fen-336; genus JAFGSN01. The sequence continues at coordinate 26,753 of JAFGSN010000194.1, forward strand.
CGCCGCCGTGACGAGGACATCGTCACGCAGCTCGACGTCGCGGTCTCCACCGAGCATGACGTTGAAGTGCGCCGGCTGTCGGTGACCAACAAGAGCGATCGATCGCGCGAGATCGAGATCACGAGTTACGCGGAGATCGTCCTCGCGCAGCCGGCTGAAGATCTGGCTCACGCCGCCTTCGGCAAGCTGTTCATCGAGACGGAGTACCTGCCCGAAAGCGCCGCGCTCCTTTGCCGACGCCGGCCGCGCGCGCCGGACGAAACGGGAGCGTGGGCCGTGCACGTCCTGAGCCTTGAAGGCCGGGCGCAAGGACCGGTGGAATGGGAAAGCGATCGCGCACGTTTTCTGGGCCGCGGTCGCGGTCCGGAGAATCCACAGGCGCTCGACGGACGCTCGCTTTCCGGCACGACAGGGATTCTCGTCGATCCCATCGTCAGCCTGCGACAACGCATCCGCCTCGCGCCGGGTGGTTTCATGCGGCTGTCCTTCGCCACGGGCATGGCCTCTTCTCGAGAAACGGCCCTGGCCCTGGCCCAGAAATACCACGATCCCAGCGCCGCCGCGCGCACCTTCGCCCTGGCTTTCGCGCACGCGCAAAGCGGTCTCAGGCACCTGGGCATCTCGCAGGAAGAAGCCCTGCTCTTCGATCGGCTGGCCTCGCGAGTGTTGTACTCGGACGAATCATTGCGCGCGAGCCCGAAAATCCTGGCTCAGTGCCGGCTCGGACAGGAGGGTCTCTGGCCTCACAGCATCTCCGGCGATCTTCCGATCCTTCTCGTGAGAGTCGTTGAAGAGGACGACCTGCCGCTCGTGCGGCATGTCTTGCAGGCGCAAGAGTACTGGCGGCTCAAGGGGCAAAAGGCGGACGTCGTCATCTTGAACGAGCACCCGACGAGCTATCTCGATGAGATGCAAACGCAGCTCGCGGGGCTCCTCGACAACGGCCCATGGCGAGCCTGGAAGCACCGGCCGGGCGGAGCCTATCTCCTCCGTGGAGATCTGATGCCCGAAGCCGAGCGTATCCTGATCGAGGCCGTGGCGCGCGTCGTGCTCAGCGGCGACAGGGGCGAACTGGCCGCACAGCTCGACCGGCCTTACGCCGAATGGCCGGGACCGGAGCCGGATGAGCTTGCATTCTCCCGCGAATCGCCGCCTGTCGGATCTTCGCCATCTATTAGTAATGAAGGGATCCCGGCGCCGCCCCTCGCCTTACCGAACGGCTTCGGCGGCTTTGCCGACAACGGACGAGACTATGCGATCGTCCTCGAAGGAGACCAGGAGACGCCTCTGCCCTGGGCCAACGTCATCGCCAATCCTTCTTTCGGAACCGTCGTCACCGCTTCGGGTTCCGCCTATACGTGGTCGGAGAACAGCCGCGAGAATCGCTTGACGCCCTTCGCGAACGATCCCGTCACGGATCCCACGGCCGAGGCGTTGTACATACGCGACGATGAAACCGGCGAGACCTGGTCGCCGACGCCGGGTGCGCTGCTTCGCACTCCCGCGAGCGGCCGCTTCTTGATTCGGCACGGCGCCGGGCTCTCGCGCTTCGCCCGTGCGACGCACGGCGTTCGCCACGACCTCGACGTCTTCGTGGAATCGAAGGATCCGGTCAAGTTCTCCCTGCTCACGCTCACCAATGAGAGCGGAGGGCCGCGTCGACTGAGCGTCATCGCCTACAACGAATGGATCCTGGGACCGCCGCGGGCAGGCCAGCAGGCGCACGTCGTCACCGATCTCGACGCATCGACCGGAGCGATCCTGGCGAGGAACGCCTACAATCAGGAGTTCCCGGAGCGTGTCGCGTTCGCGCATGCCAGCGAACCATTGCGCTCGGCGACGGGAGACCGCCTGTCCTTTCTCGGCCGCAACGGCTCCATGACGCAGCCGGCGGCCCTTCGACGCCAGGCGCTATCGGGTCGCTTCGGCGCCGGGCTTGATCCGTGCGCGGCGCTCCACGTCTCGCTCACGTTGGCTCCCGGCGAGAGTCGCCGCGTCGTTTTCCTCTTGGGTCAAGCTCGAGATACGCAGCATGCCCGCGAGCTTCTAGGGCGATACGGGCAGGTCGACGCCGCCGAGGAAGCGCGGGAAACCGTGCGCCGTTTCTGGGATGAGACGCTGGGCGCGGTTCAGGTGCGCACGCCCGACGATTCTTTTGACCTGCTGATGAACCGTTGGCTTCTCTATCAGGACATCAGTTGCCGCTTGTGGGCCCGCTCGGCCTACTATCAGCCCGGCGGCGCTTTTGGTTTCCGCGATCAGTTGCAGGACGTCATGGCTCTCGCGTACTGCCGGCCGGATCTCATGCGGGAGCATCTGCTGCGCGCGGCGAGCCGGCAGTTTCTCGAAGGCGACGTCCAGCACTGGTGGCACGAGCCGAGCGGCCGCGGCATTCGCTCCCGCTGCTCCGACGATATGCTATGGCTTCCCTATGCCGTCGCGCACTACGTCCGGACGACGGGAGATGCGGGCATTCTGGATGAGCGCGTGCGCTTTCTCGAAGCGCCGATCCTCGCCCCTGGCGAGGACGAGGCTTACGGTCAGCCCCGCGTTTCGAAAGAGGCGCAGCCGCTTCTTGACCACTGCCTGCGCGCCATCGACAAGGGAATCACGATCGGCGCTCACGGCCTTCCGCTCATCGGCACGGGAGACTGGAATGACGGCATGAATCGCGTGGGACGGGAAGGGCGCGGCGAAAGCACGTGGTTGGGTTTCTTTCTTCACGGCATCCTGAGTGAATTCGCGCCCTTGTGCGAGTCGCGCGGCGAAAAGGCTCGCGCCGAGCGCTACCGCAACAAGGCCCACCGCCTGGCGACCATGCTGAAACGCACGTGGGACGGCGAGTGGTACCGGCGCGGCTATTACGACGACGGCATGCCTCTGGGTTCGGCGCAGAACGACGAGTGTCAGATCGACTCGATCGCGCAGTCTTGGGCCGTGCTTTCCGGCGCTGTAACCGTGGGTCATGCGGATCGCGCCATGGACGCGGTCCGCACTCACCTCGTCCGGCGAGGTCCGCAAGTGCTGCCGCTTCTCACGCCTCCTTTCGATTGCTCGGCGCAGGAACCCGGCTACATCAAGGGCTATCCTCCCGGCGTGCGTGAGAACGGCGGTCAATATACCCACGCCGCCCTCTGGGTCGTGATGGCCATGGCCAAGCTCGGCAGCGGGGACGAGGCGGTCGAGCTGTTCCACATGATCAACCCCATCAACCACACGCGCGCGCCGGCCGACGTCGAGCGCTACAAGGCCGAGCCGTACGTCGTCGCCGGCGACGTCTGCGCCCACCCCGCGCATGCCGGGCGCGCCGGCTGGACCTGGTACACCGGCTCGGCGGGCTGGATGTATCGCGCGGGTCTCGAGAGCATCCTCGGGCTTCGGCGTCGCGGCTCCGTCTTCGAGATTGATCCCTGCATTCCCTCGTCATGGTCCGAATATTTCGTCGTCTGGCGTCTCGGCCGGACGTGTTACGAGATCGCGGTCACCAATCCGGAAAGCCGCTGTCGTGGCGTTGCCAAGGCGAAACTGGACGAAATCTCCGTGGACCCGAGCGCCGTCCCTCTTGTGGACGACGGTAAAACCCACCGCGTCAAGGTGACCTTGGGTTCAGTCGTGAGAATGTCTTGATTTTTCCGCTGCCGGACTTCCCGGCGCGTTCCTCAGGCTTTACAAACTACTGCCTGAGATTGACCGGTCTGGACGACACCGACCGAACAACGATTCACTGGACCGCGGCCCATTTTTACCGGTCCGTGGCAGAGACTACTCCGTGTTGTTTCTGGCTATTTCACCTTGACGACACGGCCTGCTTGTACGCGTCCCGGATACGTTCCAGGTAGCCGCCCGACTTGTGGTACGCGGCGCTGTCCTCAGGCTTCGGATCGACACGCCTGCCGCGGGGCAGAGCGGCTTTGCTGAGCGCCTCCGCGTCGACGGCGGCGTCCTTGGCTTTCAGGAGCGCGACCGCCGCCGACACGGCGCTGCCTAGGGCGGCGCCGACATGGCCGATGGCGACGACCGGACGGTTCCAGATGGCGCTGATCCTGCGCATGATCTGATCGCTGGCCGTGGCGCCTCCGGTCGCGAACAGGGGGAGCTTCGACTCGGGAGCGAAGGCGCGCGAGGTCAGATAGACCGCGGCCAGCGAGAAGTCGATGATGCCGCCGTAATCGCTGTTCAGATCGGCCGACTTGTAACCGATACGGATCAGATCGAACGCCGGCGATACGGGGAAGGATTCGTTATCGGGTTGCCACATGAACACGGTCGTTCCCGGGTTGTGCCTGGCGAGGGCGGATTCGCCCGGCGCGTAGTCCGACTTGGCGATGCCGTGCAGCGCGCGGACCCGGTCCCAGACCATGGCGCCGTTCGTCCGGCATCCGAACGTGAACGGGCGGCCGATTCCATCGTACATCGCGTTGGCGAAGCCCTCGTTGTCCATGGTCTTGCCGTCGGTGGAAACCATGTTGACGAACGACGTTCCGAGGCTCAGAAGGTCGCTCTCAATCAGCACCTTGGTCTGAGGATTGTCGCCCGATCCTGCCGCTATCAGACAGTCCGGCGAGAGTCCGTACTTGGTCGTGAAGTACGGGCACAGCCGGCCGACGGCGCTGTCCGGCGGGACGAGCCCGGGGAGCTTGTCTTTGAGGGCGTTTGCGCCGCCGGGCAACCCCGCGGCCGCGGCGTCGATCAGAGTCTGCGACCAGGCCTTGGAACGATAGTCCATGAGCGAGGTTCCGCAGCCGTTGCCGAAGTCCCAGGGAACGCCGGGATCGGCGCAGAGCACGGCCGGAATGAAGCTGCTGATCAGTTGCACCTTCCACGTGTCCCGATAAGTGGCGGGAAACTGCTGGCCGACGCGCCGCATGACGGCGCCGGTGAATCTGAGAGGCGAATCCGAGCCCGAGATTTCGATCATGGCCTTCTTGCCGCCGGCGCCTTGGCGCAGAGCGGCGGCCTGATCGGAGGTGTTTGAAGTTTTCCAGATCGGAGCGGCGCCGTATGAAAAGGCGTCGCCCAGAAGGGCGACAAGATCGGAATCGGCCGAGCTTTTCTCTTTCAGGGACGCGAACAAGGCCGGAGCGCGACCGTTCAGATATACATGGCCGTGTTGTTGGCCCGACACGTTGATGGCCGCGACCGAAGACAGATCGACGCCCTCGGTTTTCCAGTCGGCCAGGAGCGCGTCGAGCGACGCCAGAAACATCCGCGGAGGCTGATCGGCTTCGCCGGGCACCCGCGGCGGGACGATGTAATCGCTGAAACTGATGCCAAAACGGTTGAGACGCTTGTCCACGGCATAGTCGAGGCTTTTCTGCCACAAGATCTCGCCGGAGTCGACGTCGATGATCACGCCCGTCAGGCTCTGGGTGCTGGAATCGAGACCCATGGAGTAACGCTTGACGCTCATTCTATGTTCCCCTTTTTCTTACAGTCTTCATTGACGCGCAATACTATCACGCCGCGGAGCCCGCGTCGGCGGGTTCGTGCTCGGGAAACGTCTGGTTGGCCTCGATCCGTCGGCGCTCGCTTTCTGTCGTTGGCCGGACTCGCAGCAGCATGAGCAGCGAGAGGAGCATGACGATCTCGGCGGCGACGAATTGCCACGTGGCATACGGTCCGCCGAAAGGCGCGATCAGGGCCCAGGAGTGACGGTCGGGAAGGGCGGCAAGGAGAAGTCCCAGGGCGCAGCCGGCGAGGGCGATGGATTCGCGCCTGCCGGAAAGGCGCGGGAAGAGCCCGAGAATCAGCACGGCCAGCGGAAGGAGCCATACGAGGTTCATGACCCAGGTGAGCGGCCCGGCGAGAAGGACGGCGGTCATGGCACACAGCCAGTACGTTGTTTCTTGAAAACGGCTCAGATCGTCTCTGCGACGACGGACGGCGATTCCGGCGACAAGGCCGGCGAGGCCGATGATGACGAGCGAGATCGTCGACGTCGCGCGATGCTCGCCGATCCGCGTGCGCGGCCGGGCCAGCCGGGCCGCCACGATCCGGGCCAGCGAGGCGTTGGCCACGATCTCGAACGACGATTCGCGATAAGCGCGGCCGTCCTTGATCACGCGGCCTTCGGGAGCGCCGGAGCGCAGACGCGCGAGCGTCGCGCCATCGAGCAGCATTTCCGACGTGCCCCGCTCGCCGAATCGCGTGATGCGTGGAAGCTCCCGGAGAACGTATTCACGAACGGCAGTCGGGCCGTTCACGGCCAGCGCCGTCAGGAGCAGGACGAACGCGCCCAGGACGTATCCCGTGAGAACGCGCCATTTCCGGCGGATGAGCAGGAAGAGCGCCAGATAGCAGACGTTGAGCTTGAGCAGCGTCGCGGCGGCCAGAATCGCGCCGGAAGCCGGACCTCCTTTGCGGCCCCGGATCAACGGCGTGACGCCGAGGCTGACCAGGAGGAGCGTGACCGCGTCGATCTGGCCGGTCTCGAGGTGCGCGAGCAGCGGATGAAAGAGAGCGATTAAGGCGGCCAGAGCGCAAGTCGCGCGGCGATCGAGAGTCAGGCCGAGAGCGCGGACAAAGAGCCACACCGAGAGGCCGAGGCACGTCAGGCCGAAGAGCATCCACAGCCGTTTCGCCGCCGCATACGGCAGAAACGCCAGCGGCTTGAAGAGCGACGCCACGAGCGGCGGATAGAGGAAGCGGCTGTGACGATAGGCGTCGATTCCGTCCCAGATCGGAGGGACGTGGTCCGCGTGCGTGCGATAGGGCGACAGGCCGTGCTGGAGTGCCTCGCCCGCGGTGTAGAACGCGGCGAAGTCGCGTTGTAGGCTCTCGTGGCCGAAGCGCGCCGTGAAGCCGGCGAGACGCGCCAGCGCGAGCACGCAGATGACGCCGATGAGCGCGTTCCAGAAAACGAGGCGCGTTTCCCCCGGGCCGTTCATGGCTTTTCCCGTTCCATCATGACACGCACGACCGGCGCCAGGCTTTCGGCCGCGAGCCGGTGGGCGGTCTCGTTGGGATGCATGTCGATGGGATGGACCCAGAGCGAGCGCGTGGGCCGGCCGCGGAGCGCGGATCGCAGGTCGTGATGAGGCACGCCGGCGGAGAGGCACATGCGGGCGACGGCGTCCGCGACGTCCTCGAAGGGATAGACGCCGTCGAGTCCGACGAGCAACGGCCATGACGCGACGAGCAAACGGCCGCCGCGCGCCCGGATCCGGCGGTTCATCTCGCGAACGTGCTCTTCAGTTCGGCGCCGGCCCTCTTCGTTGGCCGCGCCCCACATTTCCTTGTACCAGCGCGTCGTTTCCCTGCCGACGCGGCACGATTCGACGCGGTCGCTCAAGAGCGCGGCCAGGCGCGAGTCGAGAAGGCCGAGGCGCTCTTCGGGCCGGCCGATGAGCATGCGCCCGCGATTCATTATCCAGTCGTTCACGTAGCTCTGGCGCACCTCGAACGACGCCGCGCGCGCGGCGTCGTTCGGAACCAGCGCGTAGACGAGAACATCCGCCTCGAGGAGCTCGGCTTCCTCGAAAACCTTCATGAGTCGCGGAAAATCCGTGGCGCGCCTCCCGCAGTTGAGCACCTCGCAGCGGCGGCGCATGGCGGCGTTCAACAGGCGTTCGAGCACGCGCGGATAGGCGTCCTCTTCCTTGACTCCCTGGCCTTCGGTGAACGAGTCCCCGAGCACCACGACGCGCCGCGCATCGCTTCGCTTCGGATCGGGCTCCGGCCCCCTGAATCCGAGCGTGTTGTAGCGGAACTCGACGGCCCAGGGAGCGCGATGGGAAACGACGTCGTAGCGGCGCGGCGCAAGGCCGAGATAGCGGGCGCGGGCTTCCGGACGGCGGAGATCGACGTCGAAGTATCCGCGCGGATTCGTCGGGTAGCAGTCGAGGAGCAGGCGCCCGTCGGAGCTGCGCAGAAACGCCATGCTCTTGTACGTCTCGGGCGCGTATCCGCGAGCGCGCAACGCGATCTCGAACAGGACGAGACAGGCCGTCACCGACGCGGCGAGCAGAGCCAGGCGAGCGAGGATTTCCCGCGATCTTCCGCTCATGGGATCGAGTACGAGAAGTTGACGCGATAGACGGAGATCGTGTGGCCGATCACGGCCAGCGGTCGTCGGGCGCGGAAACGTTCCATCAGCGGTTGCGCCTCGGGAGGAACGTACAGACCCTGCAATGTCGTCGCGCTGATCGCCACGTAGTCTCCCGGACGCACGTCTCGGATCTCGCGCGGCCGGCGCGGGTAGCTCGGAAGGAACACGGCGTCGATGCCGTAGGCGTCGGGCTCCGCCGTTCCAAAGTAGGAGAATTTGATCCGCCGGATCCCGCGCGCGCGGAGAAAGTCGCGTAGGCCGGGCAGGTCCTGTCCCCAATCGAGGTTGGAATCGACAAGGAGCCTGTGCCCTTTTTCCGGCCCGCCGGCCAGCTCGTTGAAGTACGCCAGATAATGGGGATGCGCGCGCAGCGTGCTGGCGGCGTGCCACGCGAGCAGGGCGACCGCGACCCATCGCGCGCGTCGATTGCGGCAGGACAGGGTCCAGCCGCATGCGCGGCCGGCCGCCACGATGAGGAAGGGCAGGACCGGAAGCACGTGGCGGTGGCCGATGTTGATCGAACGCGACATGCTGATCAGCAGGTAGATGACGGGCGGCCACCACAAAAACCATTCGGCCCGCGCCGACCTCGGGCGCCTGAGAGCCAGCGGCACGGCCGCGAGCGCCAGCGTGAGAAGCGGCAGCGGAGTCTTGAAGAGCAGCGTCAAGGGAAAGTAGTACCACCATCCCGTTTCCGAGGTCCTGCCCATGAGGAACGCCGGCCGCGTCCGGGTATGGGCCATGAAACGTTGGAATCCGTAAAGGTAGGCTTCGGGCAGAAGGCTCAAGCGCTCGGCAACGCGGAATCCGCCCGCGACGACGCGGTTCTCGGGGACGACCAGCGAGCGATCGAAAGACGCGTTGACGGCGGGTTCGGCTGCCGTGGGCGAGTTGAATCCGTAAGACGCCCAGATGACGGCGGCGGAGACGATCGCGGCAAAGACGGCGAGGGCGATGACGACGAGAATCCGCGCGAAGCGCGTTTTCACGATGACTGCCGCGGAAGATCCGAGACGAAAGCCGGCGACGGGGAGCGGCGCGTTCGATAGCGCCAGTCGGAGCGCGGGAACGCCGGCCAGGCCGACGAGCGCCGCTCCCGAGAACTTCGTGGCGAACGCGCATCCCGAGACGAGCGCGGCCAGCGCGAGACGAGACCAGGTCACGCGCTCGAAGACGCGCTCCCAGGCGGCGACGGACCCGAAAAGGAAGAGACTGACGGCGAGATCGTTGGTGACGAGGCTCCCGTGCGCCAACAGGCTCGGGCTGAACGCGAAGAGCCAGAGGCCGCAGAGACCGGATGTCGTCCCGAAGTGGCGGCGTGTCCACAAGAAGATGGAGAGACCCAGCAGGCAGCCGAGTCCGACGACGACCAGGCGGCCCCTGAGGAGCAACGCGCCGGCGTCGTTCCAGCGATAGAGAAAGCGCCGTCCGAACTCCCAGGGGTGATGCTCTCGCCATGCGACGTCGTCGAGACGGTAATGGACGTTCATGAACAGCAGCGGCCAGGCGGCCAGGCGTCGGAGAAAGGGCGGATGATCGGGATTCAAGCGATGGTCGGCCAGGGTCAGGCTCATGTATCCGGGCGGCAGGTGAATGACCTCGTCGTATGTCCCGGACATGCGCATGAGGCTCGATATCGCCAGACTGGCATAGATCGCCAGGCACGCGCATGCCGCCGCCGCGACGAGCAGCCGCCGTTTCATCGCGTTGCTCGCGATCCGCGCGAATCGCTCTCGATGCCGCCGGAAGAACGCTCGGGAAGAACGGCGAACACGAGATCGTCGCGTTCATCGAGATCGCCCGGCGTACAGGGACCCGGATCGTCGCTCAAGCGGAGCTGAGCGCGCACGGCCTGCAGCGCGCCGCGCGGCAGAACGAAAGCGGCGTTGAGCGTCTGCGCGCCGGCGTGACTTGGGCGAAGCGTTTCGATCCATTCCCAGTCGGGAGCCGCGGCGTCTCTGGCGTGAAAAACGTCGACTTTCGCGGATTCGAACTCAGGGGCCGCCCAGACGGTCACCTCGACGCGCACCGTCGCTCCCGGCGAGAAGACGGCGCCGGAAGCGGAGGAGATGCGGATGCGATCCACCGACGCGTCGATGTGGTGCGTTCCCGCCGCGCCGTCCTCGCAGGCGCCGTCCAACGTGTTGGGAGCGTTGATCTCGGGCCCGAGCGGGCCGCGGCCCCACAAGAGCGTCGCGGAGTCGCACGCGCGGCGCGGTTTGGCGCACATGGGAACGCGCAAAACGGCGTTATAGCGCGCGCGACTGTTGAAGGTCGAGATCGTCATGATCCGGGACGCGCCGACGTTGCCGGCGGCGTCGTGGGCGCGCGCTTCGAGAAGATGCTCGCCGTCCACCTCGAGAGTCGTGTCCCATTCGTATGCGTAGGGCGGAACGATGTCAGCGTGGCGCATCAGGCCGTCCACGTGGAATTCCACGCGATCCAGACGCGTGTCGTCCGAGGCCGAGGCCGCGACAAGAACCTGGCCGGAGACCGACGAATCCGCGGCGGGCGAGACAAGCGACACGACGGGCGGCGCGGGGTCTTTCATCCGCGGCAAGGCGCGAGTCAGAACGAGCGGATTTCCCGGAGACGCCGCGTCGAGCGGCCAGAGTGGCGTTCCGCCATGAATCGGCGTTTCCGTGCGCAGCGCCGTCAAGACGCCGCTTTCAAGCCGGCCGAGATCGCCGTCTCGGCTCACCAGCGGGTAGTGAACGGCGAGATCGAGCCGGCCGTCGCCGTCGAGATCGCCGGGAACGATCACGGCGGCGGGCGCGTAGAGCGGACGTTCATTCGCGCCATGAAGCCGCCAGGATCGCGTCGTCGTGCCGTCTCTTCGCATCGCGAGAAGAAGCGCCGCCGGACGACGTAAAGGCGCCTCGCGCTCGTCTTTCGCTAGACGCAGTATGTTCTCGACGGCGATCATGCCGTCCGCGTCCCGGCGCGTCTCACGCGCGCGACGGCGACTGTCGCCGTGGACGCCGGGCGAGGAACGACGGCGTTCGTCGGGATATGACGCGGCCGGCGTTTCGGCGACCACGAGAATCTCGGGGTAGCCGTCGCCGTCCACGTCGGCGAGGGCCGGCGCGCCGAACCCTTCCTCGCCCGGAAAAGTCTTCGGCCACGTCCGTGAAAACGACGATCCATCCGTCCGGAGCACGTGCAAGGCAGGGCCGTCGGCGGCGACGATCTCCAATCGGCCGTCAAGATCGAGATCGCCCAGCGCGAAGGAGAAATCATGTCGATACGACAGAACCAGGGGCCAGCCGGGCAACATGGATCCGTCGGCGGCCAGAACCGCGAGGATTTTCCGTCCTTCAACCACGGCCATTAGAACGATCTCCAGACGCCCGTCTCCAATGATATCGGCCGCCGCGATCTGTCGCGGCACGCCCTCGAATGCCGGCGCGCGCCAGGCCACGGTTTCGCCGTCGCTGTTGTAGAGCCGCAAGCGAAAGAACGAAGGCGTCGAGCCCTCGACGATCAGGATCTCCTTTCGGCCGTCCCCGTCGAAATCGGCGGCGAGCACGCGTGGCGCGGGAGAGTGCGACAGCGAGTCGTTATGATCCGCGATCGAGATCGGGAAGCGGCCGGCGATCGGCGCGCCTCCAAGGCGCCAGGCATGGAGATGGGCCATGCGCGCCCCATGATCGCTCCCCAACGCCAGAAGCTCGGTCTGGCCGTATCCGTCAAGATCTTCGAGCACGGGCAACGCCATCTGGAAATTGATCGCAATGGCGGACGCGAGGAACACGCTCCGGCCGTCGCCGCGCACGATGCGTAATCGATGGGCGTCGGTCGCGATCGTCTCGTCGCCGGCGCACGGATCAAAATCTCCGACCGCGGGCCGAAGAAAGGCGGCGCGGGCGAGGTCCAGGGAAACGGGCGGCGCCGAATGGAACGGTAAGAAATGAAGCCTCGCGGGCAGATCGTGGCGCGGCGTGTCGATCGTCGCCAGAACGACGCGCGGCTCGCCGCCGGCGTCTTTGACGATCGCCATGCCTCCGTGCGCCGCCGGCGCGGCGTTCAGCCGGCGCGGCTCACGGTCAAAAAGAAGATCAGGCTCGACGTAGACGACGATCGTCTCCTCGCTCGTGAATCGCTCGTTATGCGCCCTGAGCCTCAGGCTGTAGTAGTCCGCCTGCTCGACTTGCGGCACGTCCCAGTGCGCGAGTCGGGCGTTCTCCGTCTCGCGCCGCCCTTCGCCCGCGAGCGTTACGCCCAGCGAAGACCAGTCGCCCGTCGGCCGCGTCCCCCGCGTCCATGTCAGGTCGTAACCGTGGAAGGACGGTCCGGTGGCGGTGCCCCTGATGGGAACGCGGCCGCCGGCGCGGAGCACCGGCGTCGCGCTCAGCCGCCGCGCCGGCGGCGGCGCCGTGATCGCGACGTAGTCGACCCGAACGCAGACCTGATCGGCGAACGTTCTTCCCGCGTCGTCAAAGGCCGACAGCCGAAGCGTGTAATCGCCGTCGGGCAGCGCGCGCGCATCGAAGACGCCGAGCGCTCCGCCTTTGGCCGTTTGCGAGCTTTCGTGAAGAAGACGCCAGGAGCGCGGGCGCGAACCGCGGCCGTACTCCAGGACATAACGCCGGAACCCGGGGCCCGCGGCCAGGCCGCGGACGTTCACGACTCCGCGCAGCGCAGCACCCTCCGGGGGATCAAGAATGCGAGAGTCGAGAGCGCCTTTGGCGTCGAGCGCCCGGCGGGCGTCGACGCGGCCTTGCCCGGAGCGATCGTCCGCGCCCGGTTTTTCGATGTCGCGGGCGGTCGTTCGCAGGATCTGCCGCACCGCTTCGGGAGAGAGGTCCGGATGGCCGGCGAGAAGGAGCGCGGCCAGAGCCGAGACGTGCGCGGCGGCCATGCTCGTCCCGCTGGCGCGCGCATAGCGCTCGCCCACGGGATCGCCGATCGCCGTTTCGGCGCCGCGCAGCGAGAGAATGTCCACGCCGGGAGCGACGACGTCGAGGGCGGCGCTGGAGCGCGAGAAAACGGCGACCCGGTCCTCGGGATCGCTCGCGCCGACGGAGATGACGTGCGGCAAGAACGCCGGATGGCGGGGATGTTCGGCGTCGCTTTCATTGCCGGCGGCGGCGACGATGACCGTCCCGAGTTGGTGGGCGTATTCCAGCGCCTCCGCCAGGGAGCGCGATGTTCCCGTTCCGTTCCACGCAAGCAGGATGACATCCGCGCCGTTCCGGGCGGCGTAGACGATTCCGCGCGCCGCCAGTGAATCCCGTCCGTCGCCGGCGTCATCCAACACCCTGATCGCCATGACTTGCGATTCCCAGGCCAGTCCGGCGATGCCTCGGGTGTTGTCGCCCGTGGCGGCGATCGTGCCCGCGACGTGCGTGCCGTGACCTTGTCGATCCGCGGGGTCGTTGTCCTCGGCCGGGTCGGCGCAGCGGGCGCCCACGAAATCCCAGCCGTGAACGTCGTCGACGTAGCCGTTGCCGTCGTCGTCGCGGCCGTTTCCGTGGATTTCAGAGGCGTTGATCCAGATGTTGGCGGCGAGGTCGGGATGGTCGCGGTCGACGCCCGAATCGATGACGGCGACGACGATTCCATCACCGCGCGTCACGTCCCAGGCGGAAGGCGCGGAGATCTTGCGCAGACCCCACAGATCCTCGTAAGGTTGGCCCCAACCGCCCTTCCTTATCAAGTAGGGATCGTTCGGAATCGCGGCTGTTCGCAGGCGGCGGTCGCGCTCGGCGAATTCGACTTCGTGGTCTTGCGCCAGGCGTGACAGCGCGAGCGGGAGATCGTCGTCTTCGACGTCAAGGAACAGCATCCATGTTCGCGCCAGTGAAGGCGGATGGAGTTCGCCGCGATGGCGCAGCGCGCGCGACGCGAATCGGGCGCGCACGCGCTCGGCCTGGTCGCGCGAGCTCAGGCCGGGCCGGCGTTTCCTTTCTCGCAAGAGCGCCGGATGCAGAGGTCGGAGCGCGACCACCGCATGACGTTCAGCGAAGGACGCCAGACGTTCCGAGGACAGGCTCTCGTGGCGTATTGCGGCGAGTCGCGGAGACCATGCGGCCTCGGCCTCGGCCGCCAGCTCGGGCCGGAGCCGGGCCAGGATCCATGATGGGCCGCACGCGGCCTTGGCCGTGCGCGCCTGCGACAAGATTCCGAAAAAGGCCATGGCTAAGCCGAGAAGGATTCGCATGGAGACTTCTGGAGCGGCGCGGTTGCCGTTGCTTTCGCGGGGGCGGAGTCTGTTTCCGCCCGCCGCCGCCAAGCGTTGACCGCGGTTGCGTGGGCGCGATCCGGGCGCGAAACGTGGAGATGATCGCTGCCGGTGGAACAACGACGGTTTTGGTCTCCGGTCGTTCAAGGCCGCGGACTCCTGTATGACGCCATCTCATTCTAAGCGAGACGCCCTCAGGACGCTGTCACGAGCACGAGCGTTTGATGTCAAGTCGCAGCATGGCCGCCAGGCCGCGAAGACGCGCCCTTTGGCGGCGCCGTGCGTCAACTTGGGGGAAAAAGCAAAATCGTGAAGGCGCGGAGGAAAAGGCATACAGCGCCTGAGGGATGCCCCGCGAGGTTCGTTGAGCAACCTCGTGTGACGTCCTTTGTGTTTCTACCAGGGACGAGCCACGAGCAGGGCGCGTTCCTAAAGCTTGACCTCCGGCACGGATTTCATCGCTTCGCGGATGGCCTCTTCGGGATAGGCGTAATCCTCGAGCTTGCCCGAGAAAAAGGCGTCATACGCGGCCATGTCGACGTGGCCGTGTCCCGAGAGATTGAAGGCGATGACCTTGGCCTCTCCCGTTTTTTTGCATTCAAGCGCCTCATCGATGGCGACGCGCACGGCGTGAGAAGTCTCGGGCGCCACGATGATGCCCTCGGTGCGCGCGAATTGAATGGCGGCCTCGAAGCAGGTCTTCTGATGACGCGCCGTGGCCTCGATGAGCTTTTTCTCGACGAGGGCGGAAATGAGCGGCGCCATGCCGTGATATCGGAGCCCGCCGGCGTGAATCCGCGGCGGCATGAAGGTGTGACCGAGCGTGTGCATCTTGACGATGGGGGCCATGCCGGCCGTGTCGCCGTAATCGAAAACATACTGGCCGCGCGTGATGCTCGGACACGATTCGGGCTCCACGGCCACGATTCGAAGGTCTTGGCCGTCAAGCTTGTCCGGGATGAAGGGCATGGCGAATCCGCCGAAGTTGGATCCGCCTCCGACGCAGCCGATGAGCACGTTGGGTCGCTCGCCGGCGGCGGCGAGCTGCTTCTTTGTCTCCAGGCCGACGATTGTCTGATGCAAGATCACGTGGCTCAGGACCGAGCCCAGCGAGTAGTGCGTGTCGTCACGACCGAACGCATCCTCGACAGCCTCGGATATGGCCAGGCCGAGGCTGCCCGGGCAGTCGGGGTCGTTGGCCAGAGCGGTCCGGCCGGCCTTGGTCAATCGAGACGGACTCGCCACGACGTTCGCTCCCCAGGTCTGTATCATCGACTTGCGGTAGGGCTTTTGATCGAAACTGACGCGCACCATGTAGACCATGCACTCCAGGCCGAACTGGGCGCAGGCGAAGGAAAGCGCGCTGCCCCACTGGCCGGCGCCCGTCTCCGTCGCGATGCGCTTCACGCCCTCGCGCTTGTTGTAATAGGCCTGGGCCACGGCGGTATTGGGCTTGTGGCTTCCGGGAGGGCTCTGGGACTCGTTCTTGTAATAGATACGGGCCGGCGTTTCCAGAGCTTTCTCGAGATTCCTGGCGCGATGGAGCGGCGTGGGTCTCCAGAGCGCGAGAACTTCCAGGACTTCCTGCGGGATGTCGATCCAACGTTGCCGCGAGACCTCCTGTTCGATTACGGCCATGGGGAAGAGGGGCGCCAGATCGTCGGGCTTGACCGGCTGCATCGTGCCCGGATGCAGGACCGGCGTCGCGGCGTCCGGAACGTCAGCGTAAACGTTGTACCACTGGCGAGGCATCTCTTCCCACGGCAATAGAACACGCGGCGACTTCATCGGGATTCTCCTCTCTCGAACCAGAGCCGGATGGCATTGGCCCGTCCCGGCGCAAAAGATGCAGAATACTCTCCGTTCGGATCGGGCAAGTCAAGCGCGGTAATATCGGTCATGGCCGTACGTCAATCGAGGAGGAACTCATGAGCGTTCACCCCCGCGCTGGCCAGCCGGCCGAATGGCGCGATCTCACGGACGTGCCGCGCCTGATCGCCGCGTTTTACACGGAGCGGCCGGATCCGGCCGCGAGCGCGCAGCGCGTTTCGTTCGGCACGTCGGGCCATCGTGGCTCGTCCGTGCGCGGCAGCTTCAACGAGGCGCACATCGTCGCCGTCACCCAGGCGATTTGCGAGCAGCGTGCGATGCGGGGAGTCGGCGGGCCGCTTTTCCTGGGGCGGGACACGCATGCGCTATCGGAGCCGGCGCATCGCGCCGCGCTCGAGGTGCTCGCCGCCAACGGCGTGGACGTGCGTCTGGACGCGGACGACGGATATACGCCGACGCCCGTGATCTCGCATGCCATCCTGTCATGGAATCGCGGCCGTTCCGCGGCGCGCGCCGACGGGATCGTCATCTCGCCCTCGCACAATCCTCCCGAGGACGGCGGCTTCAAGTACAACGCGCCCCATGGCGGACCGGCCGACGCCGAGACCACGAGATGGATCGAGCGGCGCGCCAACGCGCTGATCGAGGACGATCTCGAAGGCGTTCGGCGCGTGCCTTATGAGAAAGCGCGGTCCGCGCCGACGACGAGGCGTCATGATTATCTGGGCCGGTATGTTGAGGATCTTCCGGCCGTGGTCGACGTCGCGGCCATTCATGCCGCCGGCGTTCGCATCGGCGTGGATCCCTTGGGCGGCTCGAGCGTCGCCTACTGGGCGCGCATCGCCGAGCGTTATCACCTCGCCCTGGAGATCGTCAATGCGCGCGTGGATCCCACGTTCTCGTTCATGCGCCTCGACTGGGACGGCAAGATCCGCATGGACTGCTCTTCGCCGCACGCCATGGCGGGATTGATCGGCCTGCGCGACCGCTATCAGGTCGCCGTCGGGAACGACACCGACGCCGATCGACATGGAATCGTCGTTCCGGGCGCGGGACTGCTGAGCCCCAATCAGTATCTTGCAACGGCGATCGCTTACCTTTTCCGGCATCGGCCCGATTGGCCGAAGACGGCCGGGATCGGCAAGACCCTGGTGAGCAGCAGCCTTATCGATCGCGTGGCGCGCGGCCTGCAACGCCGACTGGTCGAGGTCCCCGTCGGATTCAAGTGGTTCGTTTCGGGGCTCTTGTCGGGCGAACTGGGCTTCGGCGGCGAGGAAAGCGCCGGAGCGTCGTTCTTGCGGCGTGACGGCGCGGTCTGGACCACGGACAAGGACGGCATTCTCCTCGGATTGCTGGCCGCCGAGATGACGGCGGTCTCGGGCCAGGATCCCGGCGAGCTGTATCGGGAACTGGCGCGCGTTCATGGCGCGCCGGTTTTCGAACGAATCGATGCGCTCGCGACGCCGGAGCAGAAAGCCGCGCTCGCGCGTCTCACGTCCGCGCAGGTCGACGCCAAGGAGTTGGCCGGTTCGCCCATAGAGAACGTGCTGACCAGGGCGCCGGGGAATGAGGAGCCGATCGGCGGTCTCAAGATCATGACGGCTGACGGATGGTTCGCCGCGCGTCCTTCCGGCACGGAGGACGTTTACAAGATCTACGCCGAAAGCTTTCGCGGTCCGGAACATCTTCGACGGATTCAGGAAGAGGCGCAGGCTCTCGTGACCAGGGCGCTCGGTCATTGACAAAGAGAAGACGTTAGGGCGCTTCCGCCGACGATTGGAGCGACTCCGGCCCCTGAACGTCACTAAGCGCGTCCCCGTGCGCTTCCGCGACTTCGCGCCTTTGCGTCGTGTGGATATGGCGCTTGTGTCGTCTGGAGCGCTCAGAACAATCGCAAGGTCGGCCGGATGAGGGTCTGGATCGCCTGGCTAAAGGTCGCCGCATCGAACGGCTTGCGCATGACGAGATCCACGCAGCTCGGTGTCTGCGTCATGTCCTCATCGACAAGAAGGATGATCGGCTTGCGCGGGGCAATGTCCTTGACGACGCCGGCGATTGAAGCGTGTTGATTCTCGGGACAGGCGACTCTCGAAAAAAGCTACGTCGTGCTTCGCATCAAGTCAACTCAGAAACGCGGCTTTCAGGAGTACAATGAGAGCCAAATTCTGTCACGCGGTCATGGATGCGCTTCGATGCCCGGAACCGAACAGAAAAGAACCCTTGTCGTCAGCGACGATCATGAAACAGGAAGCCTGATTCGTGACGTTCTGGCTGGCGCGGGATTCGCCGTGGGACTCGTCACCTTCCCGAGCTTGACCCGGGAGCGCATCGAGATCGGTTATCCGGATCTCATTGTGCTTGACGTGGAGTTGTTGGTGCTGGACGAATGGCCGATTCTCGAAGAGTTGTGGCGCTTGGCGACTCCGCCGCCGGTGATCGCCGTCTCCGCGCCTTACTCTTCCCCGGAGTCCCTCGCGATCCTGAGTCATCACGTTCGCGGACATCTGACGAAGCCCATTTCTCCCCATTCGCTGCTGAGCGCATGCCGTCGCCTGATCGAGACGCCCGTTGCTCCTCAGCGCTCCGCGAACGATGAGCGCCGCAGCGAGCCCCGCCGGGCGATGATCGGCGACGTCGTTTTCCTGACCAGCAAGGGACGGCCGTCGTTCTCCGGTCAGTTGCTGGAGTTGAGCCGGAACGGAGCGCGGGTCGACGTCGGCGCGCTTCCGGAAACGTCCCTGGCGGAGGGGCGAACGCTCCGCCTGTCCTTACGGCTGCCGCCCAGCTTTCAGCAGTTCGAGATCGAAGCGCGCATGGAGTGGCGCAAGGAGGCGACGATCGGCGTGAGCTTCCTCAACCTGGCTCCCCACTTGCAGCTCTGGCTGGAACGCTGGTTGGCGTCGGACAGAAAGCTGTCGGAGTATCCTCCGGTCTGAGCGCGCGGCGGCCGTTGGATTGTCGTTTCTGGTGTAAACTCGCCGTCAACGATCAGTGTTTCGCGAGAATGACGATGGGCGCGTGCAAGAAGATCTTGCTGGTCGACGACTCCAGCACGGTTCTCATGGTGGAGAAGACCTACCTGGCCGGGATGCCGTTCGAGCTGCTGGCGGCCGGCGACGGCGAGCAGGCCATTCGGATGACCCTCGCGCGGCGTCCGGATCTCATACTCCTCGATCTTCGCATGCCGCTCATGGACGGCTTCGAGGTATGTCGACGGTTGAAAAGCGACGCCGAAACGCGCGAGATCCCGATCATCATCGTGACGACGTCGGGCGGTGAGGCGGATCGAGAGCGCGCCGTCGCCGCCGGATGCAACGACTACATCACGAAGCCTTTCGGCGCGAAGGAGCTGATCGCGAGAATCATGAAGTTCCTCGGCAAGGGAGCGGGCGAGGCGTAAGATCGTTCGCGAAAGGAGACGGCCCGATAAATCGATCACGGACGGAGACGCTTGTCTGGAATCTCACGCTGCCGTTCCTGGCCGTCTCTCCGTTTGCGTTGCGCTCGTTGCTGGCTTCCGGCATCGAGCCCGTCTTTGAAGAATGGCCGATTCTGCTCCTGGCGTTCGTGTCTCTCACGGTGACGCCGCTGGCGCTGCTGCTGGTCTCCGCCGTCGGATCCGGCGGCTTGAGATCCCGGCTCTGGGTCGAGGAGCTCATATCGAGGGAACGCGGCCAGAGCGACGAGACCGAGAGCGCGGTCTGGGCGCAGATCTCGGATAGATTGAATGCTCTTGGTTTCCAGGTTCGATCCGCCGGCGCGCCGCGGCGCATCGTGGTTTTCAAGGGTCGAGAATCCGCGCAATCAGGGCTCTTGCGTCATGGTTTCTTTGGTTTCGTCTCGGCGAGACCGTTCGATCATGGCGTCGCCATCGACGTCGAGTTGAGGATGGTTGATTTTCTTCTCTGCGTCATTCACGAGGATCGACAACTGGACGCGCTGGCCGCTTATCTGTGCCTGCGCGCCTCCGATCTCGCGGGCGTCATCGGCCCGCCCGGCTTGCTGCCGCCGGGCATCGTGCTGGCTTTCATCACGACATCGCTCGGCCTGATCGCTCACACCGCGCCGTCACGCATCGCCCCATGGATATCAGCATCTTCCTGGGCGGCACTGGGACTGCTGGGAGGGGCGGCGCTGGCGCTCGTTCGTCGGCGTCGGTCGCGTCCTGGGGCTCGTTGCGTCGTTTCCGGCCTTTATCTCGCGACGCTTCCGCATCTCGCGCGCCTCCTGCGCGCATGCATCGGCGCATGAGGCGTCTTCTTCTCGATGAGGCGGTGATATTATTCGGATACGTATGGATCAGCGTAGGCCGGTCGTTTGCGACGACAGGCAGGATGTGACGAACGAGTCGAGGCCAGGAAGCGCGTCAGCGCGGGAGAAGCGTCGTTGATGAGCGTCGGCGTGGCGCGTGAGACGAAGCTGCGCGAACACAGGGTTTCGCTGGCGCCGCTGGCCGTCAAGGCGTTGGTCCAGAAAGGCCACCGCCTCATCGTGGAGAACGGCGCCGGGGTCGAAGCCGGTCACGACAACGCGGACTACGAGTCGGCCGGCGCGACCGTCGTTTACAGCCGACTCGAATTGTTCGGACGCGCCGATCTGATCGTCGGCGTCGGCGCGCCCGAGTCCGCGGATCACGAGATCTTCCGCCCGGGGCAGGTCGTTCTCGCTTTCTGGGCGTTGCCGACCGCGCGCCCCGAGGATTTCAGCGCCTTGCAGGCGCGCGAGATCACGGCCATCGCCACGGAAGCGATCGTCGACCGCAACGGACGCGCGCCGGTTCTGACGAGCATGTCCGAGATCGCCGGCGGTCTGGCGATCACGATCGGCGGCAATTATCTGCTCAACGAGTTCGGCGGGAAGGGGATTCTCTTGAGCGGCGCGCCGGGCGTCCCTTCCGCGGATGTCGTCATTTTGGGCGCCGGCGTTCTCGGGCGTTCGGCGGCGCGAGCGGCCTTGGGCGCCGGCGCGCAGGTCACGCTTCTCGACGTCAGCGTCGAACACCTGCGCGACGCGGTCTGCGCGGCCGATCGATCGGTGCGGACATTGCTCGCCACGCGGCCGAACATCGAGGCGGCCCTGGCTCGAGCGGATCTCGTTTTGGGCGCCGCGGCCGTGCGCGGCCGGCGCGCGCCGGTGCTCGTCACGCGCGACATGCTCAAGCTGCTCGAGCCGCGCAGCGTCATCATGGATCTGGCGATCGACATGGGCGGCTGTTTCGAGACTTCTCGGCCCACGTCATTTCCGCATCCGGCGTACGAGCTGGACGGCATCCTGCATTTTTGCGTCCCGAACATTCCATCTGTCGTCGCGCGGTCCTCGACCCAGGCTCTCTCGAACGCGCTTCTGCCTTACATCCTCCAGATCGCGGACATGGGCGTGGACCGCGCTCTCGCGGTCGTCTCCGATCTGCGCGCCGGAGCTTACTTGTACCGCGGGAAGTGCGTGCAAGAGACGCTGGCGCGCGTTTTCAACGCGCCTCTCGAAACCTTGCCCATCGAATTGGGGGAGCAGGGTGCACTGGTTTGAGACGTATAGACGGCGCGTGACCACGGCGGCGGACGCCGTCAGTCACATTCGCTCGGGACATCACGTCTGGATTCACGCGGGCTGCAGCAATCCCGAAGAGCTCGTGCGCGCGATGGTGGCGCGCGCCGGCGAGTTGCGGGACGTCGAGGTCTCGCACCTCCTGACTTTCGGGTGCGCGGACTACGTCGAGCCGCGCTACTCCGGCTCGTTCCGCCACCGCGCGCTTTTCATCGGCGCGAACGTTCGTCAGGCGATTCACGAGGGGCGCGCCGACTTCGTTCCGATTCATCTCTCCGAGGTTCCGCGCCTGATCGCCTCGGGGCGCCTCGTGGTCGACGTGGCTCTGATACACATTACGCCGCCAGACGAGCATGGATTTTGTTCGTTCGGCGTCGGCGTGGACAGCACGAAAGCCGCGGCCGAACGCGCGGCCGTGGTGATCGCCCTTGTCAACCGGCGCATGCCGCGGTCTCTGGGCGACGCGTTCATCCATGTCTCGAAGCTCACGCAGGTCGTCGAGGTCGACCGGCCGATCCTCGAGCTGCCGCAACGCGCCGAGGTGGGCGACACGGCTCTGCGTATCGGCCGGCATATCGCCGGGTTGATCGCGGACGGCGCGACGTTGCAGATGGGCATCGGCGAGATACCGGACGCGGTCCTGCTCTCGCTCACCGACAAGCGCCATCTCGGCATTCACACCGAGATGTTCTCGGACGGCATGGTGGAGCTTTTCGAGAACGGAGTCGTGACCAACGAGGCCAAGACCCTCCATCGCGGCAAGATCATCGCTTCCTTCGTCCTTGGATCGAAAAAGACGTTCGATTTTCTCGACAACAATCCGTCGATCGAGTTTCACCCGAGCGACTACGTGAACGATCCGCTGATCGTCGCCCAGAACGAGAAAATGGTGGCGATCAACTCCGCCATCGCCGTCGATCTCACCGGGCAGGTGTGCGCCGATTCGATCGGCGCGTCGATCTATTCGGGATTCGGCGGACAGCTCGACTTCATTCGCGGCGCCTCGCGCTCGAAAGGGGGCAAGCCGGTCATCGCCCTTCCGGCCACGGCCAAAGACGGCGCGATATCGCGCATCACGGACACGCTGGCCGAGGGCTCGGGCGTCGTGACGACGCGCGCCGACGTCCACTACGTCGTGACCGAATACGGCGTCGCTTCGCTTCACGGCAAGAGTCTTCGCGAACGTTCCAGGGAGCTGATCGCCATCGCGCATCCGAGTTTTCGCGACCAACTCTGTTCCGCGGCTCGAGCGCGCAATCTCCTCTAAAGCGCGCGGTCGATGCGCGGCTGGCGACCGCGGGATCCATGAAGACGATGCGTTCTTCACGATCGACAACGAACACGCCGGCCGAGAGGGCGCGCGGCGCTTCCGGGGCGTCCGCCGCGACGCGTCCCGGAGACGTCGTCTCGCTCATCGTCGGCGGGCGTGCCGCAGCGCCGGAATGACTCCGGCGAGCGTCAGCGCGGCAAAGAGAGCGACGAGTGTCCATCCGGGCAGCGCCAACGCTCTGCCCAGAAGCGCGAGAAGATAGAAACGCACGGTTCGCGAGACCGTGACGGCGAGGAGGTAGCGACCCAACGGATATCGCGCCAGCGTCGCCAGGGCGCGGAACGGGTAGAACGGCAGGGGAGAGACGCCTGCGACGACGAGCGCGGTAAACGGCGCTCGCGAGAACAGAGCGACGACGCGCGTCACCGTCCGGCCGCGGATGCGCTCGCGCAGGACGCTTCCATTCGCGACCAGATGCAAGGCATGGTAGTTGGCCGCCTCGGTGAGCACGGTGCCCGCGCTCGAGATCAGGGCGACCGTATGCGGCTCGTACAGCTTGGCGAAGTGCAGAATCGCCGGCTCGTGCGGCACGACGGCCAGGAGAAACTCCGATGGAAAGCAGTAGAAAAAGAGCGCCCACAGACTGCGGCTGTTCCAGATGGGATCGAACACGAGCCACCAAACGATCAGAACGACGACCAGGCTGATTTGCGCCGCCAGCAGAAGCGCGCGCAGCTTCAGCGTTCTTCGACGCCGCGAACCCAGCGCCGGCGGTGTCGGTGCGTGCGCGGCATCGAGCGGCGCGTTCAAGGAGATCAGTGTCCTCCGAGATTGTCCATGATGAGGTAGCGCGCCGGTTTCTCCGAGTTGCCGCGAATGCTCGTGTAGCAGTCGGCGCAAGTGTTTTGCCTTGAAAACCGTTCCACGACTTCACGTTGAGATCGGTACTCGCCCATGATCAGGCCGCAAGGAGAGAGGCTGCCGTCGGGATTGACGACGAGGAAGCGCTCTCCCGCCCGGCATCCGGGCAGCGCGCCGTGCTCGAAATACTCGATCATCTTGCGGAACACGAAATCGGACGTGCGGACGACGCCATATCGGCGTTTGTGCTCGCGCAGGCGAGCGATGACGGTTTTCAGCTCGGCCAGCTCTTCGGGAGGAATGAGAAGCTCCCGCTCGCTCGTGCGCAGCCACGTATAGGCGCTGAAATTGACGTGCGCGCCCCACTTCCGTCCCAGCTCGGCGATGTCGAGAAGGTCGCGGAGGTTTTCACGATGAACGACGCACGCGAGCGTCACGGCATGCCTCCCGTTGGCCTTCAACGATCCGAGCAGATCTTTGATGCGGCCGAACAGGCCGGGGATCTTGCGGAACTCGTCGTGACGTTCGTCCGGAAAATCGCAGGAAATCGAGAAGTGGTCGACGCCGGCGTCGAACAGCCGGCGATACTTGTCGGGCGTGAGCAGCGAGCCGTTCGTCGTCAGCACGACGACGGGCGCGCGATTTTTACGCCGCAAGGCGCCCACGATCGCCTCGATGTCGTCCCGCAGCAACGGCTCGCCTCCCGAGACCTGGGCCACGACCGGTTTCAGCTCGCGGCAGATTTTGCCGAAGACTTCCGGCGCGGCGCGCTCTTCGTCGATCGGCTCGCCGAGATGGCAATGCCGGCAGCGCGCATTGCAGTTACGCGTCACCTCGAACGAAACGCAGAGTGGGCGGCCGGAGCAGTAGTTGACGGCTCCTCTTTTAAGCAAGGATAAAGATCTTGTCATTCGTAAAATCCTTCGTTACACCGCGGACATGATTACGGGTCGCCAGCGTCATTCGTCCTCGGGGGAGAGCCCGGCTGCCCGTGATCGAACCGAGGATCCGGGTCAGACTACGCCGCTCGATCCGGCGCTGTCAAGGACCGGCGTTTGCCGCGATTGTCGTGTTCCGGCGCTTGCACACGACGCGTCAGCGGGCTCCTCGGAGCGGTATGCGCAGGCGCTGTCCGGGCCAAATGCGGTTCGCGCTGCGGACGCGATTCAATCGCATGATGGCCGTGACGTTCGTCCTGTAGCGCCGGGCGATTTGCGAGAGCGTTTCTCCGCGCCGGACACGATGCACGGCGTGTCGCGGCGCGGGAGGGCTCCATTCGGGGAGCCGGGACACGTGCGCGGCGACGCTCTCGCTCCGATCCGCGGGAACCTTGAGATCATAGGCGCGCCGCGGCGTGGAACCGTGACGCAGCTCCGGATTCAGCGCGCGAAGCGTGCCCTGTTCCAGGCCAAGCGCCTGGTCGAGGCGGTCCAGCGCGATGGAGCGTTCGACTCGCACGTGCGTCCAGCCGTCGGTCGGCGCGAGCGGTTCGGGAAGGCTCACTCCGTGCTTTCCTGGATTCTCGATGATCAGAAGAGCGGCGATGAGGCGCGGGACATAGCGTCGCGTTTCGCGGGGGAGATGCTCGTAGAGATCCCAGAAATCGAAATAGCGGTCGGATGACCGGCCCTGCAACCTGAGAACCCGCGCCTCGCCGCAGTTATAGGCGGCCAGCGCCTTGGACCAATCTCCAAAAAGACCATGCAGATCGGCGAGATAGGCGATGGCGGCGTCGGTGGATTTCTCGGGATCGAGGCGTTCGTCGATCCATCTGTCGCGGCTCAACCCGTAACGCAAGCCCGTGGATGCGATGAATTGCCACAAACCGAAAGCTCCAGCCCGCGAGAGGGCGCGCACCTTGAAGCAGCTTTCGACGAGCGGGAGCCAGCTCAACTGACTCGGCAGGCCGGCGGCGTTCAGCTTGGCGAGAATCATCGGGCGGTACTGGCCCGATCGTCGATAGCCCGCGACGAAATCGTTCCACTCCACGGTCGTCAGGCTCGCGATCTCGCGCCGGACATGGTCGTTGTCGACAAGGGGCAGGCCGAGATCCCAGGAAGTCAGAGGCGCGGCCGCCGACGCGCGACGATCATAGAGTCGCAAGACGATCTTGGCCGCGAGGCGGCGGATGTCCTCCTTGGCCTGGAGATAGGCTCCGTCACCGTTGTTCGGAAGCGCGAGCATCAGCTCGTAAGCCCGATCGACCGCGGCGATCGCCTCTTCAACCTCTCCGCGATCGAGACGTTCTTCCGCCGACTGGCACAGGTCGAGAGCCTCTTTCTGCAGAGCCTCCGCGGATGGCGTGGAACCCTCGGGCAACGCGACTTCCTCGGCGTTGATATCGACGTCGTTCAAGTCGTTGGGATCGGCGACGTCCTGCGCGTTCGATCCTTCCTGCGGATTTCGATCTGCCGGCGCGGGATCGGACGGCGTCGTCAAGATCGTTGGAGCTGGAGAAGGCGCTTGCGGAGGCGCATTCACACGCGTCGAGGCGCGGCATCCGACAAGAGTCAGGACGACGAGCGCGATGAGCGCCTTCCCGCCATGCGTTGCTGCGTTCATGCCATTCACGGAGATTCGTCCTCCTCCTCATGCATTCCGGCCATATGAAGCCGTGCGCCATCGTCCATGATACTCGGGTCGGCCTCCTTTTGGGGCATGACGCCCGTTGCGACCGATCCCGCGCGCGGCCTTTCCCGTCCGAGGCGCCGCCAGGATTGTCAAGCGGCCTTTTTGCGGCCACACTATGGACATGGCGCGCCCGAGAAGCGAGACCGGAACGGCGGTCATCGAGAAATCCCGGCCGGACGTCGACGAGCCGCGAATGTATCACGTCGTTCTCCTGAACGACGACTACACGACGATGGAGTTCGTCATCGAGATCCTGGAAACGATCTTTTCCAAGAGCCGGCATGAGGCCTACCGTGTCATGCTGCACGTGCACACTCACGGGCGCGGCGTCTGCGGCGCGTATACGTTCGAGGAGGCGGAGACGAAGGTCGCCTTCGTCCATGATCTGGCGCGGGAAAGAGGCTTTCCCCTGCGTGCCACGATCGAGGAGGCCTGAGAGCCGTGTTCAGCGCTGCCGTCGAGGGAGTGCTCGAGATCGCTTATCGCGAGGCGGTCACGAGACGCCATGCGCATCTGACGCTCGAGCATCTGCTTTTCGCCCTGGCGCAGGACCAGGGCGCCGCCCGGATCCTGCTCGCATCCGGCGCCGACGTGAAGCGCCTGCGCGAGGAGCTCGACGTCTACCTGGATCAGGTGCTCGAAAGGCTGCCCCTCGACGCGTCCCAGACGCCGATACAGACGCTGTCTTTCCGGCGCGTGCTCCAGGTGGCCATCCTGCACGTTCAGAGCTCGGGGCGCGGCGAGGCCGACGTCGGCGACCTCATCGCTGCGCTTCTGCAGCAACCGCGCACGCACGCCGCCCAGCTCCTTGCCGCTCATGGCGTCACGCGACTCGACGTGCTGAACTTCGTTTCCCACGGCGTGGCCAAGATTCCGCTCGACGACGAAGGAGAGGCGCCGGCGGCGCCGGCGGCCGAAGACGAACAGCCCAAGGTGCGCGACCCGCTGGCGGCTTACACCGTCGATCTGACCGATCGCGCCCGCCAGGGCAAGCTCGATCCGCTCATCGGTCGGACGTCGGAGCTCAAGCGCGCGCTGGAGATCCTCTGTCGCAGGCGCAAGAACAACCCCGTTTTCGTCGGTGACGCGGGAGTGGGCAAGACAGCCCTGGTCGAAGGGCTCGCTCAGCGCCTGTGCGCGGCGGACATCCCGGAGATACTCGAAGGCTCGGAGATCTTCGCTCTCGACACGGGGGCGCTCCTGGCCGGCACGCGCTTTCGCGGCGACTTCGAGGAGCGTTTCAAGGCGGTGATCGCGGCTCTCAAGAAGCGTCGTCGCCCCATCCTTTTCATCGACGAGATGCACACGATGGTCGGAGCGGGCGCCGTGACCGGCGGAACGATGGACCTCGCCAACCTGGTCAAGCCGATTCTTTCGGAAGGGGATCTGCGTCTTTTGGGGTCGACGACTTTCGAGGAGTTCAAGCACATCGAGAAGGATCGCGCCCTTTTCAGGCGCGTGCAGAAGATCATCGTCAACGAGCCCGCGCACGAGGAGACCATCAAGATACTGAAGGGCTTGAAGGCGCGCTACGCGGAGCACCACGGCGTGAGATACACGGCGGCGTCCGTCGAGGCCGCCGCCAGGCTGGCCGGACGGCACCTGCGCGATTATCGGCTGCCCGACAGCGCCATCGACGTTCTTGACGAGGCGGGAGCGATGGTGCGCCTGGCCGTCGCGACGCACGGAGAGGCGGGCGAGACCGAGCCGATCGTCGACGTGGCCGAGGTCGAGCGCGTCGTCGCGCGTATGGCCCATATTCCGGAGAAACAAGCTACGGCCTCCGACAAGGAGCGCCTGCGAACGCTCGGGGAGGCGCTCAAGCGCGTCGTCTTCGGTCAGGAAGAAGCCGTGGGCCTTGTCGCTCAGGCGATCAAGCGCTCGCGCGCGGGCCTCGGGCAGCCCGAGCGGCCGGTCGGCTGCTTCCTCTTTACCGGACCGACGGGGGTGGGGAAGACCGAGTTGGCCAGACAGCTCGCCCTGCACCTGGGGAATGAGTTCGTCCGTTACGACATGAGCGAGTACATGGAAAAGCACGCCGTGGCTCGGCTCATCGGCGCGCCTCCGGGTTATGTTGGCTTCGAGCAGGGCGGCCTGCTCGTGGACGCGGTGCGGGCTCACCCTTATGCAGTCGTGCTCATGGACGAGATCGAGAAGGCTCATCCCGACCTCTTCGGCATTCTGTTGCAGGTGATGGACCATGCCACGTTGACCGACAACAACGGACGCAAGGCGGACTTTCGTCACGTGATCTTGATCATGACCTCGAACGCCGGTTCGCGGGAGATGAGCGCCACGTCGATCGGCTTCGGGAAGGACGCCTCGCTCGAAGCGAGCCGGAGCAAGGCCGCCGTTGAACGGCTGTTCACGCCGGAGTTCCGGAACCGTCTCGACGCCGTTGTGACCTTCAAGGCTCTCAATCCCGCGGTCATGGAGACGATCGTCGACAAGTTCATCCTTCAGCTCGAGGCGCAACTGCGCGAGCGGCGCGTGGCCCTGACGCTGACGCCTCAGGCGCGGACGTATCTTGCGCGCAAGGGCTATGACCCGAAGTACGGCGCCCGCCCGCTGGCGCGCGTCATACAAGCCGAGGTCCGCGATCCGCTCACGGACGAGGTTCTTTTCGGGCGCCTCGAGCGGGGCGGCACGGCCACGATCGGCCTCGAAGGCTTGAAGCTCGCATTCGACTTCGAGCCGACCGGACCGGGCGGCAGAAAAGCCGCTCCCGTGGAATCGACGCAATCCTGAATCCAGCAAGACGTCTCGGTCATGAGCGGACCGGGCGGCAATCTCGACATCGTCGAACCGTGCGTTCGCGGCCGTTTCCCGCCACGACGCTCGCTTTCGTCAAGTGTTCATCTGCATTAGGAATATTGATACTTGTTCATTTGATCAGTCGATTGTATCCTTGAGGCGTGACATGGACCGTTCGAGATCACGCTAGGTTGATTTCAGTATTTCTAATAAAGTAGCCGCGGCCCGCCACGGGGCGTTCCGGGTCTGAATGGAGACGGACGTGTTTCGAATCCTTGAAAAGGGCTTGCTGGCTCCGCGCGTGAACCGCTATGTGGTTCATGCGCCGCAGGTGGCGCGGTCATGGCGCGCGGGACAGTTCGTCATCGTTCGTCCGCGCGAGGATTCGGAACGGATTCCTCTCACCATCGCCGACGGCTCGGCGGAGACCGTCACGCTGGTGGTTCAGGAAGTGGGCAAGACCACGGCCGTCATGGCCGACATGCAAGCGGGCGAGCGGTTGGCCGACCTGTGCGGTCCGCTGGGCGTGCCGGCCAAGATCGAAAAGGTCGGCGGAGTGGCCGTCGTCGGAGGCGGCGTCGGCATCGCTCCGGCTTATCCCATTGCCCAGGCTCATAAGACCTTCGGTAATCACGTCATCGCCATTCTGGGCGCGCGGACGCGCGAGTTGCTCATCATGGAGGAGGAGATGCGCCGCGCGTCGCATGAGACCGTCATCGTCACGGATGACGGAAGTCGCGGAGAAAAAGGTTTCGTCACGACGGCCCTTCAGCGGCTGCTCGATCTCGGCCGGACGATCGACGAGGTCGTGGCCGTCGGTCCGGCCGTCATGATGAAGATGGTTGCGGCGTTGACTCGTGACGCGGGCATCCCGACTCGCGTCAGCCTCAACACCATCATGATCGACGGCACCGGCATGTGCGGCGGCTGCCGTGTCGCGGTCGGCGGACGGACAAAGTTCGTATGCGTCGACGGCCCCGAATTCGACGGCCATCAGGTGGACTTCGATCTGATGATGCGACGCCAGGCCATGTATCTCGATCATGAACGCGGAACCTACGAGGATTACCTCGAGACTCGCCGCTGCCGGCTCGACGCCACCCGGGAGCCTTCACGCCGATGACCGACTGGCGCGCGAGGTCGCCCAAGGATCGATTGAGGCTGCCCGCCCAGCCCATGCCTGAGCAGCGTCCGGACGCTCGCGTCCGCAACATGAACGAGGTGGCTCTGGGATTCTCCGCCGACCAGGCCCGCGCCGAAGCCGCGCGCTGCCTGCAATGCGCGAATCCAAAGTGCGTGGCCGGGTGTCCCGTCGGCATCGACATTCCGCGCTTTGTCGCCGCCGTCGCTGACGGCGATTTCGCGTCCGCGTCCGCCGTCATACGCGAGAAGAACCTGCTGCCGGCCGTCTGTGGACGCGTATGTCCTCAAGAAGACCAGTGCCAGGCGGCCTGCGCCGTCACGAAAGCGCTCAAATCCGCGGAAGATTCCGTCTCTATCGGACGTCTCGAGCGCTTCGTGGCCGACTGGGAGCTCGGGCACGGGTATGTCCTTCCCGAAAAGAAGCCGTCTTCCGGAAAGAGCGTCGCCGTCGTCGGCTCCGGACCGGCGGGGCTCACCGTCGCCGGCGACCTTGTTCGCATGGGCCATGCGGTGACGGTCTTCGAGGCTTTGCATCGCGCCGGCGGCGTTCTGATCTACGGTATTCCCGAGTTCCGTCTTCCCAAGGAGATCGTGCGAAGAGAGGTGGAGTACCTCGAGCGGCTTGGCGTCGAGTTCCGTTACGACTGGGTCGTCGGCAAGACCGTGAGAATCAAGGAACTCTTGGCGGAGCATCAGGCCGTGTTTCTGGGCGCCGGCGCCGGTCTGCCCAACTTCCTGGACGTGCCCGGCGAAAGCCTCTGCGGCGTGTATTCGGCCAATGAGTACCTCACGCGCACGAATCTCATGCGCGCTTTCGATTTTCCGGCCTCGGACACGCCGCTGATCCGGAGCCGTCGCGTGGCGGTCATCGGCGGCGGAAACGTGGCGATGGATTCGGCGCGCATGGCCCTTCGTTGTGGAGCCGAGACGGTCTCGATCGTTTATCGCCGATCCGAGAAAGAGATGCCCGCGCGTCGGGAGGAGGTGCACCATGCCAGGGAAGAGGGAGTTCTCTTCAGTCTTCGGTGGGCGCCCACTCGAGTTCTGGGCGACGAGCGGGGCTGGGTCGCGGGCATCGAGGTCATTCGCATGGAACTGGGCGAGCCCGACGCTTCCGGCCGCCGCCGCCCGGCGCCGATCGCGGGCAGCGAGCGCGTGCTCGATGTGGACGCCGTCATCGTCGCCATCGGCAACCAGCCGAATCCCCTGATCGCCGAATCTTGCCCGGCGATCCGCACGACGAAATGGGGCGGGATCGTCGTGGATCCGAACACGCAGCGGACGTCCATGAAGGGCGTCTTCGCCGGCGGCGACGTCGTGCTCGGCGCCGCCACCGTGATCCTCGCCATGGGCGAGGGACGTCGTGCCGCAAGGGCCATCGCGGAGTATCTGGAACAAGGAGACTGGAACGGCGCGCCTGATCCGATTCCAGACGAATAGATAAAGACTGCTCCGAGCCGCCGGGGCTTTTCGGCGCGCCGAAACATGAAACTGCTCGGGGTCCCGTCGGCGCACGGACCCGATTATGGAGGATGATTATGAACGACTACGTTGGTTCGCTGCTCGCCGAGGTGAAAGCCAAGAATTCCGCCGAGCCCGAGTTCCATCAGGCCGTGCGGGAAGTCGCTGAGTCCCTGGCGCTCGTTTTCGAACGCCATCCCGAATATCGTCAGGCCAAAATCCTTGAAAGGATCATCGAGCCCGAGCGCGTTCTCATGTTTCGCATTCCATGGCACGACGATCAAGGTCGCGTGCAGATCAACCGCGGCTTCCGCATCCAGATGAACAGCGCCATCGGTCCCTATAAGGGCGGGCTGCGTTTTCATCCTTCCGTCAACCTCGGGATCCTCAAGTTCCTGGCCTTTGAACAGGTTTTCAAGAACTCGCTCACCACTCTGCCCATGGGCGGCGGCAAGGGCGGGAGCGATTTCGACCCCAAAGGCAAGAGCGACAACGAGGTCATGAGGTTCTGCCAGAGTTTCATGACCGAGCTGTTTCGTCATGTCGGGGCCGACACCGACGTGCCCGCCGGCGACATCGGGGTGGGCGGACGCGAGGTCGGATTCCTCTTCGGGCAGTACAAGCGCATCACCAACGCGTTCACGGGCGTCCTGACCGGCAAGGGCCTGAGCTGGGGCGGATCGCTCATCCGACCCGAAGCCACGGGTTACGGATGCGTGTATTTCGCCGCCGAGATGCTGCAGACCCGGAAACAAACCTTCGCGGACAAGGTCTGTCTCGTCTCCGGCAGCGGGAACGTCGCTCAGTACACGATCGAGAAGCTGCTCGACCTCGGCGCCAAGCCGGTCACCCTCTCCGACTCGAGCGGGTACATCTACGACGAAGCCGGCATCGATCGTGAAAAGCTGAGGTTCGTCATGGATCTCAAAAACGTCCGGCGCGGACGGATCAAGGAATTCGCCGACAAGCACAAGACGGCGGTTTACACGCCCGTCGATTCCAAGCTCGACCACAATCCGCTTTGGAACCACAAAGCGCAATGCGCTTTCCCGAGCGCGACGCAGAACGAGATCAACGGCAAAGACGCGGCCAATCTGCTGAGAAACGGCGTCTTCGTCGTGGGAGAGGGGGCCAACATGCCTTCCACGAGCGAGGCCGTGAATCAATTCATCGACGCCGGGATTCTGTACGGTCCCGGCAAGGCGGCCAACGCGGGCGGCGTGGCGACCTCGGGCCTCGAGATGGCTCAAAACAGCATGCGTTTCGCTTGGACTCGCGAGGAAGTGGACAACCGCCTGCATATCATCATGAAGAGCATTCATAAGGCTTGCGTCGAGACCGCCGAGCGCTTTGGCACGCCGGGGAATTACGTCAACGGCGCCAATATCGCGGGATTTCTCAAGGTCGCCGATGCGATGATGGATCAGGGGCTCGTCTAGTCGATCCTTTAAGGCGTGGAAGCGTCGGGAAGCGATGCTGGTCGTCTCGATCGCTTCGGGCGGCTTCGCCTAAAACCGCAGCACGAGGCCGGCCACGCCGTAGTTGACCCAGGTGAATGTGTAGACCTCATCGTTGTCGGCGCCGCCCTCGAGCAGTCGGTAGCCGGCGCGCAGCGCGAGCTTCGGGCCGACTGCGCACTCGACGGCGACCAGGATGTCTTCCGCTCTTCCTTGCGGAGCCGCGGCGGCGTCGCCTTCAAGGATGAACGAGACTCGATCCGCGGCCTTGTATCGCGCCAGGAAATGCAGAAGCGGCACGGGCCCGATGTTGCTTTTCTCGGCGCGGAGCGCGCCGTCCGACAGCTCCACCGTCGCGTCGCGGATTTTGGCGGTGAGGCCCAGGGCCAGCTCCAGGCGCGGGCGGCTGAGGATGCTGCGGCGGTATGTCAGGCGATACGAGTCGAAGCGATATCGGCCCACGAGCGGCACGCCCGCCTCGAACGTGGCGTTCTCGAAACGGACGGGACGGGCCACGCTTCCTGCCGCCTCGAAACGAAGAGGAGCCGCCAGGAATCGGATGGCGTGCCGTCGTCCAATGCGCCAGACGGCCTGGGCGCGGAGATATGCGGCCGTCCGCGTTTGCAATTCCTCCGAAAACGAGAGGAGCGTTCCAGCGTCACCGGGGATACGGACGTCGTTATAACCGCTCCAGGCGGGTCCCGTCTCCAGTTCGAGCGATAGCCGCTCGGCCGCATTCAGGGCTTCGGAAGCCAGGAGCAGAAGCGTTCCAATCATCAACCGGCGCATGATCACCTCCGCTCATGATAACGTAAGCAACCGCCGTTCTGGATTGCAGGCAGGCTCCAACAACCGAGCGTCGATCTCCGACACCCGATATGCCGCGTTGGGCGGCTCGATTCCGAGGATACGCAGGATTCGATGACGCCGTGAATCGGTTAAAATCGCCGCGCGGAGCATGCGACATGAGCGAGACGAAAGATCCTTACCCGCGTGTCGAACACATCAACCACATCTTGGAGCATGATCGGCCGGCCTTCAGCTTTGAGTTTTCACCGCCGCGTACGCCGGCCGGCGCGGAAAGGCTGTACCAGACGATCGAGGAGCTGGCGCCGCTCGGACCGTCGTACGTCAGCGTCACGTACGGGGCCGGAGGCTCGACCCGGGAGCTGACGCACGACGTCGTTCTGCGCATGCAGCGCGACCTCGGTTTGACCGTCGTGGCGCACTTGACTTGCGTCGGCGCATCGCGAGCCGAGATCGGCTCGATTCTCGGAAAGTATTACTCCTCCGGCATCCGCAATATCATGGCGATCAGAGGCGATCCTCCGTTGGGCGAAACACGTTTTGTGCCTCCTCGGGACGGTTTCGCTTATGCCGCCGAGCTTGTGGCGTTCATCAAGCGCGAGTTCCCCGACATCGGCATCGGCGTGGCCGGATATCCCGAGGGACACATCGACACCCCCAACCGTCTCAGGGAGATCGAGCATCTCAAGGCCAAGGTCGACGCCGGCGCGGACTACGTCTGCACGCAGCTTTTTTACGACAATCGTGATTACTTCGACTTCTGCGAGCGATGCGCGCTTGTCGGCGTCCATGTGCCCATACTCGCGGGCATCATGCCGATCACTTCGCGCCGGACGATGCATCGGATGGCCGAGCTGGCCCTGGGCTCACGTTATCCCGCCGGACTACTCCACCGGTTTATGCTGGCGGAAGATGACGAACGGCTCGAACGCGCCGGAATCGAGTGGGCCACCGAGCAGGTTCGCGAACTCGTCGCGCGCGACATTCGCGGCGTCCACTTCTATACGCTCAATCTTTCCAAGGCGACAGCGAGCATCTATCGAGCGCTCGGCCTGGCCCGCAAGCGCCGTGCGCCTTGATCGCTCATGCGATGCACGAAACGGGCCGGCGCGCCGATTCCGGTCCTAACTCGTGAGTCGGTTCAATCGGTCTAGCGCTCTCTCGGCAAAACAGTGAGCAGTGCGCCGATCGCGCCCAGGATGACGGCGACGTATCGTCCCAGCTCCATCTGGCCGGCCGGATACCGCAACGTTTCCATGATGGAGCTCCCGGGCGGGACTAGACTCGCATTCGAGAGCTGAGACGCGCAGTAGATGTAACCGCTGATGCCGACGAGGATCAGAAAGGCTCCCAGACTACGCATGGCCGTCATTCCTCCCCCGCCCGATTGAGGATTCGGGTGGCGCCATGATACCGCGGGTTGTCCTCTGCTTGAAAGGAAACGTCCTTGGGCGATGACAAGACGCTTCCAGCGAGACACGGCGCTCATTCACACAGGCAGAAGGAGTTACAGGGAATCCTCGCTGGCACATTGCTTGCCTTGCTTCTTGGCGGGCGTGCGCTCCCAACCATCTCGGGTGCGGGGCTTGCGACCAGGAGGGAATGAACGATGATTGCGCGAACCATGGTCGGTCGAACACTGGCCGTCGCTCTGGCGATCGGCCTTTCTCATGTCGGAATTCCTCTAGCCCAGGCGACGCCGCGGATCGTCTCACAGAGCGAGATGGCCGCCCGCCTGCTCGAGAATGCCCAGTCACGCGAGCAACGTATCCGGCTGTTTCAGGAAGCGCTGGGCGTTCCTGAGGTTCAAGCCCGGGCGCGCACCATGGGCCTGGATCCCGTCAGGCTTCAATCGGCGATCCCGCACCTTTCCGACGCGGAGCTGGCGGAGCTGGCGGCACGCGCTTCCAAGGTCGAGGACGTCACGGCGGGACATTACCGGCGCGGAGGCGGCAATGAGGGGCTGGTGATTCTCGGCGTGGCCCTTCTCCTGACAGGACTGATTATTTTGGCGGTCTTGGTCGAGGACGATTATGACGACTGGGACGACTGCGATTGCTGGTACTGACGAGGCGCGCATGGCCGAATTCGCGCCGCCCGACGACTTTAGCGCGTGAAGGGTCTCTTGACGAGGCCCTTCACCTTATCCGGAGCTTGCGCCCCGCGCCCGTTGCCCGACAGTTGAACCGTATTTGTCGTCTCCCATCCGACGATCAGGCGCGGTGTTCAGGGCACAATCCCCAGGCTCTTGAGCTCCTTGAGCAACGCTTCGCGAGTCGCATCGGCGGGCGGCGTCAGCGGCAGGCGAAAACTCTCCTCACACAAACCCATGAGCGCGAGCGACGTCTTGACGGGAATCGGATTGGTTTCGAGGAAATTGAGGCTTATCAGACGCAGATATCGGTAATGGACGCGCCGTGCCGCGGCCCAGTCGCCGCAAGCGCAGGCGCCGACAAGCTCGTGCATCGCTTTCGGGATCTGATTGGCGGCCACCGAGATGACGCCCTTCGCGCCGAGAGCCATGAGCGGCAACGTGACGGCGTCGTCGCCCGAGAGCACCTCGAATTCGGACGGGGCGTCGCGCAGAATCTCCATGATCTGGGTGAAATTGCCGGAGGCTTCCTTGACGCCCGCGATGTTCGGGTGCTCCGCCAGGCGGAGCTGCGTCTTGACGTCGATGTTGCCGGCGGTGCGCCCCGGCACGTTGTAGTAGACGACGGGGAGCGTGCTCGCGTCGGCGATCGCGGTGAAATGGTGATGGTATCCCTCGCTCGTCGGCTTGTTGTAATACGGCCCCACCGAGAGAATGCCGTCAGCTCCGGCCGCCGCCGCCTTGCGCGTCTTCTCGATGGCGGCTCGCGTGTCGTTGCTGCCCGCGCCCGCGAGAACCGGGACCTTGCCTTTAGCCTCCTCGACGACCGTCTCGATGACGCGCACATGCTCGACGGCGTCGAGCGTGGCGGCCTCGCCCGTCGTGCCGCACGGCACGAGCACGTCGATGCCTTCGTCGATCTGGCGCCTGACCAGACGCCGCAGAGCCTTTTCGTCGAGCTTGCCGTCCGGCGTGAACGGCGTGATGAGAGCGACGCCAGCGCCGGCGAATGAACGTGTCATGATTGACTCCTTCCGCGTCACGCGTGGCGCTGATTCTACTATCGCCCGGGCCGCGAGGCCAGAGCCGCTGCGGCCGGTTTTTTCTTCATGTTCTTGGCGCCATTGAAACAACGGCGGTCCTCGGGCCGCGCCGGTGTGAGGCGGCGCACGTCATCGATCGCGGTGTGATCCGACTCGCTGCGCTGCATGCGCGCTTCATTTAGTGTATGTTCATGATCGACAGGAGGTATCGATGAGGAATCGCGTCATGCGTTGGATTGCGCTGTCGGCGGTGACGGCTCTCGTGGTCGGATTCGCGCCGGAAGCGCAGGCTCAGAACGTGCTGATGAACTCGGCCGAGACCATCAATAAAGGCAACTTCAAGCTGGCGGCCTTTCCGACGGCGTTGCTTGGCGAGAACGGAGCGGACAACGAGTGGGGAATCGCGGGGCGCGTCGGTTATGGGCTCACGCGCAGCGTGGACATCGAGGGCAAGCTGGCCGTATTCGACGGCATAACGTTCTACGGCGGCGACGCCGAGGCCTGGGTCGTGCGCAATCCGTACGGCGTCAACGGCTCCGTCTCCCTCGGCGTTCATCGCACGGACTACGAGCTGGGACGCGATACTTTCGGCATCGATACGGCGATGATAATGAGCGTTTATTTAACCCGCAGCGTGGAATTGTACGGCGGCATTCAGCTTGGATTCGAATCAGAGGACGACACGGACAGGAACTTCACGCGGGCGCACATCGTTCCGGGCCTCGAGATCCGCGTCACGAAGGAACTGGATTTTCTCGCCGAGTATGGCGTGTCGCTCAATGATCATTCTCTGGATTACGTGAGCATCGGCCTGGCGATGTATTTCCAGTAAAGGCGGGACGTCGAGGTCATCGCGGTCCGGGACATTCGTCGACGTAACCGAGCATGAGCAGCTTCTGACACGCCGAGTCGCTTGGCCCGGACGGCGTGGGCTGTGTTTCGACCAGCGGTTGAATCCTGCGCCATTCGCGATCGCTGCGTTCGAGGTATCGATCCAGATCCCGGCGGCTTCGTTCGTATTCCGCGCGTTGACTGCGCGAGACGTCGTTCTCTTCTTCCGGGTCGCCGGCGCGATCATAGAGCGCGTATTTCAACCCACGGTCGTCGGCGGGCGTGGCCACGATCTTGAAGCGCCGGTCGTGGGCGCCCTTGTGGCCGCGATCGTTTTCCGCGAAGAGACGGCCGCGCGATATCGAGCGGT
The DNA here is from genome assembly GCA_016934575.1 of Vicinamibacteria bacterium. Lineage (GTDB taxonomy): Bacteria > Acidobacteriota > Vicinamibacteria > Fen-336 > Fen-336 > JAFGSN01. The sequence goes on from JAFGSN010000194.1 coordinate 65,078, forward strand.
CGCGGAGGAGCGGGAGCAGGCTTTTTCCTTCCAGATCCGGAGGGAAGGAAACCTTGGCTCCGTCCAGAATTGTGGGAAAGATGTCGAGCGTCGACGCCAGTGATGCGATGCGTTTCGCCGTCGTTCCGCCGGGAGGAACGATGACGAGCGGAATTCGGAGGCAGGGGTCGAACAAATCCGCGCCGTGATCGAAATAGTAATCATGCTCGCCGAGGCTCTCGCCGTGATCGGAGGTGAGAACGATGAGCGTGCGCTCGGCGAGGCGCGCGTCCCGTAACGCGTTCAGAATCCGCTCGACTTCGGCGTCGGCCGCCGCGATCTCTCCGTCGTACTGGGCCACATAGTAACCGAGACGGTCACGGCCGGCCACCGCCCAGGGCGCATGGACGCCGCCGAAGAATCCGCTCACTGCACGAAGGCGGGGCCCGGTCTCGGACCGCTCGTCGAGAAACATCTCGTCATAAGGGGGCGGCGGCGTGTACGGAGCGTGCGGATTGACGTAGTGGAGCCAGAGAAAGAACGGGCGGTTTTTCGGACGCGCGCCGAGAAAGCGCACGGCCTTTTCGGTGATCGCCCGCGTGCGGTCCATCTCGCTCCGTAGCGTCTCGTCTTCCCACGTTTCCAGATACTCGTCGAATCCTTTCGCGAAGCCGAGGTCGGCGCCGACGTTCGGATTGTCGACGGCGGCGGCCGTGGCGTAGCCCGCTTTCTGCAGCACGCCGGCCAGCGTGACGTTGAAGCCATGAAGCGCGCGATGACGTTGCGTGTAGCCGCTGCGCGCGGCGGGCTTGCCGCTCATCATCGCCGTGAAGCTGCCGCGCGTCTTCGGCCAGTAGGTGTAGGCGTTCTCGAACACGACGCCGCGGCGGGCCATCTCATCCATGCGGGGGCTCGTGCGCCGCGCATAGCCGTACATGCCGAGATGATCGGCGCGCAACGCGTCGATGGTCACGAGCAGGACGTTGATGTCGCTTCCCCGCGGGGTCGTCGCCACGGCCGGCGGATCGGATTGCGGCGCGCGCGTCTCGCACGCGCATGAGAAGAAAAGCAGCAGGATCGCGCAACGCCTCACTCTTCTTCCTCCTCCATCATCAGACGGCGTGACGTCTCGTCCACATGCTCGATCATGACACGCATTGGCCGCGTCCATAAACGGCGCGTGAGGCGCTCGGCCCATTCCACGGCCAGCACGCCGCCGGAGCCGGGCAACTCGTCGAGCCCGAGATCTTCATCGCCGCCGCCGTTCCCGAGCCGGTAGAGATCGGCATGGTGAAGCGTCAGGCGCCCGCCGTATGAGGTGAGAATCACGAAGGTCGGGCTCGCGACTTCGTCCGGATTCACGCCGAGCCCTCTCGCCAGGCCGCGCACGAACACGGTCTTGCCCGTTCCCAGCTCTCCGGAGAGAAGCACCACCTCGCCTCCGCGAAAAGCGGCGGACATTTCCGCGGCCAGGCGTTCGGTCTCGGCCGCCGAGTGAGTGACGGCTTCGCGCATCACGATCCAAGTCGGCGGACGACGTCGGGAAGCGCGCTGATCAGATCGCTCGCCGTGAGGCCTTCCTCGCCGAGTTTCTCGGCGGCATGATCTCCGGCCCGGCCGTGGAGATAAACCGCCGCCGTGGCTGCCGTCCATGCCGGGAGCCGGCGAGCGAGCAGCGCGCCGGCGACTCCGGCAAGGACGTCGCCCGTTCCGGCCGTGGCCATGCCCGCGTTGCCCGTGGAATTGATGGCGGCCTTCCCGTCGGCGTCGGAAACGACGGTATGGTGGCCCTTGAGGACACAGACGACGCCCGTCTCCACGCTTACCGCGCGCGCCGTCTCGAGCCGCCGGCGTTGGACTTCGGGCGCCGTGGATCCGATCAGGCGCGCCATCTCTCCCGGATGGGGCGTGATGATCGTGGGAGCGTTTCGGCGCAGCGTGTCGAGCGCTCCCGGCTCGCCCGAGGCGGGAGCCATGGCGTTCAAGCCGTCGGCATCCACGATCAGCGGCGCCGTGCAACGGCGCGTGAACGAGCGCACGAACGCACGCGAGTCCGACGACTGGCCGAGGCCGGGTCCGAGAACCACGGCGTCCCGATCCTGAGCCAGGATCAAAGCGCGCTCGATCGCTTCCTCGGAAACGACCCCCGGCGCTCGCTCAGCCAGAGGCTCGGTCATGAGCTCGGCGCAACCGGCGGCGATGATCGGCAGAGCCGAGGCGGGAGTCGCCACCGTGACCAGGCCCGCGCCGCAGCGCAGGGCCGCCGACGCCGCCAGGATCGCGGCTCCGCTTTTGCCCACCGAACCGGCGATGATCAAGAGATGGCCGAAATCTCCTTTGTGCGCTTGCGGAGAGCGCGCGCCGAAAGCGCGCGCGGCGTCCGTCGCATCGAGAAGCCAGAGCCGCGCGGCGTCGTCGAGGACTTCTCCGGGGATGCCGATGTCAACGACGATGATCTCGCCCGCGTGGTCACAGGCCGGCGGCAAGACGAGCCCGCATTTGGGCGCGGCGAAGGTGACCGTGACCTCGGCAATGACCGCCGATCCGGGAACCTCGCCTGAATCGGCGGAAAGCCCGGAGGGCAGATCCACGGAGAGAACGGGCAGGCGGCGGCTGCGTGAAACGGCGACGAGATCGTCGATCACGGTCCCGATCAGACCGGACGGCGCTCGCCGCAGGCCCGTGCCGAGGAGCGCGTCGATGACGAGGTCAACCTCCCAGAGCCGCTCTCGTTTCGCGTTCCACGCCTCCTCGTCCGGCACTTCGATCACCGCCGCGCCGGAGCGCTCGAGAGCGCCGAGATGCAGGCGTGCGTCGCCTTGCACTTCGTTGCGGCCGCCGATGAGCAGTATCTCCGGATGTCGATCGCGAAGACGGCGGGCCGTGACAAAGCCGTCGCCGCCGTTGTTGCCCTTGCCGCAGAGAATCAGGACGCGCCGGACATCGGGAAACCGCTCGCTCGCCGTCCGTGCCACGGCCGCGCCGGCGTTCTCCATGAGAACCGCGCCAGGCAGACCGATTTCCTCGATGGTGCGCCGGTCCGCCTCGCGCATTTGAGTCGCCGTTAAAACGGGAATCATCGGCAAACCTCATGGAAATGCTATCTTAGAAAGGCGGATAGGACCAAGCAGGAGTCGCGAGCGTATGAAAACGCGCGGGTCGTTCCGCCGCCTAAGGACATGAACGCCACGGTCAGAAAAGCAAACGAGAAGAGGATGATGAAATGAGCGCAGATTCGGAATCCGGCGCGCGTGAGCACCTGCGCCATACAGCGGCGACCCTGGCGTATCGCGGCCGCAAGGTTCTCTGCGATGCGCCCGAAGGATTCGGCTCCTTGAAGATCGGCGACACGACGCGCACTTCCGGAGAGATCCTCGCGCATATCGGAGACCTCCTCGACTGGGCGTTGTCGTTGGCCCAGGGCGCGCACGCATGGCACGAATCGCCGCCGGGTAAATGGGAAGACGGCGTGCGGCGATTCTTCACGGCGATCGAGCGTTTCGATGGTTATCTCGCGTCTCAGGCGCCGTTGGGCTTTCCGCCCGAGAAGCTTTTTCAGGGACCGATCGCCGACGCGCTCACACACCTGGGCCAGTTGTCGTTGCTCCGTCGTCTGGCCGGCTCGGCCGTCCGGGGCGAGAATTACTTCATGGCGGACATCGTCGCCGGCCGCGTGGGTCCGGACCAGGCCGCGCCCCGCTATGAGTTCGACTGATGATCGTGCGTCGTTCGCGCTTGAATCAAATGACTGAAAAGGAAAGACTCACCGGTCCGTGGCGTAAGCTCCATGGCGCCGTGTGGCTGCTCGGTCTGGCGGCTTTGGCCTACACGCACTGGTGGTGGCCCGGGATTCTCGTCCTCGTTGGTCTCAGCGGTCTGGTGGAAGGCCTGATCCTGTTCGTTGTTCCAGGATTCGCTCGATCCGAGGATGGCCGTCCGTCGACGCCGCTTTCGACGTCGAGATCGCACGACACAAAGCGCTCGACCGCTCCGCTGCCGGATCAGTGTCCGAAATGCGGCGCGCCTATCCCGGGAGCCATGAGACAGCCAGCCACGTTGGATCCTACTTGCGCCTATTGCGGCGCACGGCTCCCTCACCGCCTGGCATAAAGGAAAGCACGATCGCGGCTTCAACTGTATTATCTGTGGTAATTTGGAACCGACACGAAACGCCGTGGATTTGTGTCATGAGTCCGGCGCTAAAGACATGAAGTCCAGGGATCCGAAAAGGGGAGAACACGAAATGCGAAAACTGGCCGGTCTTGTTCCGGGTTGTATCGCGGCCTTGCTCTTGACGTCGATTGCTTCGTTGGCATCCGCCGGAGGCGGCTACGCCGAGGATCGGGCTTTGATCGAGGACCTCCAGGCGCGCTACATGTTCGCGCTGGACCATGACGATGCCGACGCTTACGCGGCGACGTTCTCAGCGGACGGCGTGCTTGATTTTGGCGCCGGAGAGGTGCGCGGCCGCAAGGCAATCCGTGATCTCATCGCTCGAATGGCCAGGGAGGCCGAGGAGAAGGCGGCCAAGGACGCTTCGGAACTGCGTCCCGCCGTCGGACGACACAACATCACGAACATCGCCGTCAAGGTCGACGGCGACAGGGCGGTCGGGAGAGCTTACTGGTTCCACGTGGGGAACGACAATCCCCAACGATCCGCCGATCTCGATTCGTTCGGCCACTATGAGGATGAGATGGTTAAAGTGGACGGCCAGTGGTTGTTCGGCAAGAGGAAGATCTACAATGAGCAGGTCGCCGAATGGGCCGCAAAGGGCCGGAATCCCTGCTGGTGATTCAAGCGCCGCCTGTTGGCCGCATGCGGTCGCCGCGATTCGGAGCGGCGGCTCTCTTTTTGGCCGGCGGCGTCATTAAAGCCCGTCATACGTCAAATCTCCGTGATGGCCTTGTGAGTTTCCTCCCTGAAGTCACGGCGAGCGCGGTATTCTTCATGGCGGCGGCCGGCCCCCGTGGGATCGCGGTTCAGGACTGCCGCGTTCTTCCGTCGCGAGAGCAGCTCCCGCCCGATGAGGCCGGCGGCGCCGGCGCGCCAGTGAAACGACGCGTCTCAATCCGCGTCTTGTCTCGCGTCACGCGCGCTCGTCCTCGATCGACTCTTGCGATAAA
>JAFGSN010000195.1 GCA_016934575.1 Vicinamibacteria bacterium
GGCGTCGGCGTTTCCGGCTCAGGCGTTGGAGTCGGCGTGCTGTCGACCGGCGTTGGAGTCGGCGTCAGCATGGGGTCGGCTGGAGCAGTGGGGCTCGTACCGCTGCTGTCGCAGGCCGGGAACAGCGCAATGGACATGGCCGCGATCACAAACGCGCAGCCCCCGCCTCGTATCGCTCTCATCGTGTGTGTCGACGGATTCAAGAGTCTTAACATGACAACGTCTCCTTTTCTAGCCCCGCGGTTTCGTGTCGGTGCTTCTGCCTCTCGGTTGCGCGCCCGACGGCTTCGACCGCCCGAGCCTTTGATGGATCGTTATGCCGATCCTCATGATTTAGGCGACGGTCAACGCCAAATCAAAACAGGAGGGCTTGAGGAGTGATTCGATTCGCGACGGAGGACCGAAGCGAGCGGTCCGCCCAAACGACCCGGTCAGGAATGAATTGTGCGTTGTTGTCGTTTGAATCGACCGCGCGGCAGTGTGAGCGCGATCACGTCCGCGAGCCGGCGCCGTGCTCTTGGGGGGGTGAAGATGTTCCAGCTCGATCGAGCGGCAGGAGTATTTCGACGACCAATCCGCCGCCTGCACGATTCCGCGCATGGATCGCGCCGCCGTGCGCTTCGACGGCTCGCCGCGCAATGGCCAGGCCGAGGCCGAACCCGGCCGCGGACGAATCGCAGGGGCCGCGATAGAAGGGCGAGAAAATCGTTTCCAGATCGTCTTCGGGCACGCCCGGGCCGCGATCCGAGACGGTGACGATAAATGCGGCTCGATCGTGTGTCGTCCCGGCGTCGACCTCGACGGAGGATCCCGCGTTGGTGTACTTGAGCGCGTTACGAATCACGTTTTCGAAAGCGCGGTGGAGCAGCTCAACGCGCGCATCGGCCGACGCCTCGGAATTGCACGTGAAGACGACCGATCGGCCGCTCGACTGGGCCTCGAAGCTCGCATCCGCGGCGATGGAGGCGACGAGATCCGCCAGATCGGTTCGCTGCGCACGTTCCGCCGATCCGGAGTCGACGCCCGAACCGAGGCGCGAGAGAGTGAGCAACTCGCCCACCAGTTCGTCCACGCGCACCGCTTCCCGTTCGATTCGCTCCAGCATGGTCTCGATCTTCCGCGGATTCTGGCGCGCAAGGCCGATGGCGGCCTGAAGACGGGCCAAAGGCGAGCGCAGCTCGTGCGATACGTCATGCAGAAGGGAATGCTGGGCCGTGATGAGCGCTTGTAACTGCCGGGCCATGCGATCGAAATCCTTGCCGAGATCGGCGATCTCGTCGCGCCGTCCGCCCATCAGCGGCGCTACGCGAGTTTCCAGGCGGCCGCCGGCGAGCGAGGCGCAAGCGTGCTGCAGGTGGCGGACCGGCCGGGACACGTACCAGGCGAGCAGAGCGCCGAAGCACAGGCTGGCGACGAGTCCGACAGTGAGCGGAACGTATGGCGAGTGCGGTCCGCCGCCGTGCAGCAGGCGATCGACGGAAGGCATGAAGAGGAGATAACTCTCGCCTCCGTCCAGACGGACCTGGCGGACGATTCGCGTCGTCTCGTCCGAAGCGGCCAGGAAACGAGCGCGGGCCAGCGCTCCGGGCGGGACCTTCTGACCAAAGACATCCCTTCCGGCCTCGTCCACGATGTGCAACCGCGGGCCGCCGGTGGCCGGCAGGGCGGCGATCAGCTCGCGCAACGCCGGCAGCCCGCCATGTCGAAGAGTCACGGCGGATGAGCCGACGGCGTACTCGGCGTAGGGCCCGTTGACAAGCAACGGCTCGGGATCCTTTTCCGCTCTGTACAGGTAGACGGCCGTCTGCACGCCGATGACGGCGATCAGGAGCGCCGCCCAGTAAGAGAAGAAGAACTTCCAGAACAGCCGGCCCATGGGGTCACTCCCTGATGAACTGATAACCCACGCCCCGCACCGTCTGAATGCAGGAACGGCCGTCTCCGAGCGTGCCGAGCTTTTGGCGCAGGCTGCTCACGTGGACGTCGAGGCTCCGATCGTAACGCGCCAATGGCCGGCCGAGGCCGCGCTCCGACAGCTCCGTCTTGGCGACAACGCGTCCGGCGTTGCGCGCCAGGACCTCGAGCAGGTTGAACTCGGTGCTCGTCAGATCGACCGATCGTCCGTCCCATTCCGCGCTCCGCTTTTCCGGCCATAGCAACAGCGGTCCGGCTCTGACCGGACTCGTCCTGGCCGCGAAAACGTCGTCGCTTTGTGTGCGCCGGAGAATGGCGCGCAGTCGCGCGACCAGCTCGCGGGGCGTGCACGGCTTCGGAACGTAATCGTCGGCGCCGACCTCGAGCCCGACGATACGATCGACGTCGTCGCCTTTCGCCGTCAGCATCAGAACGGGAATGCGGCTCCGCGCACGGATCCGCCGGAGCGCCTCGACGCCTCCAACGCCCGGCAACATCACGTCCAGCACGACGATGGCATGACGACCGGAGAGCGCCTCCGTGACGCCGCTTTCTCCGTCGTGGACCGCGGTCGTAGCAAAACCTTCCTGTTGGAGGTACTCCTCGAGCATCCCGCTCAGTTCGACGTCGTCATCGACCAGCAACACTCGATTCATCATTCAGGCTTTCGTTCCATCAGACAAATCGATAATAGCGCCTGTTACGATGAATCAAGAGCGCTTTTACTCGGCTTAACATAACTTTGCACCGCGACAACGCACGCTTACGGCAAGCTGTCGTATAAGTATATTTGGGTCGCGGCGCTTGGCGCCGCCGAGCCCGACGGTCAGGCAAGGAGCGATTCACGTGCTTGCGGAACATCCATATCGAGAAGACGGAGATCGAGACGCTTGCGTCGAAAGCCGCATTCGAGCCGGCGCGGGCTGGAGCGCGGCCGGTCCGTTTCTGATCGCCGCGTTGACGTTCGGCTGCGCCACCACGGGCGCGCCGCCGACGATCCGGCCGCCGACGCCGGCGCCCTCGACCTGGCGGCAGGCCGGCGCGGAAGGCAGTGCCGCCGTCGCCGAGACGCCGGAAGATCTCTCGCGCTGGTGGCGGTCATTCGACGATGCGTTGCTGACGTCGCTCATCGAGCGCTCGCTTTCCGCCAGCCTCGATCTCCGGACGGCTCAGGCGCGTCTGCGCGCGGCCCGGGCCCAACGCGGGCTGGCCGCCACGGGTCTCCTGCCCAGTCTCGCCGCTTCAGCGTCCGCCAGCTCCAGCAAGACGAGCGGAGATTCGGCCGGGAGCGATGCACGCGAGCTGTACAACGCAGGTCTCGATGCGAGCTGGGAGCCCGACGTCTTCGGCGGCAAGCGGCGCGCCGTGTCGGCGGCGCAAGCCGACCTCGAGGCGGCCGAAGCCGGCTTGCGCGACACGCAGGTGTCGCTCGTCGCGGAGGTGGCGCTCAACTACGTCGAGCTGCGCTCTTCCCAGGCGCGGCTGAAGATCGCGAGCGAGAATCTCATTCGTCAATCCGAGACTCTCGATCTCACGACCTGGCGCTCCGAGGCCGGTCTGACGTCATCGCTGGATGTGGAGCAGTCGCGCGCCAACCTGGAACAGACGCGCGCGCAGATTCCCAGCATCGAGACCAGTCTGGCCGAGTCCGCGCATCGTCTCGCCATCCTGATCGGCCAAGCGCCGGGATCGCTCAGCGAAGAGCTGGTGTCGTCCGGTCCCATCCCTCGGATATCCGAGCGCGTGGCCGTGGGAATCCCGGCGGACACTCTCCGCCAGCGGCCGGACGTGCGCGCCGCGGAGCGCCGATTGGCGGCGGAGATCGCGCGACTCGGAGAGGCCAGGGCCGCGCGCTTCCCCAGCCTCAGGCTTTCCGGCTCGATTGGAGTCTCGGCCGCCACGCCCGGCGGGCTTTTCGACGCCGCGACGACGGCGCGTTCGATCCTCGCCGGTCTGACGGCGCCAATTTTTGACCGCGCGCGCATCCGTCGCCAGATTGACGTCCAGGACGCCGCACGGGAACAGGCGCTCATCGCATATGAAAAAGCCGTACTGGCGGCGCTCGAGGACGTCGAGAATGCGCTCGTTTCCCTGGCCAACGCACGCCGCCGGCGGGAGTCGCTCGCCGCCGCGGCCGAGGCGGCGCGCAACGCCGCCCTTCTCGCGCGCCATCGTTACACGAGCGGTCTCGCGGATTTTCAGACCGTTCTCGATACAGAGCGCTCGGTCCTGTCCATCGAGGACGGCTTGCAGTCCAGCGAGGCGGCCGGCGCCTCGGCTCTCATTCGTCTCTACAAAGCGCTGGGCGGCGGCTGGTCGCCGTCGACGCCCGCCGAGTCGATCATTTCTTCAAGGAGTGAGGAATCATGAGCAATACGGTAGGCGCGAAGGATGAAGGCTTGGCCGCGATCGTCGAAGGCGGCGCGGACGGACAACGACGCAGGCGGACGAGACTCTGGCTGGCGGCGGGCCTGGCTTTTCTGCTCCTCGCAGGATACTGCGTGGCGCGGTCCCGTGGAGGGAGCAAGGCGGCGCGGTTTCGAACGGAGCCGGTGACGCGCGGCGAGCTGATCGTCAAGATCACCGCCACGGGCAAGCTCCAGCCGTTGAACCAGGTCGATGTGGGCAGCGAGGTCTCCGGTCTCGTCGAATCGGTCTTCGTCGACGACAACGACTACGTCAAGAAAGGGCAAGTCCTCGCGCGTCTCGACGTTTCGAAGCTCCAGGACGCCGTCGTCAACGCGCGCGCCGCGCTGACCTCGGCCGAGGCGGGCGTCCTGCAGTCCGAGGCGAACGTGCGGGAAGCGCAGGCCAACCTCTCGCGGTTGCGACAGGTCGCGGAACTGTCCGGAGGCAAGGTGCCTTCCAAGGCCGAGCTTGAGACGGGCGAGGCCGCCCTGGCGCGCTCTCTCGCCAACCAGGCCGGCGCGGGCGCCGCCGTCGAGCAGGCGCGCGCCTCGCTCCGCTCGGCCGAGACCAACCTTGCCAAGGCCTCGATCCGCTCGCCGATCGACGGCGTCGTCCTTTCGCGAGCCGTCGAGCCCGGCCAGACCGTGGCGGCTTCGTTCCAGGTCGCCACTCTCTTCACGCTGGCCGAGGATCTGAAGCAGATGGAGCTGGAGGTCGACGTTGCCGAGGCGGACGTGGGTCAGGTCCGGGAGGGCCAACTCGCGACCTTCAGCGTCGACGCCCAGGGCAACCGCAAGTACGAGGCCCGCGTCCGGCGCGTCAGCTACGGTTCGCAGACGACGAGCGGCGTCGTGTCTTACAAAACCATTATGACCGTCAACAACGACGACATCACTTTACGACCCGGCATGACGGCCACGGCCGAGATCACAACGATCGAACATAAGGACGTGCTGCTGGCGCCGAATGCGGCGCTGCGTTTTACGCCTTCTGTTACCGCCGCTCCGGAGCGGCAGCGGAGCGTCGTCTCGCGGCTGCTTCCGCAGCCTCCGCGTTTCACGAGCCGTGCAAACGCCAGGAATGGGAAGAACGGCAAGAACGGCGCGGGGCAGGTCTTCGTCCTCGATAATGGCGCGCCGGTCGCGGTGCCGGTAA
>JAFGSN010000039.1 GCA_016934575.1 Vicinamibacteria bacterium
GATCTCGCCTTCCGGACCCAGGAGGAGGTCGAGGCCGTCTGCGCCCGGTGGAAGGAGATCCTGGAGTCCGAGGTCTTCCCCTGGCTGTACGGGGAGCGCCCGTGACCTCCGGACCCTCGGAGGGTCGTCCGGTCTCTCGATGGGCCTTCACGGGGGCGTCGAGCAACGGATGGAGACCTTCCTCGATATCCATGAAAGGAGATCCAGCGGCCGGCTCTGGACGGCCACGAAGAGATCTCCGTTCTCCAGACGGCGACGGCTGCACGCGCGTCAAGCTTGCCCACGGTTATAATACTCAGCACATTCTCTGAGGTTCCCTGGAACGCTCCGTACTATGAGCGCCTGGGGTTTGTGCGCATCACCAAGGTCGCGATGGGGCTCGCATTGCGTGAGTGCGGGAGGAGAGGAGGAGATGGAGCGCGGGCTTTCTCCGGAAGTCCGGGTTACCATACGATTCGATGTGGCGCTGACTTGCTAACCAGGCGTCGACACGCTTGCATCGCGCGGTCTCGCCGACGAGGTGCCTATGAAGACAGTAGAAGCCGGAGCTTTTTCGATCCTGGTCGTCTTCCTCTCGACGATCCTGGCGGCAAACGCCGTCGCCTTGGATTTGGACCAGGCCAAGACGGAGAGTGGGATCGTGGAGAGCGCAGGGCTGCGGAAGTCCGGGGTCCGTATCTTCAAGGGGATCCCCTTCGCCGCGCCGCCCGTAGACGATCTGCGCTGGAAGGCGCCCCAGCCGGTTGCGAGCTGGGAAGGGATACGTCCGGTCAAGGAATTCGGCCCACGCTGCATGCAGTTGCCGATTTTCGGCGACATGAACTTCCGCGCCAGCGGGATGAGCGAGGACTGCCTATACCTGAACGTCTGGACCCCCGCCAGATCCGAGAACGAGCGTCTGCCGGTGCTGGTCTACTTCTATGGCGGCGGCTTCCAGGCCGGCGACGGCTCCGAGCCCCGCTACGATGGGGAGAGCATGGCCGCGAAGGGCATCGTCGCGGTGACTGTCAACTACCGGCTGGGCATCTTCGGATTCTTCTCTCACCCCGAGCTGACGCGGGAGTCCCCGCGCCACGCCTCGGGCAACTACGCCTTCCTCGACCAGAACGCGGCGCTCGTCTGGGTGAATAAGAACATCGCGGCCTTCGGCGGCGACCCGCAGCGGGTAACGATCGCCGGCGAGTCGGCCGGTTCGGCCTCGGTGAGCGCGCAGATGGCCTCGCCTCTCTCGAAGGGGCTAATCGCGGGCGCCATCGGCGAGAGCGGGGCGATCATGGGTCGTACGCTGCCGGCGCGGCCGCTCGAGGAAACGGAGGCGGAGGGTGTACGGTTCGCGACCCAACTAGGTGCGGCGTCGCTCGCCGCGCTGCGAGCTTTGCCGGCCCAGAAGCTGCTCGACGCCACGGGCAAGGGGAATACCTTCCGCTTCTCGACCAACCTCGACGGCTACTTTCTGCCCAAGCCGCCCAGGGAGATCTTCGAGAAAGGCGAGCAGGCGCGGGTGCCGCTCATGGCGGGCTGGAACTCGGAGGAGATGAACTATCGGGCGATCCTCGGCCCCAATCCGCCGACGCCGGAGAACTACTCGAACGCGGTCCGCGAGCTCTACGGCGCGCATGCCGAAGAGGCTCTCCGACTCTATCCGGGCAGAACGACCGAGGAGGTGCTGGACTCCGCCACGGACATGGCGGGCGACCGCTTCATCGGCTTCAGCACCTGGAAATGGATCGACACGCACGTCCGAACCAGCGGCAGGCCGACCTACCGCTACTATTTCGCCCGGCCACGGCCGCCGATGCGGCCCGAGATGGGCGACGCCGTTCCGGGTTTGGCAGGCGGCGTGATGAGTGGTGAAGCGGCAAAGGTAGCGCCGCCGCCACCCGCTCGTGGCGCCGTGCACTCGGCCGAGATCGAGTACGCCATGGGCAACCTGTCGACGAACCAGATCTACGCCTGGACGGCGGACGACTACGAGGTCTCCAAAACGATGCAGGAGTACTTCGCAAACTTCGTCAAGACGGGCGATCCGAACGGCAGCGGGCTGCCGAAATGGCCTGCGGTCGTGGCTGATGCGCCCGCCGTGTTTCTCCGCATCGACGTGGCGACCAAGGCCGAAACGGAACGTCACCGGGAGCGCTACCTGTTCCTGCAGCGGGTCGAGGGGCGGTAGCTTGCAGCGGACGAGTCCTTATCAGCCTTCTGAGACGTTTCTTGATGCTGGCGGGAGCGAGTGTCTCCGCGCGCCCCATGGTGGATAGTGATCTGCATGGAGGTTTCCTGAATCCAGAGCGAGATCTCATTTTCAGTTGAACGTGGCGTGGGTGATCAGCAACCAATCGAGCAGCGCTTATGACGGTTCACGGCCTTTTCCGTGCCTGACTTCGCGCCTCGGCTTCGGATACCCAGCCTCGGGTTAGCGCGCTTTCCGGAACGCTTGAAAGATAGGGCTTGATGTCGAGAATCGGCGTGCCGTCGATCATGTCGACGCCCTTGACGGCGAGTCGCCGTCCGCGTCGCGCGATCAGCCGGACTACCGTCAATCCGATGGGGTTGGGCCGGCGCGGCGATCGAGTGCTGAAGACGCCGTGCGGCCGGCTGTCCGTGGGCGGGATACAGACGAGATCGTGTGTCGCGGCTTGATGAAAAAGCCAAAGCACGAAGAGGTGTGAGAACCCTTCGATGTCTTTCAGGCCTGCTTCATATGCCGGAAGGATATCGAGCGTTCCCGCGGTCTCGTGCCGAGCGCCAGGGCCGCGCGGCACCTCTTCCGCCGCACGATATGGACTTCCGATATGACCGATCGGTCGCATCGTCCACGAGCCCTTCTCCGGCGCCTTCATTCGAGACCTCCCGCACACCGTATGCATTCCACGTTCCACGTCAGCCATGATAGTCTCTGTTCGGTCGGAGGTCTTTCACTTCCGGGAGTCGCGAATCATTGCGCATCGTCTTTTTCCAACGAACCGCGCTTTTCTTCCTGTCGATGGTCTGTCTGGGTTCCGGTCCGGCGTACGCCGTCGACGCGATCGGCACGTGGGGCGTAAGGCTGAGCTCGCCTCAGATCTTTTCCGCCTCGGCAGGCTTGCTCATCGGCGCCATAGATCCGCCGGCGGATGACTCGAATGAGACGCACATCCCGAACGGCGTGCTGATCCAGATCGAGCCCGGCGTCGGCGGAGGCAGGCTCAGCCTTGGATTGGCAAAGGGCCTGCTTCCCATGGCGGGCGCCGGCGTCAAGGCCTCGATCTTGCGAACGTGGGGCAAGCCGCTCTTTACCGAACCCAACCAGACCTATGCCGGCGTTGAGATGGATGCTTCGTTCTTCATCAAGCTGAGCCTGGGCGCAATGGCGCGATTGGGCGGAAGCGAGTCCGCGCCGCGGCTGATCGTCACGGGTGGAATCGGGCTGGGCTTTTAAGACGTTGCCGGCGTGCAATCAGGCAGGAATGACAGCCTTGTTCAATGAAGCAGCTCGGCCGTCAATCGATCGAGGAAATAGCCGACATCCGTGACCAACCCGACGGCATGCAGACTGCCGCGATTCGAGAGCTTGACCGGCACGGCCTCCGACATATCAACGCAGACCGTTCGTACGCTCACCGGCAACAGGTTGCCCACGGCGATCGAGTGCAGCGCCGAGGCGAGCATGAGACAGATGCCGGCTCCGCGAAGCGCTTCGACATATGCCGCCTGGGCCTGAACGGCGTCGGTGATGACGTCCCTGAGAGGCCCGTCGTCGCGAATCGACCCGGCCAAGACGTACGGAACGTCTCTCTTGACGATTTCGTACATCACTCCAGACTTGATCTTGCCCGCCGCCACCGCCTGACGGATACCGCCGCAGCGATTCACGGTGTTGATGGCATACAGGTGGTGCCGGCTGCCGCCCTCGACGGCGCGTCCGCTCATCTGGCAGATGCCGAGACTCGTGTGGAGCAACGCCTTCTCGATGTCGTGAACGGCGAACGCGTTGCCCGCCAGCAGGGCGTCGGCCCATCCCGCGCGCACGAGCCGCGCCAGGGCCGCGTCGCCGCCGGAATGAACGACCGCCGGGCCCGCCACGACGACGATTCTCTCGCCGCGCTCGCGCGCCCGAACGATTTCCTTGGCCGTGGCCGAGATGACTATGCCCTTGTTGACCTCGGCCGAGACATCGTTCGACATGAAACCGAAAAGCGAATAGTCACGGCTGCGCTCCGGCGGCCGGACGCGGATTCCCGCGCCGCGCAAGGCCACGAGCTCGCCTTTCAGCACGCGGCCCATCTTCACGCACCAGGGCAGGCCCTCGCGCAGAACGAGAGCGCAGTCCATCTTCTGATCGCGCGCCTGCCGCCAGGCCCCGTCGATGCGCGCGTAGGTGTCGAAATTCGTCGTCGAGTAGAAGTCCTCGGGCAGGATTCCATCGTCGTCCGCCGGAGCGAAACGAGCGTCGTCGAGCGTCGTCGAGCCTCCCAAATAGCTCAGGCCCTCCACGATCCGATGCAAAGCTTCGGCGTCGCTCGCGCTGACGACGAGCCTGATAAAGGAGGTCTGCTCGTTGGTCTTGCCGACGCGGAACTCCTCGACCTCGAAGTCCCCGCCTTCCTCCACGATGCGCCGAAAAGCGCGGCGGAGAATATCGGAGTCGATGAGGTGCCCCTCCATCGTGACGGTTTCGTGCAACATGCCGCTCCTTACAGCCTGGGAAGGGTCAGCGAGCGCTGTCCCTGGTATTTGCCCTTCTTGTCCGCATAGGAAACGTCGCACTCCTCGTCGCTCTCGAAGAACAGCACCTGCGCAATTCCCTCGCCGGCATATATCCTGGCCGGCAACGGCGTCGTGTTCGAGACCTCGAGCGTGACGAGCCCCTCCCACTCCGGTTCGAAGGGCGTGACGTTGACGATGATGCCGCAGCGTGCGTAGGTCGACTTTCCCACGCAAATCGTGATGACGTTCCGCGGAATGCGAAAGTATTCGACGGTTCTAGCCAGGGCGAAGGAGTTGGGCGGAATGATGCAGACCTCTCCCCGGAAGTCCACGAACGAGCGCGGGTCGAATTGCTTCGGATCGACGATGGTCGTGTTGATGTTCGTGAAGATCTTGAACTCGTCCGCGATTCGGATGTCGTAACCATACGAGGAAAGGCCGTACGAGATGACGCCATCGCGGACTTGCGCGTCGGAGAAGGGCTCGATCATGCGCCTCTCGATCGCCATGCGCCGGATCCACTTGTCGGACTTGACGGTCATACGCGACCGGGCTCCTTTCACGCCGCAGGCAGGCCGCGGCTCATTCCGCGCTTTCGTCCAAGGCCTCGAGCTCCATGCGCGCCTCGCGGTGCTGCGGCCGGAGCTCCAGCGTCTTTTTGAAATGGCCGGCGGCGCGCTTCTTGAGGCCTGCTATACGGAACGCAACGCCCAGCAGATACTGCGCCTGGGCGTCCTGCGGATCCTCGGCCACCACATCCTGCAACTCGTCGATGACCTGTCGAACGCGCTCGGGATACTTGAGAAAGACTTGAGCGCGCAGAATGCGCATTCGCTGGCGCACTCGCCCGCGCGCTTGCGGTAGCGCGCCGTGAATCAGGCCCACCACCTCCCAGTGCTTTCCCTCGGACCAGAGCTGTTCCGCGTCCTGAAGCGCCCGCTCGACGACCTCGGCAGACGCCTCGCGCGCGGGCGGCTCCTCGCGCACGGGCGGCGGGGCTTCCTGTCGCGCGATAAAACTTTCGTAGGCCGCGCGGCGTTCGGGATCGGACAGGGTGTCGAAAGCCTTGTTGATCCGCGTGAAAGTCCTTTCGAGCGGATCGCGCAGATCCGCCAGCGCCGGATCGTGGTGCGCGTCCGGATGGAACTTCCGCGCCAGACGGAAGTAGGCGGCCTTGATCTCGGCCGCGCTTGCCGTCACGGGCATGCCCAGGACCTCGAAATGATTGCGCGACTGCAACTGGGCGGCCGCGCTGATGATCTGACGTCGCAACGCCTCGACGTTCCCGCCGCCCGGCGGCTTCGCCCTGGGCGCCGGCGCTTCTTTTCTCTCCGGCGCCGCGGGAAGGAACTCGATGATGCCGGTGCAGAGCAGCCCGAGAAGACTTTGTTCGACCTCGGAAGCGGGCCGCGGAGCGATCTCGACGATCTGCTCCGCCGTCAACGTTCCATCGACGCGAGAGAGAACGAATCCGTCCGTCGGCGTGAGCGTGATCCGCTGAAAACGAAGAAGCGGATCCGTCGACGGCACGAGCACTCGATTCAGGTCGCCCAGCGCGGCCCGGATCGCCGTCGCGCTGCCGACGCTGCGCACGGCCTCGAGAATGATCTCGCCGGTCGAGAGCTTGAGCGTCACGTTCCCGTCCTCGGCCTGCTCGACGGACTGCTCCTCGAAGCGAAAGGTGCCTGCGTTCCATGAAAAGACGTCCAGCAGGATCTCGCGCGCGTGCAACGCGGCCACGTCCTCGAACCTGCCGCGCTCGACGAGCCGGAGATCCTGCAGAACGGCGCCGAGCGACCGTCCCGTCGCGACAACCGTCGCGCGCGCCCGCTTGAGATCCTCCTCGTTCAGCAGTCCTTCGCGCGCCAGTTCTTCTCCCAGGCTGCGCTCGATCATGTCCGTGTCCGCGCCGACGATGCAGCCCTTGATGAATCGGACGGTCCGATGCGCGCCAGGCTTCGTGAAATGCAAGAGCCCCGTTCGACGGTGGAGATAAACGTCGCGCAGAATCGTCGGCACGCCGCCTTCAGAGATCGCGCCCCTCATGCTTCTTCTCCATCCCGGAACGTCAGGCGCGTCAGCTACCTGACGAGATCCAGATCCGAAAAAAAATAACGCGACTCGACGCGAGCCGTCTCGGGTCCGTCCGAGCCGTGGATGGCGTTCTGCTCGACGGAAACGCCGAAGTCCTTCCGAATCGACCCCTGAACGGCTTGACTCGGATCGGTCGCGCCCATGAGATCGCGTAGTCGCACAATCGCATCGTCTCGCTCGAGCGCCAGCGCGATGCACGGCCCCGATGACATGAAATCGCACAAGTCCGTGAAAAACGCGCGCTTGCGATGAACCTCATAGAAACCCTCGGCTTCGGCGCGCGTCAGGCGCACGAGCCGCAACGCGACGACACGAAAACCGTCATCCTCGATGCGAGCGAGGATCCGTCCCGCCTTTCCGGCGCGCAATGCGTCCGGTTTGATGATCGACAATGTCCTCTCCGTCAATGACTCCCCTTTCCCGCCTTTTTACAGGCGCGCGAGCGTTCAAAACCGCTCGCGCCGTGCGTGTGAACCTGAACCGACGGAAGCGGTTGCGCGACCGGCGCAAACGTTCCGGAGCAATATGATATCACTGCGTGTTTTTCGTTCCGCGAATCGGTCGCTGGCGAGAAACGTAGTCGCGAATGCAGCGACTGAGCGCGGCGTGGATGCTCGCCAGCGGCTGGGACTTTTCGGCCAGCACGGCGATGCCCTCCTGGGTTCGCTCCACGACCGCCAGCACTCCGGCGACCTTTTCCGTCGCGATCTCGATCGATTCCACTCGATCCTCGTCTTCCGCGATCGCGAGATCGCGAATGAAGATGGCGAGCGCCGGAAGCCTCTCGGCCAGAAGGCTCACTCGCAAGGCATGGGTACCGCGCATGCGACGAGCGAAGATCGTTCCGGTCATCAGATCAAAAAACACCGCCTGGAGAAGCGAGGGCAGCTCGTTTTCCAGATCGTCAAGCGCCTGGTTGCGGTTGGCCATCTCCTCCGAGACGAGCTGCTCGGTCGACGGCGGCGCTTCTCCCGGCGCGCGTTCGGGCGGAGTCGCGGATGAGCTGAATTCATGACGGTCTTTCCAGACAGACTGAGAGAAGTCCGAGAGAACCAGGCTGGCCCCTCCCGACGCGACCGCGCGATCCAGCTTGCGACGGGCATCCCCCTTCTCAAACGTGACTCCCTCGGGCGTTTCCCAATAGACGTTCGACACCCTGCCCCGAACAAGAAGAAGCATTGCGTTTCCGGCAGGCGTCTGCGCCTCGAGCGTTCCCGTGTGCTCCGCGTTCTCGAGCCTCGTGAGCAGGGCCTCAAAGTCCTGTGCATTCGAGATGTCATCCTTGAGACGGCGCCTTTGCGTGATGCCGCGCAAGAGGTGAGCGATGTCCAAGGGCAGCTCGAAGACCGCGACGGAGCCTTCGTCGGCCTGGGTCTGCAGCAGGCGTTCGAGAGCGGACTGCCCGTTGTGGGCAACCGCCCCTTCGCGAAAAAGGGCGTTCACTTCGTTGCCGAGATAGAAGAAGATCATTCCCATGGCGTCGGGAAAACGCACTTCCGCCAGACCCGTCAGTCCCACCTGTCGACACGAGCGAAGGATTTCGGTCAGCGACACGCCGGCCATGGAAAGATCGACTTGATGCAGGAGCTTGCTACCCGGGAATTTCATGCTATTGCTAAGCGCCGGTTGTGATTTTATGAGCGACTTCGTCAGGGTGTCAATTTCCTATCGAGGAACGAGGCGGTCTCGTCCGGTCTCGGCGGCTCGATGAACCGCATACGCGTTCTCGTCACCGGCGCAAGCGGTCGTCTCGGCGGCATACTCGCCGATCGTCTCGCCGCCGGCGCGATTGTCGTGGCGGGACGTCACCGCGCCCCCGTCCCATCCGGTCTCGAGTCGGTGCCGCTCGACCTGTCTTCTCGATCCTCGCTCGCGCGCGCCATGGATCTCTCGCGCCCCGATGCCATCGTTCACTGCGCGGCGCTTGCGGACGCCGATCGTTGCGAGCGTCGACCGCGGATCGCTCATGAAATCAACGTCGCGGCATCGGCGCAACTCGCGTGGATAAGCCGCAGGAGCGGAATCCGTCTGATCGCGTTTTCGACGGACCTCGTGTTCGAAGGCGATCGCGCAGCCTGGACCGAGCAGGATCCCGCGCGACCGCTGCTGATCTACGGCCTGACCAAGCGCCTGGGCGAACAGGCCGTGCTGGACGAGGCTCCGGATTCCGCCGTTGTGCGCGTGGCGCTGATTCATGGACGCGGATTCGGACGCGGCGGAACCGCGAGCGAGACGATCTTGTGGAGCCTGCGCGCCGGCCGCCCCGTCTTCTGCTTCACGGATCAGTACCGTACGCCGATCGACGGCGCTTCCGTCACGGACGCCGTCTTGCGGCTCCTGCGCGGTGCGCAGACGGGCTTGTTCCATGTCGGCGGGCCGGAACGCGTAAGCCGCCACGATCTCGCCATGCGCGTGGCGCGTCTGTTCGATCAGCCGGCGCGCCTTGTGCGTCCCGTGAAGCAGAAGGCATCCCCAATCGGCGTTCGCCGACCGGCCGACGTCTCGCTTGTCAGCGATCGGGCGAGACGCGAGCTGGGCTGGGAGTCCAGGCCGCTGGACGCCGGCATTATCGAATCCCGCTTGTCTCCGGATCCGCCGTAACGTGCCGCCCCTGTTGCCAAAGTCGCCTGCCGTGTTATCCTGCCCGGTGTCCATCATGATGATGCTTGAAGCCGCCCTGTCAAAATCGAGCCGAATCGGCGTCGTCCTTCTCGCGTTGTCGCTCGCCGGTTGTTACGAGTTCCATCTCGTGGGCCCGGAGGATCCGCCGACAATCTCGCCGCCCGAGATC
>JAFGSN010000196.1 GCA_016934575.1 Vicinamibacteria bacterium
AGTTTCCGTTTCACGCCATGTTCTGGACTCCCCTCGGCCCGGCCGAAGAGCGCGACGTCTTGAACGACGCTTCGGATCGGAGATTTGGGATCGTGGCGCGGCTCAGCCCGGGAGCGACGCTCGAAAGGGCGGCGCGGGAAACTTCGCTTCTGGCGCGCCGGTCCGCCGAAAGCGAGCCGTTACGGCTGCGACAGCCGGACATGAGAGTGAGAAAACTCCGCGATGCGATTCAGAACATCGGTAACTATCGCATGCCGGTCCTGGTGCTCCAGTTCGCCGTGCTCTTCGTGCTTTCCATAGCGAGTCTCAATCTCGCAAATCTGCTGATGGCGCGCAACGCGGGGCGGAAGCACGAGTTCGCCGTGCGTCTGGCGCTCGGCGCCGGAACGGCCCGCTTGACGCGACAGCTCGTCGTCGAGAGCATGCTGCTCGGCCTGGGCGGATGTCTCGTGAGCCTGCCTCTCGCGTATCTTGGATTCCACGCGCTCGCGGCGGCGATAACCTGGCGGATACCCGGCCTTACCGAGGCCGGGATCAATGCGCCCGTGCTGGCGTTCACGATGATCGTCGCGCTTGCGACGAGTCTCGCATTCGGCCTTGCGCCTGCCGCGCTTGCCTCCCGAAGCGATCCGCATGTCTTGCTCGCGTCCGGAGCGGGCCGCGCCACGCTCGACCGCCGGCGGCATCGCCTGAGCGGAACGCTCGTCGTCGCTGAAGTCGGGCTGGCGGTCTTACTGTTGACCGCGTCCGGCATGATGATCCATGCCATTTTCAACTTGACTCAGGTGAATCCGGGCTTCAACACAAAGCGGGCGGTCGCAATTTCGTTCTCGTTGCCAGGCACGCGATATCCGAGTCGGCAGAGTCTAGCGGCCGGGCTCGGGCAGACGATCGATCGCATCAGAAACTTGCCCGGAGTCGAGGCGATCGGCGCCGTCTCCTATCTGCCGCTCATCGGATACAACCCGGGCGCCGACTTCACGGTCGTCGGGCAGCCGTCAGGGGCGCCGGAGCAAACGCCGCGCGCCGACTATCAGCCTGTCACTCCCGGATACTTCAAGGCCATGGGCATCGCGCTGCGCCACGGTCGAGCTTTCACCGAGCGGGACATGAAGCCGCAGCCGGACACGGCCATCGTCAATCAAACGCTGGCGCGGCGGTTCTGGCCCGGCGGCGACGCCATCGGCCGGCATATTCGTCTCGTGGGCGACGACGCTCCAAACAATCCGCTGGCCATTGTCGGAATCGTCGGCGACGTCCAGCAGTACGGTATCGGCACGCCCCCTCGGCCCGAGATTTACGTTCCGCTCCATCGACACTCCATGACGCTGATCGTGCGCACGGCCGGTCCGCCCGGTCCGATGATGGCGGCGCTCCAGGGCGCCGTGAAACAACTCACGCACAGCCAGGCGGATCTGAGCGTCAGGACGCTGGAGCACGTCGTGGCGGCGTCGATCGAGAAGAGACGGGTCTTCGCCTGGCTGCTCGGCGCCATGGCAGCGCTCGCGCTGGCGCTTTCGGTCATGGGCATTTATGCGGTCATCTCCCACCGGACCGCTGAACGTACGCGCGAAGTGGGGATCCGCATGGCGCTGGGCGCGCGGGCGGGAGACGTACGACGACTCGTCGTCGTTCAGGCATTGACTTTGACCGCAATCGGCGTTGTCGGCGGACTCCTGACCGCGTCGGCGGCCACGCGCGTGATGAAGCGTTTGCTCTTTGGCGTTGGATTCGTCGACGCGTGGACTTTCATGTCCGTGGTTGTCATGTTGGTGGGCGCGACGCTTGTCGCCTGTTACTGGCCCGCGCGACGGGCGACGCGGATCGACCCGATGGAGGCGTTGCGATGCCAATAGAAATCGTGAACGCCAACACAACGTTCGCGATTTCCAATGGGGCGCGGTCGCCGCGCCCCATGCGATGCGGAGATCATCGCTACTGGCGGAACTCGTCGCGGTCGATGCCGAGTTGCTTGAGAATCGCATGCAGTGCGCCACTCGGCATCTCACCAGAATGAACAAGAATGACAGTCGAACGATTGGTTTTCGGATTATGCCGGATCTCGTGACTGCCCTTGATCCGGCGCTTTGTTTAACAGCCCAATGCGTGGAGCCGTCGGGCAATCTCCGCGTACGTCACGCAGGCACCAGAATCGGCAAGCTCGGCGGTGGCTCGATCGGAGTTAGCGTCGGCGGCAGCTCCTGGCCGGTCTCGATCATGACGGCGATAAAATCACGCGCGATCGACGGCGCCAGAGCGACCAACTTGTCCGCGGTATCCGCCTGGACGAGCAATCCTGGAAGATCGGGGCTTGTCCCAAGATACGGCCCTTCTTCAAGTCTTTCGATTCGCAAAGTGATGCGATACATAAAGAGCCGCTTCGACCTCGTCCGGAGTATAGCACTGTCATCGCTGTGCACTCGCGATTAACGATTGGAAGGCTTCGATGAATCTCGCTCAGGACGTGCGCTTCGCGATACGGCAGTGGGCGCGGCAGCCCGGGTTGACGGCCATGGCCGTGCTGACGCTGGCCCTGGGCGTCGGCGGCTCGACGACGATGTACGGCTTTCTCCAGGCAGTCGCTCGCTTCGGCCAGCCAACGGTTCCGGAGCCGGAGCGTGTCGCGCGCCTGTTCACCGCGGTCGCCGGCCAAAGAGACGATCGCGGTTTGGTGAGTTTCGACGATTATCGCCATTGGCGGCAAACATCACGCTCGTTCGAAGCCCTTGCCGCTTA
>JAFGSN010000197.1 GCA_016934575.1 Vicinamibacteria bacterium
ATCGAATGCGTTCGCGGCACAATGGCCATCGAGTCGCTCAAACCGGGCGACCGCGTCCTCATCGCCGAGGCCTGCACGCACCACCCGAACGACGAAGACATCGGCCGCGTCAAGATCCCGCGCTGGCTGACGCAACGAGTCGGCGGCGCCCTCCGCATCGACCATTCCGCCGGGCGCGAGCTCCCAGCCGATCTCGCCGACTATCGTCTTGTCGTCCAGTGCGGCTCGTGCATGCTCGGCCGGCGCGAGGTGCTCGGCCGAATGCGGCGTTGCGCCGATGCCGGCGTGCCTGTCACGAACTACGGCCTCGCCATCGCGCACTCGCTCGGAGTGCTCGATCGGGCGCTCCAGCCTTTTCCAGAAGCGCTCGAAGTCTCCCGCTCCAAACGTCGCGCGGATTGAAGCCGCTCATGAAGACGCGGACGATGCCGAGCGAAAGCGAGGGACGCTGGTTGGCGCTCATTTCGTCGGATCCTTCATTCGCGGACAGCGGGCTTGCGCTTTGTTTCGCTGTATAATTGATCTGTCAAGAGGATCCATGAAGCATCCGAGGCCGGCGTTCGCGATGGCGATCGTTGCTCTATGAGCTCTGCCTTTGGCAGAGGCCAAGGCAAGAAGGACACGTCCCGAGCAAAGTCGCGTCCAGCGCGTCGTGCCGGACACGATTTGCCGCACAGGAGGTTAAGATGCCGACTCGCGAAGACCTTAAGAAGAAGTACCAAGCCGTGGTCGATCTCGCCAAGGAGCGGGGCGCTCGGATCAAGAACGTCCACATCGAGAACGACAAGCTGCTCATCCGCGCCGAAGTTCCGAACCAGGCCATCAAGGGCGAGATCTGGGACAAGATCAAGGCCGTCGACGCCAAGTACGCCGATCTCACCGCCGATATCAGCGTCAATTCCAGCCTGCCCGAACCGGCGAAGGTCTACGAGGTCGTCTCGGGCGATACGCTATCGAAGATCGCCAAGAAGTTCTACGGCGACGCCAACAAATACATGAAGATCTTCGACGCCAACAAGGATCAACTGAAGGATCCCGACAAGATCAAGGTCGGGCAAAAGCTGAAGATTCCGCAGTAGTTCAACCGCGAAGCGTGAAAGAAGCTCCGGTCCCGAACGCCGTCATTGACGCTCGAACGATTGGGGCGCACGGTCGTGCGCCCCAATGACATGTTCTTGGACAGTCAATCGCTTCAGAGTTGCGATCCGAAAGCCGAAGGTCTAGATTAGACATCATGAAAACACGACTGTCGTCGCTCACTCTCGTTGCCTTGGTCTTTTCGCCGGCTTTTGCGTTCGCGGAGATCGCCGCGCCGCAGTATCCGCCGCATGCGATCGCCGACTCTCAACTGCGCGCGCTGCCGCGCACGGCGCAGGGGCGCGAATACCAGCTTCACGTCGCTCTTCCGGCGTCGTATGCGAAAGAGCCCGGGAAACGATACCCGACGCTCTATGTCACCGACGGTTACTGGGACTTCCCCACGATCAAGGTCAACCACGACAACCTGGTCTATGATCGCGTCATTCCCGAACTCATCATCGTGGGCCTGGGTTATGCGGGCGAGAATCTCGACTACGGTTCTCTACGGCAATGGGAATTGTCGCCCGTGCCGGTGGGCGACGCCGGCGAGGCCTCGGGGCACGCCGCCGATTTCCTTCAAACACTCGAGCAGACGATCATCCCGTTCATCGAGCGCGAGTATCGCGCCGACCCCTCGTATCGCGTTCTCGCCGGCAGCTCGCTCGGCGGCATGTTCACGCTCTATACGATGTATTCGAAACCGGCGCTTTTTCAGGGCTACATCGCGTCCAGCCCCGCGGTAATGCTGCAAAACGACTGGATGTTCCGATACGAGGAGGCCTTTGCCAAGACGGGCAAGCCCATCAAGGCGCGCCTCTACATCACCGGAGCGGAAAACGAGTGGCCGTCGTTCCTTGATGGCATCAAGCGCTTCAACGAACGGATCGTATCGCGCAAGCACGAGGGCCTCGTTCATAAGTTCCGCCTGATCGACGGCGAACGTCACGCCGGAACCAAGTCCGAGAGTTACGTGCGGGGCATGCGCTTCGTCTTTTCGCCGCTGGCGCCCGAAACGGGTCCCATGCCGGATCGGACGTTCTGAGTCATTCTTCGAACGCAGCCGGCGACAGCCGTTGATCTCGGACCCGCCGAGCGGCCCGCGCCGAACGCGCGTCCGGGCTCAATCTTCCGACAGGCCTTCATGATCCGATCGAGTCGCCTTCTCGGCGCGCGCGAAACGTTCCTGCTCCGATCGCGCCTTGAAAAAACGTCCCGCGCGCACGGGGAGTCGCGAATCGATGCGCAGGTATCTCGCCCTCACGGGATCGAAGCGAATCTCTCCGCACCCGTGTCGAGGATCTCGATAAAGAGACAGCGTCGCATCCGCCAGGTTCACCCTGCCCGCCACTTCGCTCCATTCCTCGGCGCCGGTCGAATAGGCGACGAGCGGTTCCGGAATCCAAGCGCTCCAATCAAGCTCGAACACCAGCCTTTCGATCCCGCGGACTTCGCCGAGATCGATCAAGGTTCCGCCGCGCGCCTGGCGTGAAACGAGCGGCGCCCCCGGCAAAACCACCCGCGCCGTTTCTCCGGACGTGACTTCGTAGATGCGCGCGCGATCGAAGCGAGCGACAAGCGGCAAATCGCAGTCTTTCTGCGTCACGACATGCCGCACGCCGAGCGCGCGCAGCAGGCGCAGCCCCTCGCGATCGGGCGCCTCGCCGAGCAACAGCGTCGCCCGCTCATATGGATGCGGGACAAAACCCGAAAGGCCGTTCATGAGCGGACGGAAATGCTCGATCGAGTCGAGCATCGCCCAGGTGTCCCGCTGGGCGAGGGGAAGAAACGCCAGCGGCCCCTCGTCGCGAGCAAGCCGGCGGGCCAACGGAGACGGTCCCTGATAGCGGCCGAAACGCAGAGGAACGAAGGTCGATTCGACAAGAAAGAAGACGAAGGCCGCGGCCATCAGGACGCGCCTCCGACCCGAGAGGGCCAGCCCCGTCAAAACGGCGAGACACATCATGGGAATGATTGAAAAGCGGCCGAGGAGGCGAAGACAGCGCACGAGAAAGACATGCTCATGCAAGTACCGATAGAAGGGCGTCATGGGGCCGAGCGAGATCGTGAAGGCGAGCAGAGACGCGACGATCGCGACGGCCCGGTATCGTCGCGGAGCGAGCGCGAGGCCCGCGAGCCCGGCGAGCAGCGGCACGAGTCCGGGAAAAAGAAACTCATAAGCGCCGTCGAGGTGGCGCTGCGTCAAGGGCGCGTAGAGCCGCGACGAGCTCGCTAGGTACGACGTCGGAACCGTGGCACGGGCGGCCACTGTCGCCAGATCGTATTCCACGCCCTGAAAAGCGCGCATACGCAGGTAGGGCCGCGCGAGCGGCGCGAGCACGATCGCCGCGAGCAGCAGCGCGACACCAAGCCGAGCTCCCTCTCGAACTCGCCATCCGCCCAGGAACCCGACCAGGATCGCCGCGGCCAGCAGCGCCGCCGTTATCCCGCCCAGGTACACCGACGAGCAGGCTTGCAACGCAAACAGCGCTCCGACGACTAGGGCGCGCCGGAGCGTGCGGCGCTCGTTGAACCGATCGAGAGCCAGGAGAGCAAAGGGCATGAAGGCCGAAAACTGAGCGTGCAGATGCGACATGAACATCCAGCGGTAGGCGCAGGCGGCGAAAACGGCGCCGCCGATAAAGGCGGCCGGGCGATCGCCGCTCACGCGGCGGACCAGCAGGTAAACGCCCAGACCGGAAACGACGTATCCGCCGAGCAGGAGCAGGTTGTATGCGAGAACGGGTCCGCCCAGAAAATACGCCGGCGCGCCCAGCAGCGCGGGCAGCAGCAGGTTTTCAGAAAAAGCCAGAGCATCAGGCAATGGATGGAAAATGGGCGCCTGAAACAGACGTCCCGGCGCGTGAAGGAGAGCATGAATATCCCAGGACAGGATCCAGGCGTTCAAGCGGCCGTCCGGACGATAAACCAAACCGCGGCGCGCAGGATCCATCACGATCGGCCAGCTCATGACCGCCACGACGACGGCCAGACCGAACGCGGCCAACAGGATCTCGCGCCCGGCGATCGGCGTCGCGGGCGGCCAGACGCGCCTTCTGTTCCACGGCGCGGTGAACAAAAGCGCGGCGACGGAGAGGGCGAAAGCAAAGGCCGCCCAGTCGATGAGCGCCCACAGAATCCGCGGCGTGGGCGGCCCGAGATATCGCGCCGGGATCGACTCCCCGTACGCCCCCGGCCGGTCCGTCCATCCCAGACGCAGCTTCGGGCTCAAGGCCGTCCAATATAAAACAATATCGATCCGATGCTCGCCCGCGCCGAGCGGCTGATCGCTCGTGATTCGAAACGGCTCGCCGTCGCCCGTCAGGAAAGCGACCCCGTCGAGCCGCAGCTTCGCCAATCCCGAGCCCTCGATCCAAAGACGGCGGACGCCGCTGCGCGGGATACGCAGAACGCCGTTCCAGGTCAACGAATATCCAGGGCGCGGCTCGATGCCGCCGAGGTCGGCGTACACAAGGTCGACCGGACCGCGTGGCAGCCAGGCGACGTGACCTCGTTGCGATCGCACCTCGCATGAGAGGCCGGCGCGTCCCCTCGTGACCACGAGAATTCCGAGCGCGAGCAGGAGCAAGCCCGAAACGACGGCCAGCGCGCGCGAGAACCGCGCCGGGCGCGGCCGCGCCGTCACGGCGCAAATGATCGCGAGAATCACGGCGGCCGCCGCCGTCGGCGGGCCCGGAGGACTCCATGCGATCTCGGCGTGAAGCGGCGCCCAGCGCATGATTCCGAGGAGCATCAAGAATACGACGGCGGACAGAGAGATCCGGAAAAAGGCCTCGACGGCTGGAATACCTGGAGCGGAATCGCCCGCCAACGGACGCAAGAGCGTTCTCGGCGTCATCGATGCTCCGCCATCCGTCCGCGCCGAGAAACAGGGCGCGCCGGATCATGCGGCGTCGGACCCGTCCATGGGTGTAGACTGTATCTGATACGGAACGCGACATGCGATTTCGCGGTCATGGACATCGAAGACTACGACCTCCGCCGCCTGACAGCAAGGCGTCCGTCGACGCGTTGATCGACGAGATCCGCCGCGCCAGGCTCGCGCCGGACAACTACCGTGAACGCTCCCTCAAGATTCATGGGCTTGTCTGCGCCAAGTGCGGCCGGGACTTCTCTCATCACGACCGGCGTCTGCTGACCGTTCATCACAAGGACGGCAATCACTCGAACAATCCTCCCGACGGCTCCAACTGGGAGAATCTTTGCGTGTATTGCCACGAGGACGAACACGGCCGAGGCCTCACCGGCTTCGACTCCGAAGAGAAGTAGCACGAAGCGGCGACCGCGTCGTCTTCGTCTGTTCCGCTTGCTTCATGGATCACGAGTCTCATGGCGATTACCCTCCGTTTCGCCCACATCAGCGCCTGATTGTCCGGTCAATAAAGGCGCGCCCGCGACGCGCCAGGGCGTCGGAATGCCGGTCATCGTGAAGCCTGCCATGTCGCCTCGGCCTGGGTCTTTTGACAGAAACGCAGGCTATCCCATTGCCAGGAACACTGTCAACGCATTCAATCCAACGCCAAGCCGATCGAGCGTTGCGACCGCATCCTGTCGCCATGCCCCATCGATCCGGCCGGTCGCCGACGCGTTGGGCTCGACAGTGAACTGAGATACGATGATGTTTTGCGGAACGCCACCGCCGATGACGGTTCACGCCATGCCAACTAGCAGGAGATCGCGATATGGATCTGAAAACGCTTCAAGACGTCCCTCCATGGGATTGGCCGTCGGAC
>JAFGSN010000198.1 GCA_016934575.1 Vicinamibacteria bacterium
CCCGCGACACCCGATCGACGTCACTGTATCCGACGCTCTTGCGCCCTGGCGCGACGCGAATTCCGGAGGACCGCGCATGGATGCCGCTTCCGGCATCCGGCGCGACGAACCTTCCTCTATAACGCCCGAAGTCGAGTAGAATCACCCTTTCCGCGCCTCCGGGCGCGCGCTAAAGGAGGGCGTTATTCATCGTGAGTCCATTTGACATGTCGGCGATTCCGACGCACTTCGATTCCAAGGCCGCGGAAGAAAAGTGGGACCGTCTCTGGACCGAATGGGGCATCTATCGATTCGAAGAAGACTCGCACCGTGAGACTTTCGTCATCGACACGCCTCCGCCCACGGTCTCGGGCTCGCTCCACGTGGGCCATGTCTTCAGTTACACGCAAACGGACGTCACGGCGCGTTTTCATCGCATGCGCGGACGGAACGTTTTCTATCCGATGGGTTGGGACGACAACGGTCTTCCCACCGAGCGTCGCGTGCAGAATTATTACCATGTTCGTTGCGTTCCGGGCGTCGCGCCCCAGGCGGGCGCGTCACGACAAACCAGGGCCGGCGACGAGCAGCGCAAGGGCCCTCCGCGGTCGATCTCGCGTGACGATTTCATCGCCCTGTGCCTCGAGCTGACTCGCGAGGACGAGAAAGCCTTCAAGGCCCTGTGGCGGCGACTTGCGCTCTCCGTCGACTGGTCGCTGGAGTACTCCACGATCGACGCGAACAGCCGTCGTATCGCCCAGTGGAGCTTCCTGGACCTGTTTCAAAAGGGCCAAGTCTACAATCTCGAGGCTCCCGCCATGTGGGACGTGGACTTCGGCACGGCCGTGGCCCAGGCTGAGGTCGAGGACAGGAT
This sequence comes from Vicinamibacteria bacterium, assembly GCA_016934575.1. GTDB lineage: Bacteria > Acidobacteriota > Vicinamibacteria > Fen-336 > Fen-336 > JAFGSN01. The sequence goes on from JAFGSN010000198.1 coordinate 854, forward strand.
GACGCACGGCGCGTACCATCGCCTGCGGTTCGGCGTGCTGGGCATGGACCTCACGCTGGAGATTGCAACCACGCGACCGGAGCTGCTGCCGGCATGTGTGGGAGTGGCCGCGCATCCGGATGACGATCGTTACCGCTCTCTCTTCGGCAAGCAGGCGGTCTCGCCTCTGTTCCGCGTCCCGATCCCGATCTTCCCCACCGAACTGGCCGATCCCGAGAAAGGCACGGGCATTCTCATGGTTTGCACTTTCGGTGACGCCACCGACGTGCAATGGTGGCGCGAGCAAGGCCTCGCCCTCCGTCAGATCATCGGCCGCGACGGAAGGTTGCTGCCCGTTCGCTTCGGCGCGGAAGGCTGGGCGAGCCTCGATCCCGAGGCCGCCAACCGCTACTACGCGGCGCTCTCCGGCAAGTCGGTGCGTGATGCGCGCAAGGCCGTCGTCGAGCTGTTGCGCGACGCGGGGGCCTCCGCCTCGCACGATCATCGGCCGCCTCTCGCAAGCGATCCCGAGCCGATCGAGCATGCGGTCAAGTTCTTCGAGAAAGGCGATCGCCCGCTCGAGTTCGTGACGACTCGACAGTGGTTCGTGCGCGTGCTGGATCACAAGTCCGATCTGGTCGCGCTGGGAGAACGGATTCGATGGCATCCGGATTTCATGCGCGCGCGTTATCGTAACTGGACCGAGAATCTGCAGCTCGATTGGTGCATCAGTCGCCAACGCTTCTTCGGCGTGTCCTTCCCGGTCTGGTACCCGATTGACATGGAAGGACGCGCCGACCACTCGCGACCGATCTTGGCGTCCGCCGCCTCCCTTCCCATGGATCCGACGACGAGCGCTCCTCCCGCGTATCGCGAGGAACAGCGCGATCAGGCCGGGGGATTTCGCGCGGAAAGCGACGTTTTCGACACGTGGTTCACGAGCTCTCTCACTCCTCGGATCGCCGGCCGCCGTTTTCTCGATGAAACTGGGCATGCGCGGCTGTTTCCCATGGATCTCCGGCCCCAGAGTCACGAGATCATCCGGACATGGGCGTTTTACACGATCGTGAAGGCCTTTCTTCATGACAAGACGCTTCCCTGGCTGAACGTGGGGATATCCGGATGGGTGCTCGATCCTGATCGCAAGAAGATGTCGAAGAGCCGTGGCAATGTCGTGACGCCACTGCACTTGCTCGATCAGTACGGCGCCGACGCTGTTCGTTATTGGTCGGCTGGCGCCAAGCTCGGCGTGGATACCGCTTACGACGAAAAGGTTTTCAAGATCGGCCGTCGCCTGACCACGAAGGTTTTCAACGCATCCAAGTTCGTCCTATCGCAGACCGGACCGGACGGCGACGTCACGCGCCCGCTCGATCTGGGTTTTCTCGCGCGCCTGCGCGAGACGGCGGTGCGCGCGACCGCCGAGCTCGATTCCTTTGATCATGCCGCGGCGCTCGATCTCACGGAGCACTTCTTCTGGAATGGCTTCACCGACACCTATATCGAACTGGCCAAGGCACGCGCGCGCTCCGAGAACGACCCCGCGGGACGCTCTTCGGCCGTCGCCGCACTTCGTCTGGGCCTGAAAACGCTGCTGCGTCTTCTCGCTCCCTTTTTGCCATATGTGACCGAGGAGGCCTGGTCGTGGCATTTCTCCTCGACGGAAGCGAAGAGCATTCACATCGCCCCTTGGCCGGGAGACGACGATTTCGCGGGCCTTCCCGACACGAAGGATTGCGGAGCCGCCTTCGACGCCGCCATGGCGTTTCTAGAATCCGTACACCGCGCCAAGACCACAGCCGGCGCCTCCGTCGGCCGACATCTCAGCCGTCTATGCTGCGAGTCTCACCCGCGGACCGCGGCGTTGCTGCGACTCGTCGAAGGGGATCTCGTATCAGCGGCGCGCGTTGCGTCTCTCATGATCGAAGAGCGGGCGGATATCGCCGAGGGAAGCGTCGAAGTCGCAAGAATCGAGCTGGCCCCGCAGCTCAACCGCGATTCCTGACGCACAATCCAACCGATTCCGTCTCGATCTTGTGACGATTCTCACAGGCGCCGTTCTTCTGTGTCCATGGTCACTGCTTTCAGAGCGCGATCCCGCCTATTCTTTTGGCGCCATGATCATGACGGTTCGCCGCAAGGATCGTTCAAGCAACATGCAAGCAGCCGGAGTCGTTTGCGCCGGAGCGGCGCAAGCTTCAATCGGTTCCTTGCCGCCCGTTCCAGGAGGCATATTATGAAGCACACGAATTGCGCCTTGACGCTTCTCGCCGCAGCGACCCTGGCGTTCGTCGCCTGCGGCGACGGAAGTCTGCCGTTCTCGTCGACCCCGACGGAAGCCGCGTTCTCGGCCCCGTCAAGCGTCTCGTCGCTTACGGCGACGTTCGACTGGTCGCCCGTCTCATCATCCGCGCTCGCCAAGAACGATTCAAAAACGGGCGGAACGACTTATGACACCTTTCGGTTCACGGCCAAGGCGACGGGCGGCGTGCTTCCCTACTCATACCTATGGGACTTCGGTGACGGGGACCAGGCGAATGGAAATCCAGTGACGCACTCTTTCTATCGTTCCGGCGCTTACACGGTGACGCTCAAGGTCGACGACTCGGCGGGCGCGAGCACAGGCGATAAATCTCCCAAAGTCGAGATCGAGGTGAGCACGACGCCGTTCACGATGGAATGCGACGCCAACCCGACGACCGGCTCCGCGCCGCTTACGGTGCGCTTCCGCGCCTGGCCCGACGGCAACGAGGGACCGATCGAATGGTTCTGGGATTTCGGCGACGGCGCAACGTCCAGCACTCGATTGGCCGAGCACACTTACGCCGGATCCGCGGGTTTTGCGCCAAGCGACGCCTCTCCCAAGTGCGATCCTACGCCCGCGCCGAAACCCAGCGGACCGGCGACGTACCTAGCCATCGTCACCGCGACCGAAACGCAGGGTCATCGCCGGACGGTGAGCTGCAAGCAAAAAATCACATTGAAATGATTGCCGAGCCTCGATAAGGCGTCGTCAAGGAGCGCGCCGCTGGTCACCGTCGCGTTCCTTATTTGATTAACTCCATCGATCTCATCACGACTCCTCCGGAACGTCCAGCTCGGCCCTGCGCGCAAGTGGCTGTCGTTGAAGAACTTGACGGCACGCTGCGTTGACACGCGGCAAGACGCAATGCTACAGTGCCCGTGAAGGAGATCTCTCCGCGCGAGGCGGGTTATCAAGAAGATTCTTCTTGCTCTCCGATGGACGACAGCACTCAATACGTCGAACAGATGCCTGAGCGTATCGGGCGCTATGAGATCAAGTCGTGCCTTGGGTTCGGCGCCATGGGGGCGGTCTATCGGGCTTTTGATCCGCTGATCAAACGCACGCTTGCCATTAAGACGATTCGATTGGACATCCCGCGTCAGAGTCCGCAGTACAAATCGTTCATCGAGCGTTTCTATCACGAGGCACGCATCTCCGGAACGCTTTCCCATCCGAACATCGTCACGCTTTACGACATCGGCGAGGAATCCGGCGTGCCTTTCTTGGCGATGGAGTTCGCCGACGGTGAGACGATTTCAGCCATGATCGAGCATGGCGTTCGTTTCACGCCTGAACGTGTCGCCGTGCTCGTCAGCCAGATCGCGTCCGCTCTTGATTACGCTCACGGCAAAGGCGTGATCCATCGTGACATCAAGCCGTCGAATCTCATTCTCTGCGAAGAAGACCGCGTCAAGGTCACTGACTTCGGAATCGCCAAGCTGGCGGACGCCGAGCTGACGCAGTCCGGCATGCTGCTCGGGACGCCGGCTTACATGTCGCCCGAGCAGGCCATGGGAGACAAGCTCGACGGCCGCAGCGATATCTTTTCTCTCGGGATCTGCGCGTTCGAGATGCTTTCGGGCGAACAGCCCTTTCCCGGCAACAATGTGACGGCGATTCTCTACAAGGTCGTTAATGTTGAACCCGTCGAGCCCGCGAATCTCGAAGTCCTGGGATTGCTGCCCGACAAATGGCGTGAGGTCTTCAATCGGGCGTTGGCCAAGAAACCCGACGATCGCTATCAGACGGCGTCCGCTTTCGTGCAGGGCCTCGAATACTGCCTCGGCTCCTGGTTCGGCCTGTCAATGGGCGAGGAAACCGCGCAGCTTGCCGCTCCCGCCGAGGCCATCGAAAGCACTGAGGCCATGCCTTCGCTTCCCGACGACGGGGAAACGGGCGCGGCCATGGAAGCGCTGTCGGCCGTCGAGAATGACGCTTCATCGTCGATCACATCCGCTCCTGCCCCGTCGATTTTTCCGGACGATGTCTCTCGGGATAAACGAATCGACAAGGAGAGGGTCGTCGCGGCGCCGCCCTCGCCTCCATCGCCCGACTCGGATGCGACTTCCATACCAGAGGCGCCAGAGTCGCAGATCGAAAACGAACCGATCGTCGTGGCGCCTCCATCGCCCGATCCGGATGCGACTCCCATACCGACTCTGCCAGAGTCGCAGATCGAAAACGAACCGATCGTCGCGGCGCCTCCATCGCCCGATCCGGATGCGACTCCCATACCGACGCTGCCACAACTTCAATTGGAATCCGACGAGGAGCCCACGCTGCTCATGCCAAGCGCCTTGGCGGATGAGACCGAAACCATTGCCCTGAGCGCGGTCTCCGCCAAGGCGGTCAACCCGGGAGATTCGGCGCAATCGACTCTGCCCGAAAACCGGATGGCAACGACGCCACCGCCGTTGGTTGAGCCGCGGAAAACGACGGCGCGGCCTCCCGCTCAATCGCAACCGTCCACTTCGTCGGCCATGGAACCGAAGCGCAGGATTACTCAATCCATGCCTTCATCGGGCCGGTCTCCGCGCGCGACAGCTTCAATCAGGAAACCTGTCGCCCGCTCGCGCCCGCTCGCGCCCGCTCCCGCGCATGTCTTCCCGAAGCGCCGATCATCCATTCGCTTGGGCAAATCTTGGATCGTCGCCTCCGCCACGGGAGCGACGCTCCTGCTCGTGGCCGGCGGTTTTCTGGGGCTTCGGTTTCTCAGTGCGAATCGCGAGCGGCCACGCTCGCTCCCCGATCCGGCGACGGTCGTGACGCCGATGTCGACTCCGCCCACTCCTTCACGTGGAACTCTACGCGTCCTGAGCACGCCGTTGGGCGCCGACGTGTACATAAATGGAAAGCCGCGCGGTACGACGCCGCTCGTGCTCACGCTTCCGCTGGGGCTCTATGACGTTCGCATCTCGATGTCCAACCTCGCGCCGCAGCCGCACAAGGTCGAGCTTTCGTCCGAACAGCCCATGGTCGAATTGCATGCAAGATTCAGGATTCGTTCGTCGGGTCTTGCCACGATCGTCACCGATCCGACGGGCGCATCAATCACGCTCGACGGCCGTACCATCGGCAAAACTCCGATCCATGCCGTGAAGCTCGACGCTGGAGAACGAGTCGTCGAGATCCGGCTGGAGGGTTACCAGGTCCTGACTCGGCGGATCAACGTTGTCGCAGACCAGCGACAGGAGTTTTCGTACGTCCTCGATCCCATCGTAATCGCAACCCCAAGCCGACTTGTCGTGGACACCGAGCGTGTTTATTTTCCCCAGGACGTTGACATTCGTCCCAAGAAACTTTCGGGGCCGCATCCGGACTATCCCGACGCCCGCAAGCTCAAGGCGGGCGAGGCCGTGTCCGTTACAGTGTCTTTCGTGATCGACGCTGACGGCTCCGTCTCTGGAATCGAGGTCTCCGAATCAGGCGGCGCCGCTCTCGACAAAGCCGCCGTGAACGCCCTGAAGGAATGGCGGTTCGAGCCCGGCGTCAAGCGTGAAACGCGAGTCAGGGTCCGCGAAAGCCGGCGCTTCACCTTCAAGTCCGGATGATCGCCTTTCCCGAAATGGCTCAGATCGTCATTAATCCAACATCGGCCTCGCGACGAGAGATCTCGCTCCAGCATGCGGCTCTTGCGATTGGACGCGATCCCTCCAATGATCTCGTGCTGACCGACGCGATGGTCTCGCGTCGGCACGCCGTCATCGAGTTTCGCGGAGATCGATTTTTTCTCAGGGATTGCAGCTCGTCGAACGGCTCGCTCGTGAACGGCGATCGGATCACGGAATGCCGGCTGAAGGACGGCGACTTGATCGCCATGGGAGCGACCCGGATACTCTTTCAAGCGGAGGCGGAGGCCGACACCGTCGAGTTCAAGCCGGAAGCCGAGATCGGCGGCCGGCGTTTTTGTCCGCAATGTCACGCCGTCTCACACGCGGAAGATCAATATTGCCGTCAGTGCGGAGCAACGATCATTTCCGGGCCGGCGGCCAAGATGCTCTGTTCCTTGTGCGGCAGCATCGTGATTCTTCCCGCCCGTTACTGTCATTCCTGCGGCACAGAGCTTTGCCGCGAGAACGATCGACTGGCCACGACACGTCCGCTCCATGTCGTCACGTCCTTGGCGGCGACCCCTCGTTCGTCCGTCTCCGGCGAATCCGTGGATCCGACGCCTCACGTTATTCCCGCTGATCCCGAGCCGGGTTCCGCCCGCGACGATTCGCGCGTACTTGCCCTAACGGCGTCATTCATCGAGCCCGCCGGCGCCTGCCGCCGACTGGCAGCCGCCTCCATCGACGCGATCATTGTATTGCTCGGAATGCTTCTGCTGCTTTCTCCAGCCATCTACTTCTGGTGGCCGTTTGAAGTCGTGGATGTCTCCTACTTTCCCGTTCTGCTAACCTGCATCCTTGCCATGATCTCCTTGCTCCTGGGCGCCTTGTATCACGTCTATTTTTGGGGCGTTCACGGCGCGACGCCCGGCAAAAAGATGCTTGGCCTAGTCATTCAGACCAAGGACGGCGTCGTTCCCGTCGGCGTCGGGCGCGCGACGCTTCGGCTTTTCGGTTACGGCCTTTCCGCCGCCTCTCTCGGCATCGGATTCCTTCTGATCGCCTTTGCGGGTCATGGGCTGCATGACCATCTTGCGGGAACGCGCGTCGTCCGTCAGGATTTGTCGTGAGCATCAACGATACGTTCCATGCCGCGACGATTGAGCCGTCCGTACATTCCGAAGGGCATTACAGCCCTGTACAGCCTCGTCGCTTCTGGCGTCTTGCGCTGGACATCCTTCATGACATTTCGATCGCCGTCATCGTCGTCGTTCTGCTCGTTACGTTTGTTGGGCAGGCTTTTCGGGTCAAGGGCACGAGCATGCAACCGCTGCTCGAGGACGGCGAACGCATCATCGTCGACAAGCTGAGCTATCGCCTGGGGCCGATCCGGCGCGGAGACATCGTCGTCTTCTGGTATCCGCGAGATCCGAAGGTCTCCTTCATCAAACGCATCGTCGCTCTTCCGGGCGATTCCCTCGAGATCCGCGAAGGAGTGCTGTTCGTCAACAACGAGCGTCTTCGCGAGGAGTTCTTGCGCGCGTCCTTCCGTGACGATGAGAACCTGGGGCCGGTCCTCGTTCAGAGCGGTCATTACTACGTCATGGGCGATCATCGCAACGGCAGCAACGACAGCAGGAGTTGGGGTGAAGTCCCGGAGAAATACATCTATGGAAAGGCTTTCTTCCGCTTCTGGCCGCTCATGCGGCTCGGGCCGATCAAATGAACGAAAAGGTCCCGCGGGCGGTTCTGGCTCTCGAAGACGGCCGGTTGTTCGAGGGCCGGTCCTTCGGCAGGCCGGGCGAGGCATGCGGCGAAGTTGTTTTCAACACCGCCATCACCGGTTACCAGGAGGTTCTCACCGATCCTTCCTACGCGGGACAGATCGTGGCGATGACCTATCCTCACGTCGGCAATTACGGCGTCAATCCCGAGGACGTCGAATCCGTCCGACCACAGGTCGCGGGCTTTGTCGTGCGCGAGATCTCCACTGTGAGCTCTTCCTGGCGCGCCTCGGGTGAGCTCAACCGTTATCTCGAACAGTTCGGCATCGTCGGCATCAGCGAAATCGACACGCGCGCCTTGACGCGCCACTTGCGCACACACGGCGCCAAACGCGGCGTCATTTCCAGCATCTTGCTCGATCGTGACGCCCTGATCGCGCGCGCGCGCGCGTCGCGATCCATGCTCGGACTCGACCTCGCCCGCGAGGTCACCTGCGTTGAACCGTACATTATCGAAGGAGAAGGCGCCGCCGCATCTCCGCTCCGTGTCGTGGCTTACGACTTCGGCGTCAAACGCAATATCCTGAGGATGATGGCCGCCGCCGGCTGCGAGGTGACGGTCGTGCCAGCCATGACCAGCGCCGAGCAGGTCCTTGCGCTGCGCCCGAACGGCGTTTTTCTCTCCAACGGTCCGGGAGATCCGGAGCCATGCGCCTATGCGATCGAGGCAACGCGCCGATTGATGGCGACCGGCCTGCCCATCTTCGGTATCTGCCTGGGCCATCAGATACTCGGTCTCGCCTGCGGCGGTCGCACCTTCAAGCTCAAGTTCGGCCATCGCGGCGCCAATCATCCCGTCAAGAATCTCGCCACCGGAAAGTTTGAAATCACTTCCCAGAACCATGGCTTCGCCGTCGAGCCCAAGCTTTTCGAAGAGCATGATTTCGTGCTGACTCACGTCAATCTGAACGACGAAACCGTGGAGGGTTTTCGGCACAGAACGCTGCCGGTTTTCTCCGTCCAATACCATCCTGAGGCGAGTCCCGGGCCTCACGACAGCCACTACCTCTTTCGCGAATTCATCACTCTCATGCGCCAGCATCGTCGCGACTGACGCTTCATTCGATTGAATGAAGGCTTCCGCATCTGGTAATAAGTCGGCGGCCGGCCGGTCATCACCGCCAAGCCGTAAGCGTCCTTTGCCTTGACGTTCGAGACTCCAACGACGCATCCCCCCGCAGCCAACGTGAGATCGGTCGACCATACTTGCCATCGTGGCGCAAAATGGCAAGACTTGGGCATTTCCGCGGCCACGCGAGGAGGACCGAGTGGGCATCATCATCAACCGCAGCGGCGGCGTAGCGGTCCACGACCAGCTCGTGACGCAGATCGAGCTGAAGATCCTTGGCGGTCGTCTTCAGCCCGGAGAAAGGCTTCCCAGCGTTCGTTCGCTTGCCCGCCGGCTCAACCTGCACGCCAATACGGTCTCGGCGGCCTATCAAGATCTGCGCGCCGCCGGCCTTCTTCAGATACGCCGTGGCGCGGGCATCTACGTGGCGAGCGGGGGTCCCAAATCCTTCGAAGAAGCGCGCAGCCTCGACGAGATGATTCGCCTCGCGCTCCAGTTCGCGCTGCGTCGTGGATTCCGCGCCTCCGAGATTCGCGCCGCCGTCTCGCGCTGGATGGCCGCCGCTCCCCCGGAACGTCTCGCCGTCGTCGATCCGGTGCCCGAGGCCGCATCGCTCATCGCACGCGAAGTCGCTGACGTGCTCGACATGTCGGTGGCCGTCATCGATCCGGAGTCCCTGCGTGAAAATCCGCGCGCTCTTGATGGAGCGCTCGGCCTGGCGCTGCCCTACCATGTCGAGCGGCTGAAAGAGGCTCATCCCGACGCGACGTTCGAGGTGCTTCATCTCGAGGTGCGTGATGAGGATCGCGAGGCCGTGCGCCGCCTCCCGGCCGGATCGATCGTGCTCGTTGTCTCGTGCACGCGGTTGCTGCTGCCTTTCGCTTCCGTTATTGTTCACAGCTTGCGAGGCGACGAGGTGCTGATCGAGACGGCGACGCTTCAGGATCGGTCCCGCTGGAAACGCCTGTGCGGTGCGTCCGATCTTGTTTTCGCGGACATCCTCTCTTTTCCGACCGTCCGGAAAGCGGGGCCAAAATGTATTCGAGAGTTCCGACTCGTCTCTCCGCTGACGATCGAAAACCTAAGCGCAGCGCTCGATTTCATCATTCCGCGCTCCGGCGCCGACGCCCGCGAGGATTAAGAAGCTCAATCGCAGGCCCTCGAATGAAGCGCTCTCGGAGCTCGTTTGGCCGTTGACGGCGGCCGCGTTAACATGACCGACATGACAATCGCCTTGATTCTGAGCTTGCTTTCCGTCGCGACGCAGCCGCGCGCCTTTCCCGACGAGCGTTCGCTGCTCGACAGCCGTCTCGAGACGTTGCGTCGAATCCTGCCCGACGGCGCCACGGTCGAAGCGGACGCCGCCCTGATTTCCACGTTCGCGTCGGAATCGCGTCTCTCCGTCATGGAGCTGAAGCCGGGGGCAATCCAGGAGGAAGGATCGCGCGGTATCGTGCCGATCGAGCTGGTCGCGGCCGGAAGATTTCTGGACATCGAAGGCTTTTTCCGTCAAGTCGCCCTCTCCCATCGGCTTGTGGACGTCGCGCACCTGTCCCTCAGCGCAACGACCGGCGACGTTCTACGAGTGAAGGCGTCCCTGCGACTGCCGTTCCGGGTCGAGAAAGCGCCGCTGCCTCCGCCGCCCGACGGCTGGCGTAACACGCTGCGCGGCGTGCCGCGTACGGTCGCCGACGCCTTTCTCCGCAATCAGGCCCTGGCTGTGTCCAAGTCCGAAGCCATCGTCATGTGGAGGCGTAGCCGAAGAAATCCGCGCCTCTTCCTGAGCGAGCTTGCGGCTGCGGTCCGCGATCGTCCCATCATCATACGTTTCGCGACGCTCAACGACGATTTTCGCCTGAGCGGCATGGCGGTCGGCGAAGCCACGATGCATTCGCTTGAAAGCCGCCTCGAGCGAGGCTTCTGTCGTCTCTCGGATTTCCTCGTGATGCGCCAGAGCGCATGCCATCACTTCGAAGCCCGCGGCACGTGCCCGGTGGTCGGCGTTGACGCCGAGCTTCCTTTGCCCAACGAGGATCCGTTTTTGCAGGACGACTCTCCATGTCAAATCGACCGCGATCCGGCGACCACGGTATTCGTCAAGGATCCCAATCCCAAGCGTCGTGGAAACGGCCCGCTCAGCCTGAGGCTGCGCGACGTCGACGTCGCGGATGTCTTCATGATATTGCATCAGCTCACGCGCCAGGGTTTCTTGATCGACGAAGAAGTCAAGGGTCGAGTGAACGGCGATCTCAGCCGCGTCACGCTTGAGGAAGCTCTTGCCGTCATTCAGAAAGCCGACTTCATGATCTCGCCGCCCGCCCCGATTCGTCGCGTCTCGCTCTCCACCGGGGACCGATCGAGGCGAACCGCCGGAAAAACCGAGAAGACCGCCGAACGAACCGAGAAGGACTCCGGCCCGACCGTGAGCCTGCTTTTCAAGCGCGCCGATGTCCGGGACGTGTTGGCGACCCTGGCCGAGGTTGATGCCGGTTACGCCGCGCTTGGCCCTCAGGGATTTCTCGGCCGTCTCAGCCTGTGGTCGAGCGAGATCTCTCTGGTAAAAATGTGGCCGGCCCTGCTGGAGGCGTCCCGACTCACGGAGAAGATCGAGGACGGCCGCCGCCTTCTCGAGCGCAACCCAGGCTCCAACGAGGCGCTTCTGCCTGTCGCCAGCTCGCCGCCGCCTGCGCGACGCCTCGTTCTCGAGCCGCAGGAGATGTCGGTGCGGGAGATCGAACCCGTGGCGCTCGCGACCGCCGGCTCTGGTTGGCGCGTCTACTGCTATGGTCCAACGGGCACGCTCAAGTCGTATCGCGCCGGAGATCGTCTTGCCGACGGCAGCGTACGTTCCGTGGAATCCACGGACATCGTTCTCGTCACGGACGAGGGACCGCTCCGTATCGTTCTGCCGCCGTCACGACGCTGAGCGCCGCGCTCGTCGCGGACGTCTATTCTGAAGGCGCGCCCGAATCCGCTCCAGTCATTTCGGACGCCTCCGCTTCCGGCGGCGATGCGCCGGGTTTTACGGTTTGTATCGGCCCAAGGATGATCTCGATGCGCCGGTTCTTCCGGCGGCCCTCGTCGGTTTCATTCGAAGCGCGCGGTTGATACTCGGAAAAAGCGTGCGCGACGAGATTTTTGGGACTCAGCCCGGAGCGATCTTGAAGAAAGCGCACGACGTTGATCGCGCGCGCCGCCGACAGCTCCCAGTTCGTGGCGAAACGCCGAGCCAGCGCGCCTCGAATCGGCACGTTGTCCGTATGCCCCTGGATCTCGATCGCGCGGTCCCCCGCCTTCTTGAGCACGGCGCCGATTTTCGTGAGAACACGAATTCCGTCTTCTTTGATAAAGGCCTCTCCGGAATCAAAGAGCACCTCGTCGACCATTTCCACGCGCAGCTTGTCGCGGATTCGCTCCACTTCGACACGCCGGTCGTCGATCTCCTGCTTCAGCTCCGAGACGAGCTCGTCCTGGGTCGAACGCAGAGCCGCCATCTCCTTCTCCTTTTCGGAGACTTGCCTCTGGAGGGCGGATCCGAGCGTCTCCAGCTCGTCACGGACCGTCTCGAGATCGGCGACACGGCCCTTCAGGCGGCGGATCTCTTCGTCCTTCGCGCCCAGTTCCTGCTTCGCCACCACAAGCGATTCTTCTTGCGGCCGGTAAAGCCAGTAGTACAGGCCTCCGAACGCCGCGGCGAGCAGCAGTACGAAACCGAGAAACCACTTCATCATCTCTTCCTCCTGATGGTTTTTCGATCGGATTATGTCACATCGTCCGTGGGTCGCCTTCCCGAGCGAGGATCTTGCGCACAAGGACCTTTTGCTCTCCCAGATATGCCCGCTGCGAGCCGGTGGCGGGCGCGGCGGCGGCCGGCCTTCCGATATAGTCCAGCTCACGCGCGGCCAAGCCCGCCGCTTCTCCGTCCAGAATGCGCCCACGGACGTAACTCCAGGCGCCCATGTTCCGCGGCTCCTCCTGGGCCCATACGAGCTCGGCGCCTTGCGGATAACGAGCGATCACGCCCGCCAGAAGGTCTCCCGGGAACGGATGGAGTTGCTCCAGACGAATGATTGCCACGTCGAAGACGCCTGTCGTCACGCGCGCGTCATTAAGATCGTAGAAAAGCTTTCCCGTCGTGAGGACGACTCGTCGCACGGAAATCGGATCCACGTTGTCGTCCAAGACCTCCAAGAACGATCCCTCGCAAAGCGCCGAGAGCGGCGACACGCAAAGATGATGGCGCAGAAGCCGTTTGGGAGTGAGAACGACCAGCGGGCGCTCGTCGCGCGCATGCGCCTGCCGCAGAAGCAAGTGGAAGAACGATGCGGGAGTGGAAGGTTGCGCGATCGTGAGATTTTCTTCAGCGCATAGATCGAGAAATCTTTCGATCCGGGCGCTCGAATGCTCGGGACCTTGGCCTTCCTGGCCGTGCGGCAGGAACAGAACGAGGTTCGAGGGTTGGCCCCACTTGGCGTCCGAGGCGGCGATGAACTCGTCGATCACGGCCTGAGCGGCGTTGGCGAAATCTCCGAACTGCGCCTCCCAGATCGTCAGGCCGCTGTGATTCACGACGCTGTAACCGAACTCGAATGCCAGAATCGCCGCTTCGGAAACCGCGCCGTCGTGCGCTTCGAAGCGCGCGCTTCCTTCCTGAGCGATCTTGTCGAGCGGAATGTGCGGACGTCCGTCAAGTGCGTCAAAAATGATGGCGTGACGCTGGCTGAAAGTACCGCGCCGCGCATCCTGTCCGGAAAGGCGCACGGGGCGGCCTTCGAGCAGCGTCACTCCGAACGCGATCGCTTCGGCAGTGGCCCAGTCCACGTCTCCAGCGGATACAAGCAGCTCGGCGCGTCGCCGGAGCAGAGGAGCGATCCTGGCGTGCGGCTCGAAGCCGGCGGGGACGAACGCCAGCGCTTCCAGCACTCGTCGAATCCGGTCGCGTGGAATCTCGGCCGGCTTGTATGAGCGCGATTCGCCGGAGCGTCGCGACGACGACGCCACGAAGCGAGTTTCTCCACCCTGCTCCCCGGATTCGATCAGCTCCCGTTGCGTCGTCCATGACGACGCCACATCCTCCCTGAGAAGCACGCCGTCGCGGACTAGACGCTCACCATAGGCTTCAGTCACCGGCGCGCGTTCACGGATCTTGTCGTAAAGCGTCGGCTGCGTGGCGCTCGGATCGTCCGCTTCGCTGTGCCCGTGGCGTCGATATCCGACGAGGTCAATGACGACATCGCGGTGGAAACGCCGGCGATACTCGAACACCAGATCGGCGATCGTGACGCACGCTTCCGGGTCGTCGGCGTTCACGTGGAAGATCGGCGCCTGGACCATGCGCGCGACGTCGGTACAGTAAGTCGATGAACGTCCGTCGGGCGCGGGGGCTGTGAATCCGATCTGGTTGTTCACGACGACATGAAGCGTGCCGCCGGTCGTGTAGCCGTCGAGCGCGCCGAGATTCAGCGTCTCGGCGACGACTCCCTGCCCGGAGAAAGCCGCGTCACCGTGGATCAACACCGGGGCCACTCGATTTCGCTCCATGTCGCCCAGGAAGTCTTGCCGTGCGCGGGCCATTCCCAGGACGACCGGCCCCACGAGCTCCAGGTGCGACGGATTGGGGGCGACGCTTACGGTCACGGGCTCACCCGTCCTTGCATGGAACACGCCCCGGGCGCCGAGGTGATAGCGAATGTCTCCCATGCCATGCGTCTCATCGGGATCATGGCTTTCCTCGAATTCCGAGAAGATCTGGGACAACGGCTTGCCGACGAGATGGTGCAGCACGTTCAAGCGGCCGCGATGAGTCATGCCAACGACGATCTCCGCGACTCCGCTACGCGCCGCGTTGCCGAACAGTCGGTCGAGCGTAGGAATCAAGCTCTCGCATCCTTCCAGCGAGAATCGTTTATGGCCGACATAACGCGAGTGAAGAAAACGCTCGAAGCTCGACGCCTGGATGAGCCGCTCGAGAATGCGGCGTTGGTCCTCGGCGGAATGCGCCGTCTTGTTGCGTGTGGATTCCATGCGTTCACGCAGCCAGGACAGACGTTCGGGATCCGCGATGAACATGAACTCGACGCCGACGCTCCCGCAGTAGGTCTCGTGAAGAATATCGAGCGTGTCACGCAGGGTGGCGCGCTCGCCGCCGGCGAGACCGTCCGTCAGAAACTCGCGATCCAGATCCCAGAGCGTGAGACCGTGGGCGCCCGGATCCAGCTCCGAATGCCAGGCGCGCGGCGCGTTGAGCGGATCGAAGCGCGCCGCCAGATGGCCCCGGACTCGATAGGCGCGTATGAGCTGAAGCACCTTGGCCTGCTTGGCGACCGCCTCCTCGGCCGTGACAGGACCGAGGAACGGCGGAGCGGCGTCGATTTCCCATCGCGCTGGACGACACGGCGCGTGGAGCTCCTCGAAGACGCGCGTGTAAAAGCCGTCATCGCCCTTGAGCAGCTTCTCGATGCGAGCGAGCATCAGTCCCGCTTCCGCTCCTCCGATGATGCGATGGTCGTAGGTGCATGCGAGCGTCATTACCGGGCTGATGCCGAGCGCGCCCAGCGTGCGGGACGACATGGCGCCGTATTCGGAAGGAAAATCAGCGGCGCCGGAGGCCACGATGAGACCCTGTCCCGTCATCAGACGAGGCGTCGAAGCCGTCGTCCCGAGCATTCCCGGATTCGTGTAGGTGATCGTCGTGGCCATGAAATCGTCCGGGGTGGCCGTCCCCCGACGCGCGCGATCGACGGCCGCGTCAAACGCCTTCAGAAAGTCGGAGAAGGACAGCGCTTGCGCGTTCCTGATGTTTGGAACGAGCAGTCCATGAGAATCCCCGCGCGACACGTCCACGGCCAGTCCGAGCCGAACCCCGTCGCGCCGGAATCGATACGGTGCGTCGTCCACCTCGCCGTAGGCGTCGTTCAGACGCGGGTAACTCTCGATCGCGCGGAGAATCGCCCACGCGACAAGGTGCGACAGGCTGATCTTCGAGGCGCCGATCGACGCGCGGTGTCGATTGAGCAAGCGGCGGTTCTCCAGAAGCACCCGGACGGGAACCGTGCGAGACGACGTCGCCGTCGGCACGGACAGGCTGGCTTCCATGTTCTCGACCAGACGTAGCGCGGCGCCCTCGCGCACCGGCGTGACGATGTCGCCCGGCAGCGCCGGTGGCGGCGCGAGATCATAAGCTCGTGCGGCAGTGCGCGATCGCGCGGAATCCGGCGCCAGAGCAAGGCGTGATTCCTCGCTCTCCGAATCCGGCGATTCGCCGGTCCTTGAAGGCGCCGGGATAATCGCCGGCTTCGTTCGGTCAGGCATTCCCGCGAGATTCTCGAAATAGTCACGCCAGCTCGGATCGACGCCCGCCGGATCGTCGAGATATTGGCGGAACAACTCGGCGACGAACGCGTGGTTGGCGCCGAAATCGGCGGCGAGCGTGTCGATCCAACCTTCCCGAATCTCATCCTTCATTGGGACTCGAGTCTATGCCCGTGAGTGTCGCGGTTCAACCGGAACGGCGCCCGCGCGCTTATGATGAATCGCGAAGAGCGAGCAGGCGCGTGATCTCGGGCAATGCTTCCGTAACCGCCGCTTCGCCCGCGCGGGCGAAATGCGGTATCCGCGCCGGCCTCATCCAGCCCGACTCGCCGATGAGCGGCGCGATGACGAGGTCGGCGCCGCCTAATTCACGGCGCGTTCTACCGCGCAGGAGCGTCAGTCCCGCGCGCAGCGCGATGGCGACGAAGGATTCGGCCGCCGGCCACTTGGTTCCGCTGTTGCAGTCCAGGGCGACGACGATGCCGTTCTCCCCCGCCATCTTACGCGCCAGGCTGACAGGAACGACCTCGGTGACCTCTCCGTCGTAGAGTCGACGGCCGCAGAGCAGCATCGGCGGGAAAAAGCCCGGGAAGCTGCACGAGGCGCGCACGGCGTCGCGGAGATCGCCTTCGTCGAGGACGACGCCATCGCCGGTCTCGACGTCGGTCGCCAGAACCCACAGACGGCAGCGTAAATCCTTGAAGCTCGTTTTCGGCAGAAACTCGTCGATCATCGCCCCGAGCTTCGTGCCGGAGAGAAGGCCGCCGCCCCATCCCCGAACCCACATCCATGGATGCAAGCCCGCGGCTCTTTCGATGAGCGCGTCGAGATCCGCGCCGCCGGCCCAAGCGGCCGCGGCCAGGGCTCCGCCGCTGACTCCGGCGACGCCCGAGATTTCGATGCCGTTTCGATCAAGCGCCCTGAGCGCTCCGACGTGCGCCGCGGCATGCGCGCCGCCGCCCGAAAGGGCCAGGTAGAGCGGCTTCATGATTCGTAAATCTCCTGCAAACTTAAAACGTCGAAAAACCGTTCACGCATGGCGCGGATCGCCTGGACGGTGGCGGCGGCGGCCGTCAGCGTCGTGACGATCAACACGCCGTGCAGCGTGGCGGCCTTGCGAATCGGTCTATCGTCATCGAAGGATTCGCGGCCCAGCGGAGTGTTGAAGACGATCTGGATCTGCCGGTTCTTGATCAAATCCACGACGTTGGGTCGGCCTTCGTGGACCTTGTTGACGGACTCCACCGGCACTCCGCGCTCCTTCAGGAACTCGGCGGTCCCCCGCGTGGCGACGATACGCAAACCCATCTTCGACAGATCGCGTGCCAGCGGCAAAACGCCCTCCTTATCAAAGTCATTGACGCTGACGAACACCGTTCCGGCCATGGGAATCTCGAATCCGGCGGCCGCCTGGGATTTGGCGAAAGCGATGCCGAAATCGCTCGACACTCCCATGACTTCGCCGGTCGACTTCATTTCGGGACCTAGCAGGATGTCCGTTCCAGGGAATTTAAGGAACGGAAAAACCGACTCCTTGATGAAGATGCGCTTGACGTCGAGGTCCGAGGTGATCCCTTGCTCGGCAAGGCCGCGGCCGGCCACGACGAGCGCCGCCACCTTTGCCAGCGGCACTCCCGTGGCCTTGCTCACGAAAGGCGTCGTGCGGGACGCGCGCGGGTTGACCTCGAGCACGTAGACGACGTCGTCCTTGATCGCGAACTGGATGTTCATCAGGCCCCGGACGCCCAGGGCCCTACCGAGGCGTCGCGTGTCGTCGCGAATCTTCGCAAGATGCTCGTCCGAGATCTTGAACGTGGGCAAGACGGCGGCCGAGTCTCCGCTGTGCACTCCCGCGCCCTCGATGTGTTGCATGATGCCGCCGATGACGACGCGCTCGCCGTCGGCGACGGCGTCAACGTCGACCTCGTAAGCGTCCTCCAGGAAGCGATCGATGAGAATGGGATGCTCCGGCGAAGCGTTCACGGCCTCGCGCGCATAACGGTCGAGCTGCTCCTCGGTATGAACGATCGCCATGGCGCGTCCGCCGAGCACGTAAGAGGGCCGCACGAGAACCGGATATCCGATGCTATTCGCGACCTCCTTGGCCTCGCCGATGGATAGCGCCGTGCCGCTTTCCGGCTGGGGAATGCCGAGATCGCCGAGCAACGCGCTGAAACGCTTTCGATCCTCGGCCAGGTCGATGGCGTCGGGGCTGGTGCCGAGAATCTTGACTCCCGCGCGTTGCAACGGCAGCGCCAGCTTGAGCGGCGTCTGGCCGCCGAACTGAATCACGACGCCCTCGGGCTTCTCCAGCTCGATGACGTTCATCACATCCTCAAAGGTCAGCGGCTCGAAGTAGAGGCGGTCCGACGTGTCGTAGTCGGTCGACACGGTCTCGGGATTGCAGTTGATCATGATCGTTTCGTAGCCCGCTTCGCGAAAGGCGAACGCCGCATGGCAACAGCAATAGTCGAACTCGATGCCCTGCCCGATACGATTGGGTCCGCTGCCCAGGATGACGATCTTTCGTCGATCAGTCGTCTCCGCCTCGCACTCCGTCTCGTAGGTCGAGTACATGTAGGGCGTGTATGAAACGAACTCGGCGGCGCAGGTGTCGACGCGCTTGAAAACCGGCATGATCCCCGCACGTTTGCGCCGGTCGCGGATATCCTGCTCCTTCGATCCTACAAGCCGCGCCAGTCGTGCGTCGGAAAAGCCCATGCGTTTGGCCGCGCGCCAGTCGTCCGCGCCGGCCTCCGGACCCAGCCTTCGCTCCATATCCACGATTTGCTGGATCTGATCGATGAACCAAGGATCGATTCCGGTTGCGCGACAAACGTCCGCGTGCGACCAAGCGAGATCAAGCGCGCGCTTAACGTAGAAGATGCGATCCGGATCGGGCGTCAGCAGCTTCTCCTTGATACGATCGTCGTCGAGGTCCTTTCGATAGAATCCGTCGGCGCCTATTTCCAGACCGCGAAGCCCTTTCTGCAGCGCTTCCTTGAATGTGCGGCCGATGGCCATGACCTCGCCCACCGACTTCATCTGCGTCCCCAGCGTCGTGCTCGCGTCGCGGAACTTCTCGAAAGCCCAGCGCGGAATCTTGACCACGACGTAGTCGATCGCCGGTTCGAACGACGCCGGGGTGACGCGTGTGATGTCGTTCCGGATCTCGTCCAGCCTGTAACCGATGGCGAGCAGCGCCGCGATCTTGGCGATCGGAAAGCCGGTCGCCTTGCTGGCCAGAGCCGAGGAGCGGGAAACACGGGGGTTCATCTCGATCACAACCATGCGCCCGTCGGCCGGATTGACGGCGAACTGGATGTTCGATCCGCCGGTCTCGACGCCCACCTCGCCGATGACCCGGCGCGCGGCGTTGCGCATCGCCTGATACTCGCGGTCGGTAAGCGTCTGGGCAGGCGCCACGGTCACCGAGTCGCCGGTGTGGATGCCCATTGGATCGAAGTTCTCGATCGAGCAGATGACGACGAAATTATCGGCTCCGTCACGCATCACTTCGAGCTCGTACTCTTTCCAGCCGAGCACCGACTCCTCGATCAGGATCTCGCCGATCGGCGAGAGGTCGAGCCCGCGACTCACGAGATCCTCGAATTCTTCGATGTTGTAAGCGATGCCGCCCCCCGCGCCTCCCAGCGTGAATGAAGGCCGGATAACCGAAGGAAGGTCCGTATGACTCAGGACCTCCAGCGCCTCGTCCAGGCTTTTGGCGAATCCGCTGCGGGGCAGGTCCAACCCCACTCGCGTCATCGCCTCCTTGAAGAGACGACGGTCCTCGCCGATCTCGATCGCCTTGCGGCTGGCGCCGATGAGTCGTACGCCAAGGCGGTCGAGGACGCCGCGCCGGGAAAGCTCCACAGCCATGTTGAGGCCCGTCTGACCTCCGACCGTCGGTAACAAAGCGTCCGGACGCTCGCGTTTCAGTATCTGCTCGAGCATTTCCGGCACGAGCGGCTCGACGTAAGTTCGGTCGGCGTAGTCGGGATCGGTCATGATCGTCGCGGGATTCGAGTTGACGAGCGAGACGCGGATTCCCTCGCGCCGGAGCGCCTTGATCGCCTGCGTTCCGGAGTAATCGAACTCGCATGCCTGGCCGATGACGATCGGTCCCGAACCGATCACCAGAACCGATTTGATGGTTGTATCCTTCGGCATGCTCGCAACTGGTTTGGGAAAAGCGTTTCCTCGCCGCCGTCAAACCGGCCGAGGCGTCTCCTCCGAGTCCCGGATTATGTCGCAGACGAGGCTCGTGTGCCACCGAGCGCTTAAAACCGTGATGTTACGAGCCTGAACGCAGCGCCGCACCCGTCGTTTACACAGAGATGCCAATGAGTCGCGACGTATCCGTTTACGGCGCCCGCGCTCACAATCGTGTCGTGATCGCCGTCACCGGATTCCGGTCGTCAGCCTGCGGATGTGAGGCGTGGCACATAATTTTCGCGCGTATCGGCCGATGATGTCGCATGACGTCCAACGATTCCCTCGCGATCCCCTTCGGCTCACGCTCCCGAATCGCCCGGCACGCCTCGAACGCGATCGGAGGCCCTGATGAGTGAATCGCAGCCGGATCACAATTTCGACCTCTCCGACGATCGTCAGTGGGAGCAATGGTGCGAATGGGAACTCCAGTGCGGACGCGAACGTGTCATGGACGAAGAGGCGCGGCTTTACAGCATGGGCATCATCGACCAGGGCGGACGACTGGCCACGGACCGCCGTCCTTCGGAAACGCACCCGCCCGTCTCTGCCTCTGAAGAGGCGCTCTGATGGCCTCGTCCGACTGCCGTCGCCCCGTGATGGTCGTCGTCGCCGGAGCGCCGGGGAGCGGTAAATCCGTTCTGTTTCCCGTGCATCGAACGGGATTCGACCACTTCAATTTTCACGAGCGCTGCGCGGAGTTGAACGACGGATCACGCGTCGCTCTTCCCGCCGAGGCGCGCACGCGCGCGCGTCGCGAACACGCCCGTTTCATCGCGGAGCACGTTCGTTACCGCCGCAGCTTCGCCGTCGAATCCAACCTCGTCGAGGATGCCACGCTGCGCCACGCGCGCGTGGCGAGCCGGAACGGCTTCATCACTCGTCTCATCTATCTCCGCGCCGCCGACGTCGAAACGCTGATCGAGCGCGTCCACAAGCGCAGCCTGGGAGGCGGCGCCGTCTTGTGCCCCGAACAGGTGGCGGAGTTGTATCGTGGCTCGATCGAGAAACTCGACGAGGCGAGCGCCGTTTTTGACAGCGTCACGATCTTCGACAACTCCCATCGCCCGACTCCCACAACCTCGCGGCCGAGAGGCGAGCGCGCCCATGCGTATCTCACTGCCGGCCTGAACGCCTTTGAATCCGGTCGTTTCGATGAAGCCGTGGACGCTTTCCGTCAGGCGATTTTCCTGGACCGTGAGCTGGCCGACGCTTACCAACATCTGGGCCTGGCGTATGAACGCCTCGGGAACTGGCACCTCGCCCGCCACGTCTTTTTCGAGTTGGCGCGTCTCCGACCTGATGATCCAGCAACGTACTTTCAGCTAGGCATGGCCTGCTTTGAGATCCATTCCTGGAAGGAAGCGGCGGAAGCTTTTCGGGACGTGCTTGCGCTCCGCCCAACGGACGCCGAGGCGCTTCAGCGACTGGGCGTCTGCTACAACGCGACCGGCGAGCCGGAAAAGGCCGTGCCGTTTTTGCTGCGCGCCATGTCGGCCAAACTCTCGGAGTTGCGCCCCGGCGACGCTTCCTCGCAACTCCATCTGGCGCTTGCTTGCTGTGATCTCTCCGCCTGGCCCGAAGCCCGAAGCGTTTTCGAAGAGATACGACGCATCCGCAACAGCGAGGCGAACGGTGAAGTCAAAGGCGTCGTCTGATCGCGCATCGAATCCGCCGCGCCAGACGACCGCCCTTTCCGTCGACATGGCTCCATGTCCGGTCGCCTGTCTCTTTTTCGTTCGAAACGCCATTGACCCGCTTCGTGTCTTCGTCTAAGATTTCGCAACGAATGGTTTTCAGCGCCGATCGCCCCTCTCCACGGAGGTCGACGGCCTTACCGCGCAAGGAGGCGGCCATGGAATCGATCAAACGCCTTTTCCGGGTCTTCGACGAGGGCGCTTTTTTCAAGTGGATCATCGTCGTCCTGTTCGCGCTCGGCGCCCTTCTGACGCTGCTCAACGCCGCCGCGCTCGATTTCCGCTTGCTCAAGCTCCTCAAGCACTCTTCCTTCTTCAACGGCGTTGGATGGATCGTCTTGTCCGGCGGCGTCCTTCTGGCATGCCTGGCGCAGATCGCGATCCTGCTGTTCCGCGGATCCTACGAGATTTCTCGTGTTCGCCAGCCGCGATACTCCATTCTCGCCCTGATAGCGAAGTCCATCCGCGCGGTCAGCGAGTCCTATCTCCTGCTCTTCGGCATTCTCGCGCCTTTCGCGTGTCTCGCCACATGGTTCGGCGGACTTGAAGTCTTGCCCAAGGTTCCCTATCCGATATTTTCCGCGGCGATCTTCTTCATCACGGAAAATGTGTTTCTCTCCGGCCTGCTCGTCTTCGTTTACGGGATCGTGCTTGCGCTGGCGCAACTCGTCGCCGCCTATTGCGTAGCGGAATTGATCGATCTGATGCCGGCGATTGCCGGCGACGTCGCGGCAATCCGCCAGAGCAAGAACAGCGTCAAGACTCGCGGCGCTTCGTAAAAAACCGATACGCGGTCGTCGTTCTATGACGCTCCCCCGCCGACTCCGTCCCGTGTGCGAATCGGCGTTTGATAAGCGTAACGGCGCGAAGTCGCGGAGACGTAAGGACGATCCCGGCTAGATCCGTCCGCTGGTCACCAATCGGGCGAAATGACGGAAGCTTCGATCATAAGTCTTCTCCGCGTCCTTGGGGAAGCAGCAGGCGGGCAGTTCGCGTGCGCGAAGATGATAGCGAAGGCACTCGCAGCAGTTGCCCTTGCGAGAGCAGGGCTCATACGAGCAGTTGCAGCGCTCCGTATTGATCTTCACATTGGAGCATCGTACGCTCATTCCTATCCTCCTCGACGTCGGTCTGGATGAGACGCCTATCTTCCATCATTTGTCGCGCGCCGCAAACCATGAGAGAGTAGCGCGGTATTTCCGTTCCTTGCCGCCGCAACACACCGGTTTCCTTCAATGCGCATCGCACGAATGATGATTTCACGTCCCTATCCGCTCGCGGGGATAATCTATTTCGGGCTCGCTCTTTTCTGGACTTATCCCGTTTCGCTCTCTCCGGCCGAGATGGCGCCCGATTACGGCGATCCTTTGCACCTCGCCTATCTGTATTGCTGGGTGAACCATCAGATCGTCCACGATCCGTTGTCGCTCTTTGACTCCAACAGTTTCTATCCATATGACCGGTCGCTTGCTTTCACCGAGCATGTCCTGCCCGAGTCCCTGCTCGTTGCACCGTTTTACTGGGCCACCAGGAATCCAGTGCTCGTCTACAATGCCAGCCTGATTCTCGGGCTTGTGGCGTCGGCGCTGTCGATGTTCGCCCTTGTCCGGCATTCGATCGGATCCTCGAAGGCGGCCTTCCTCGCCGGTTTGGTTTACGCGTTCAGCGGCTTCTCGCTGGTCGAGGTCTATCGATCTCACGTCCTGCACCTCCAATGGTGGCCGCTGGCGCTTCTTTGCCTGATCCGGTTCGCTCAGTCCGGCACGGTTCGCGCGGCGGCGGGCTGCGCCGTTTTTCTCGCGCTCCAGGGACTCACATGCACTTACTTCCTCGTCTACACGGTCGTCTTGTTCCCCTTTTGGATGGCCGCTGTGTATCTTGGATTCGGCCGTCGCCCCCGCGCCGTCGAGTTGGGACGTCTTATCGGTATCGGCGCGATCGCCGCCGTGCCGCTGGTCGCTTATCTTTGGCCCTATCTCGAAAACCACAAGCTGGTCACGACCGTGCGCGTGCTTGTCGAGGATTCAAACGATCTCTTCATCTTCCTCCGGCCCTCCAGTAAGAACATCCTTTGGGGATGGATTACGGCCTTTGGCGGCAGCCAATCCGGTCGCGAGTTCAAGGGATTCATCGCAGGCGCCTTGATGCTGGCCGGCGCGTTCAGGCTTTTTTGCTGGCGCCGTCTCGATCCGCCCGTGCGCGCCCTTGGCCTGATCGCGACGCTCACGTGTTTTGTTGGAATCACCTGGATGATGGGTCAGACGATGACCGTTGGAGGCCTTTCGATGGGTCCTGGCCCCTATCGATGGCTCAAGTCCGTTCCATATGCAGGAAGCCTCCGTCATCTTCCGCGCGTCAATACGGTCGTGTTGCTCGGCGGCGCCGCCCTGCTGGGCGTCGCGACACAGTGGCTGTTTCTGGGCATGGCGCGCGCGCCGCGTCGTATTCTCTTTATCGCTCTGGCGGTCATTATCCCGTTGGAGCACTGGCGCCCGCCGACCTTCGGTGTCGCCGTCCCCACGGGCGCTCACGTACCCGAGGTTTATCGCTGGATTGCCGAAAACGTCACGGGGCCCGTGGCCGACGTGCCGGTCTACGCGTCGCGTGGCGGCATGCGTATGCGCGCTCTTTACCTCTATCTATCGACCTTCCACTGGAGAAAGGTTCCGATCGGGCGCTCTTCATTCTATCCGCCGGGCCATTCATATCTAGCGGAGATCTTCGAGCGCTTCCCGGACGAGACGTCGATTCATGTCGCGTCACGCATGGGTATCACGACGCTCGTTGTTCATCCTTTGATGTGGCCGGAAAAGGAGCGCGCCGCGCGGCTCCAATGGCTGCGTTCTCATCCGATGATCGTTGAGAAGCGTCGTTTCACAGACGCTCTTCCCTCCCGTTTCGATCGCTATGGGCTGGGACAAGAAGTCGTCTTCGAGGTCTTGCCGATTCTTGAAAACCATGCGATGAATCTCTGCACGCCTATGAATGAAATCGAGAGAGCGTCCTGGGGGCTCGTCTCGCCGCTGGGCGGCGACTTCGCCCTGGCGCGTGACGGTGACCCGGACACGGGATGGTGGAACGGCCGCCGCAAGCAGGATTCCAGCGATCGATTGCGCGTTGGATTCCGAAAGACCGAACGGATTGCGGCGATCGTCATCGAACTGGGCAAATTCCGAGACTCCTTCCCTCGATCTCTCGCTGTCGAGGCGCATGATCCCGATCACGGCTGGATCGATATGGAGTTTGACGACGGGCCTGAAATGCGCTGGGAAACGCTCTCGAGCCTGCTTCGCGATCCATGGGGCGGCCGTATTGTGTTGCGTATTCCGCCGCGGCGGACGCGGAAAATCCGTCTTTCCCTGACCGAGGAATTCATCTTCGCGCCCTGGCACGTGGCCGATCTTCGATTGTATCGCGAATGCCGCTGATCTCTTCAATCGCTCCTGGAACGTTTTTGACCGCCAAGGGGCCGGAGAACGCCCTCGGCTTGACAGGCTTGCTCGCTCTCTCACAGAATCCTCTCCGAGCCTTTCGATTCTCTCAGTGATGCCAAATCCGAACATCGCCGCGACCAGCTTCGCATATCTGATCTTCGCCCTCTTTGCGATCTTCGGCCCCGGGTTGGCCGTCCAGAGGCTGCTGCGTCTGCGGCTGGACCATGCTCTCGTGATTCCACTGGGCCTGGTTCTTTGCGCTGCAAGCTACTGGATCAGCGTCGTCACGGCCGCGCCGTGGCTCTTTATAGCGCCGATCCTGTTGATTGACGTCGCGCTTCTTCTTCCGCTCGGACCATGGCGCCTCGTCGCCGGTCCGTCGCTCAAGGGCGCGGTCCCTCCCTTTCTCGCGCTCGTCGTCGTTCTATGCGTCACGCAATTCCCCATGAATCGAATGAACCGCGACGGCTCTTTTCGTCTCGATCCGTCCGAGGCGGTCGACGCCATGGCCCATGTCGGCATCACCTGGGAGACGACGCTGGGCCACCCGCCGCAGATTCCGGGCCTTTCGGGCATGCGGCTCGATTACCATTGCGGCGCATATTACGTTCGCGGCGCCGCCGTGCGCTGGGCCGGCGTTCATCCCTACGATATCCTCAATCGTTTTGATCCGACCCTCTGGTCGCTGATGCTGATCCTGATCCTGCGAAACGCCGCATTCTTCATGCGAATGCCCCCAAGAGCCGTCCTCCTAGCCGGATGGATCCCTCTCGCGTCGGATTTCTCGTTTCTTCTCGGCCCGGCGCACCATTCACGATGGTGGCCAGCGCTCACGTTCGGCAGTCTTCATGAGAACATCTTCTTCGCCAACACTTTGACTCCCGCGCTCGTCATGGCGCTCGGCTCTTTGTTCTGCTTGTCGCATTACCGCGCATTCGGCGGCCGCGGCTGGATCGCGGCGGCGATGAGCCTTAGCCTTCTCTGCCCCTTTTTCAAGGTGTTCATCGCCGCGCCGTACCTTGTCGGCCTCGGCGCGGCCTGGCTTCTCTCTCGCAAGGACCGCCGACTCCTGGCGATCACGGCCCTTCCGTGTTTTCTCAGCGCGGCGCTGTTGTCTGTCGGACACGGAGGAGGCGCCGTATCGCTTCGGATCGCCCCCCTGGACGTCATCAACCATTCGCGTTATCTGATGGCTCTTCCTCCGCTTCATGGATGGCCGCTTGGCGCCTGGACCGTCTACTGGCTTGTCGCTTCTCTCGGCCTGCGGTGGCTCGGCATCATCCCCGCCGTGCGCATGCTTCGCGGAGGGCACGCGCCGTCTATCGCTGTCGGCGCGATGGCCCTCTCGGGTTGGCCGATCGCCCTGTCGATTCGTCTTGCCGCGGAACGAATCAACGAGGCGATATACTTCATCGAGGTGAGCGGGCCTCTGCTCTGGCTCACGGCTCTTCCAGTGATCGCCGGCATCGTGGGGCGCTCCCGCCGCCGACTCGTTACGGCCTTCATCTTTTTGTCTCTCACGCTTCCGTCGACTCTCGAATACTATGGTCGTAAAGCATTCATACGCCCTGACCTCGTCCCGGCGCCGGTCATGCGCGCGATGCGCGCACTCGAGATCGCGAGTCAGTCGGGCGACGTCGTCATCATGCGTCCCTACTCCCGTTATCCCCCGCCGCCGGTCGTCTTCATCGGAAGACGCGTTCCATTCACCGGCTATCTGCCCTATAAACGGCAATTCACCGCATCCGACCGCATCAGCGAACGCGATCGATTGGTCCGCCGGTTCTTCCGCTCTCGTACGCCGGAACAGGCGCTGTCAATCGCGCGCCGTTTGAACGCTCGTTTTGTCTACATGACCGGCGCCCAGAAGGTCGATTTCGACGACCGCTACGTTCTCGATCTGATCTACGAAGAAAGCGGCGAACGCGTCTACCGCATCTTGGACAGCGCGCCTCCAGCCGGCTCCGAAACAGGGAATCGCGTTACGTGATGACGCGCTCGCTCGCCGCGATTCAAGCCGGAGTCTCGCGACGTTTCCCCGTCTCGCCCCAGCGCAGTTTGTTTCTGAGGACCTCGTAATATTCGCGTTTGGGCGCGCGCACGAGCCGCAGCATTCTCGGGCTGCGAGTGACGCTCACCCGACCGCCGGGCGTCAGAGGGATGCTGCGCTGTCCGTCGAGAGTGACGTTGATCTCGACCTCGGCCGCCTCGATCCAGATCTCGACGCAGACGTCGTCGCCGAGCACCAGCGGGCGATGCGTCAGCGTGTGCGGGCAGATCGGCGTGATCACGACGGCATGCAGCGCGGGATGCAGAATCGGACCGCCGGCCGCCAGGCTGTAGGCGGTGGATCCGGTCGGAGAGGCGACGATGAGTCCGTCCGCGCGGAAGCTCGAAACGAACAAGCCGTCGACGACGACGTCCAGCTCGATGATGCGCGACATGAGATCCGTACGGCTGACGACGACTTCGTTGAGAGCGTCGCCCTGTTCCTCGACGCCGGCGGCCGATCGAATGACGGCGCGCAGCATCCGCCGCTCCTCAAAAGGGTAGTCGCCCGCCAATGTGGCGTCGATGGCCGGCAGCAGCTCGGAGGGCATGATCTCCGTGAGAAATCCGAGGCTTCCAAAATTGACTCCGATCACAGGAACTTCGTTTCGCTCGATGAAATGACTCGCCCTGAGCAGCGTGCCGTCCCCGCCCAAAACGACAAGCGCATCGGCCCGCCGGACGACATCGGGTCCTTCGGAGACGGCGCAAGGCTCGTCCAGCGAGCCATCGAGCAACGTCGCCGAACGCGTCTCCAGACACATCCGCGCTCCTCGCGCGCGTAAATGCTCCGCCAGCGCGCGCAACACGGGCGTGGCCTCGTTAAGCGCGGGGTGAGCGACGACTCCGATTGTTGTGATTCTCATGCCGAATCCACCGCGGCGGCTATCATCGCCTCCATTGCCGATTCCGGCAAGCGCTCGCCCTCGCATCGCTGAAAGTGGAGCAGGAACTCTCGATTTCCCGAGGCGCCGGTGATCGGCGAGGCGCAGGCAGCGCGGACGATTGATCTCGGATCGTCGTTCACGAATCGAGCGACCCGTTCCAGCGCGCGTGCGTGCATCTTGGGGTCTAAAACGACCCCTCCGCGGCCCACGAGCCCGCGTTCAAGCTCGAACTGCGGCTTCACGAGCACGACGACGTCGGCGGCGTCGCACAGAACGCGCGATAGCGCGGGCAGTATCTTCATGGCGGAGATGAACGAAACGTCCACGACGGCCAGCGAGCAAGGCTCGGGAACGATCTCTGGCGACAGATATCTGGCGTTCACGCCGTCGCGCACGACGACGCGCGGATCCTTTCGCAGTCGTTCATGGAGCTGGCCGCGGCCGACGTCCACGGCATACACACGGCACGCCCCATGAATAAGCAGCACCTCCGTGAAACCCCCGGTCGAAGCGCCGATGTCGACGGCCACTCGATCGCGGGGATCGACGCGAAACGTCGCGAGCGCGTTTTTTAGCTTGAGCGCGCCCCGGCCGACATGGTCGGGTCCTTCGATGACCTCGATCTCGACCTCGTCGCGCACCGGCGTCCCGGCCTTGATACGCTCAAGCCCGCGCGCTCGTACCCGTCCTGCCAAGATCAGCGCCTGGGCCTTTTCCCGTGACTCCGCGAAACCATTATCGACGAGCCAGACGTCGAGTCGTCGTCTCGTCGAGGCAAACGACGATGCACGCCGCATCTGCTCCTGATGTTGCATGCGGCCCATGATCTTATCAGCATCTCATGGATTTGCATGGGAGTCGCCGGTTATCGTCTTCGGCGGCGTCCCGTGGTCATGGCGGCACGCGAGCGCAGCATGTACATCGACCAGTGTTGGCGAGGGCAGTCTCCGGTGCGCCGCATCGCCAAAATAGACGGGGTACTCGAAGACTCGCGCCGTGCTAGCGTTGCGACTCGGCTGGATGGTGAAACGCGTCTCGATGTCGTCGAAAGCCCAATCCGGCGAGATAGAGGGCCGCGCCGCCGAGGACGATGGCGATCAGCGCGAGCGCGAAGTTACGGATTTCAAGATTCCTGATAATCAACCATCCAATCGCCGACAGCGTCACCACGAACATGAACACCGCCGGAAAAAGCACGAAACGATTTCCCACGGCGCGATGCGACAGATATAAAAAAACTGTAAGAAGCGCCAGCGCCGCGAGCATCTGGTTGGCGGCGCCGAAAAGCGGCCACATGGCCATCGTGCCGCCCTTATTGATCGCCAGGAGCGCGCCCGCCAACACGGTAACGAGGGTGGCGATACCGCGTCGCGTCAGCCAGGCTTCGTGGCGTGTCTTCTCGAAAAACTCCTGAAACGCGTAGCGGCCCAAGCGGGCCGAGGTGTCCAAGGTCGTGAGCGCGAAGACGCTGATCGTCAGCGCCACGAAGGAGGCGCCGATCGCGACGGGGATGCCGATCGTGGAGCCGAAAGAGCCCAGGCTGCGCGAGAAAAGGGCGACCGGCCCACCGTCCCGCAAAGCGGCCGTGTATCCATCCCGCGTCAGCATGGCGGCGGCGATCAGGGCAATGGTGGCGAGGACGCCCTCGAGCAACATGCTGCCATATCCGATGATCTGCGCATCTCCTTCGCGGTCCAGTTGTTTGGCCGTCGTCCCCGAGGCAACCAACGAGTGGAAGCCGCTGATCGCCCCGCACGCCACGGTGACGAACAGTATTGGGAAGAGCGCGCCGAGCTCCGGATCGGACCATCCGGCAAAGGCTTCGAGCTTGAGGGTCGGACGGTATAAAAGAAGGCCGACGAATCCTCCGATGAGCAGAACGTAGAGCAGGAACGAGTTCAGATAGTCTCGCGGTTGGAGCAGGAGCCAAACCGGGGTCACCGACGCCACGGATACGTACGCGAGCAACAGCGCCACCCAGGCATCGTACGATAGGGACAACGGAAAGCTCATCCCAAGCCATACGGCGACGAAAAGCGCCGCGACGCCGATCGCGGTCGCCAGGAGCAAACGGATTCTTCTTGCATACGTCATATACCCAAAAGTGATCGCGATCGGGATAAACAACGCCGACGCCGTGCCGGCCTCCGGGTGCGCCACGAAGGTGTTGGCGACGACAATGGTGAAAACGGCGATCACGAGCACGAGAGTGCACCACGCGAAAATCAGGAACACCTTCTTGCCGTTTCGTCCGAGGTAGTTTTCCGTGATGCTGCCGATGCTCTTGCCGTCGTGCCGCAAAGAAGTTGCCAGCGCGGTGAAATCATGGACGGCGCCGATAAAGATGTTGCCGACGACGATCCACAAAAGAGCGGGCAGCCATCCGAACGTGACGCCCAGGATGGGGCCGACAATCGGCCCGACGCCGGCGATAGAAGCGAAATGATGCCCCAGGACGACGCTCCGCCTTGTCGGCACGTAGTCCACGCCGTCGCCTCGCCGGTGGGACGGCGTGGGGCGGCTGTCAGAGATCCCAAGGCGGATGCGGATCCAACGCCCATAAGTGACATATGCCGCCATGTAAAGGCAGCACACGACCAACAACGCCAGTGAACCAGGCATTCTCAACCTCGCCGCCGCCGAGCCTTCGAGTCGTCCAAATCGGAACTTGCCTTATCGCCGGCGATACGCTCGGACTTGAGCGCTGCGCCAGGCGCTTCACGGGCGGCAATTCAGATTCTATACGAATCCGTCCGATCCTGACGTTTGGCTATTCATTTACCAGTGAGTAAGATTACTCACTGATGCGTCAGATGTTCAGGCCCGGCAGGCTCCACCTGCCCGAGCAACGGATGTTCGTCTCCTTGCTGGTCGACGGCTTCCTACAGGCGACCCGGCCGACCTCGGGAAAGAAGCGGAGCTGCTGATGAAGCGACCGGCATTCTTCCTGTGCTACTTCGAAACCACCCGGAATTGCGACCAGGACTGCCCGAACTGCATGACCCGTCTCACGACCGAGCCGGCGCGCACGGAACTCACCACGGACGAGGCCAAGCGCCTGGTCCTCGACGAGCTCCTGGCCGTCTGCCCGAACGGCGCCGTTTCGTTTTCCGGCGGCGAGATCCTGCAGCGGCCCGATCACCTGGAGCTGATTGAACACAACGCCCGCAACGGGCTTTATACGTTCGTCAACACGAGCGGCGCCAGCCTGGATGCGGCGAGGCTGCGGGCGCTTAAAAACGCCGCGGCTGGTCGTCTGACCATGGGCTTCTCCCTTGATTCCGTGGATTCGTCGGTTCAGGCGAAATGCCGCTCCGGAGGACAGGAACAGTTCACGCGGTTGACACGGCTATGTGACGAGCACCAGGTGTCCTACTTCGTGCTGGTCACGATCTCCCGTCGCAATATGCACACACTGCAGCCGACTCTCGCATGGCTTAACGAAAGGAAGATCGCCGTCATCCGCTCGCCCTTCGTTCCCCGCGGCGCGGCGGCATCCTCCCGCGATCTGTGCTTCGATGCGGCCGACATGGAGCGGCATATCTCGCCGGCCCTGCGCAACCACCCGCTGAGTTACGTCAGCTTTACCCCTTTCTTCGCCGCCCCCGACGCAACCCACCTGAACGTGCTCGGCCAGAGCCTCTCTCTCGGGAGCCTGGGTTGCCAGGCCGGCCGTACGTTTATCGGCATCAACGCCGAGGGCGACGTGGCGCCCTGCGTTCATCTCCTGGACACGCCTGTCTGTTGCGGCAACGTTCGTGAGCAGCCTCTCTCCCGCATCATCGAGGAGTCGCCGATCATGCGCACGCTGCGCTCGCCACGCCCGGTTGGGGGCAAGTGCTCCCGTTGCCGTTACGGCGATTCCTGCCGCGGCTGCCGCTCGCTGGCGTACTACCATAGCGGCGACTACCTGGCGGAGGATCCGACCTGTTTCTTCATGCCCGAGACGGTGGAAACGCGAAGCATCCATGAGGATCTGCAAACGAGGAACACGCGCGTGTTCCTCGACCATCTGGTGAATCATCGTCCCTGGAGCGACATCTTCGGTTCCGGAGGCCGCCTCGGCGTCGCCCTGCTCAATCTCAAGGCCAGATTCATGGAGCGAGTGGAAAGCTGGCTGCTATGAGAATCCTGCTGGTCAAGCCCAAGTGGTTTGTGGCTGGCGGAGTGTACCGCTTCCTGACCCGGGTGACCTTCGCGCCGCTGCACCTGGGCATCCTGGCCGCGCTTTCACCCGGTCACGACATCACGGTGGTGGACCACGACTGGGACGAGGTCCCGTTCAGCGGGGACTTCGACCTCGTGGGTGTCACCGCGACTTCGTATTCCTCGCAACGCGCCTTCGACATCGCGGACGCCTTTCGCCGAAGAGGCGTTCCCGTAGTCCTGGGCGGAGTGCACGCCTGCCTGATGCCGGAAGAATGCCTGCAGCATGCCGACGCCATCGTGATCGGGGAGGCGGAATACGTATGGCGGCAAGTCCTGAAGGACGCGGCAACCGGCGGGCTGAAGAGAACTTACCGCCAGGACAAGCCAACCGACATGAAAGACGTGCCCATTCCCAGGCGGGATCTCCTCCGGCAGGACCCGCTGATCGGCACGATCCAGGCGACGCGCGGCTGCGACCACTCGTGCAGATTCTGCTACCTCCCCAGCGTGCCCTGGCACAAGCATCGCCGTCGTGATCCCGACCTGGTCTACGAGGAGCTGAAGGGCATCCGGCAAAGGATCGTCTTCTTCGTTGACGACAACCTGTTCGCGGACGAGGACTATGCGATCGCCCTCTGCGAGAAGATCGCGCCCCTTAAAAAAGCCTGGTCCGTGCAGGCGCCCACCACCGTCACACGGAATCCGCGCCTGCTTGACGCCATGCGGCGGTCCGGTTGTTTTTTCGTGCAGGTCGGTTTCCAGACCGTGCATCCCGATTCGCTGAAGAACGCGGGCGTCGCCCAGAACAAGATCGACAGCTACCGGGATGTCGTGAGGGACTTCCATCGACACGGCATGTCGGTTCAGGGCTTCTTCATCTTCGGCTTCGACAACGAGGACGCCCGGATCTTTGCCGCCGCGGAGAAGCACATCCGGCAGATGGACCTAGAGGACGCGCTGCTCTACATCTTGACGCCCTATCCCGGCACGCCGATCTTCGAGCAGCTCAAGCGAGAAGGTCGGTTGCTTGTGCACGAGCGGGACAAGTACGGGTGGGCCAACGCGGTTTTCCAGCCGGCGCGGATGTCGGCGGAGGAGCTGGAGAAGGGCGTTCAGGAGACCTACGGGCGTCTATATCACTTTTTCAGAAGGAGAGCGCCCTGGCAGATCCTGAAGCGTGCGCCGCTCTTCCTGCGGCACCCGCGCCTTCTCGGAATCGTCTGGCGGGCCCTACACACGAAGGTGAACATCCTCGAAGCGTAGCCGATACTTTCGCGTTCGTGGACAGTCTCTTCACTGGCATGCCGCGCCGTCGTCACCGAGATCCTGCCGTTATCCGGTTGCTAGGAATTCTCGCGGCCCGGGAATATCGTGTCGCCGTCGTTGGTCTCTTCCATATACGGCAGAATACGTCGATGGCTTGAGGCTGGATCCAACTACGGCTTTCCGTCCTCGAGACGTGCGAGAAGGCGCTCGTGGATCGCGCCGAAACCGCCGTTCGAGAGGACGGCTACGCAATCTCCCGAACGCAGGCTGCCCGACAAAGCTTCGATGATTCTTTCGGGTGTCGGCAGAAAAGACGCCTCGACTCCCTGCTTCCGAACGTCGGCGACAAGATCCTCCTCGGAGATGCGCAACTCTTCCGGAACCTTTGCTCGCATGTGGGCGGCGGCGACGAAAACCCGGTCGGCAAGCGCCAGCGCATGAGCGAAATCCCGCTGGAACACGCGTGTGCGCGACGTGTACGATCGCGGCTCGAAGATCGCGATGAGCCGTCCGTCGCCGGCCTCCTGCGCCCGCAAGGCGCGCAAGGTCTCGCGCACCGCCGTCGGATGATGCGCGAAGTCGTCGTAGATCGCGACTCCGGCCGCGACCCCCCGCAGCTCGAGCCGCCTGCGCACGCCGTGAAACGATGGCAGCGCCGCGCGCGCCGCGGCGATCGGCACGCCGGCCGCGTGGACGACCGCCAGCGCCGCCAGGGCGTTGCGAACGTTGTGATCGCCGGGGCGATTCATCGTGAAGCAACCTTCGTCGCGGCTTTCGTGGATCAGGCGGAAGCTCCAGTTCGTTCCTTCGCTTCGCACGTCGACCGCGCGCCAATCCGCTTCGGATTCGATGGCGAACGTTTCCACGCGACAGTAAGCGTGGCTCAAAATCTCGCGAACGGCTGGGCTCTCGTTCCCGGCGACGAGAAGCCCACGACGAGGAATGACGCTCATGAGCCGCATGAAAGCGTTTTGCACGGCCGCAAGGTCGGGATAGATGTCGGCGTGGTCGTACTCGATGTTTCCTATGACGGCCACGTCCGGCAGGTAATGCACGAACTTCGGACGCTTGTCGAAGAAGGCGCAGTCGTACTCATCCCCTTCCACGACGAAGACGTCTCCCGCTCCGTCGCGAAAGCTCCGTCCGAAGTCGATCGGCACGCCTCCGATTAGAAACGAGGGATCACGTCCCGCGGCTTCAAGCAGAAACGCGGCCAGGCTCGCGGTGCTCGTCTTGCCGTGCGTTCCGGCGAGGACGAGAGAAGTCTTTCCCCGGATGAATTCCTCGGCGACCAGCGCGGGCAGGCTCGTCATCCTCTGCTTGCGGTCAAGGACGACTTCCACCTCGGGATTGCCGCGAGAAAGGGCGTTGCCCACGACCACGAGCTCCGCGTCTTCCGGCACGTTTTCGGCGCGATAGGGCGAGAGCACCGAAATCCCCAGAGCGGCGAGCTGCGACGACATCGGCGGATAAACGTTCTGATCCGAGCCGGAGACCTTGTGTCCGCGCGACTGGAGCAAACCGGCCAGCGAGGCCATGGCCGTGCCACAGACTCCGCAAAGATGGACCTTCACTCCGTTCCCGTCTCGAGGATATCGAGACGGGCCTCCCGTCCGCATTCAAGGCTGACTGCGACTCCGAGAGGGAGAGTCAATCCCTGCCTTGAAGTGTGTCCCACCGGGAGGTCGATCGCGATCGGTATCGACAAACCATCGAGCGCGTCGTCGATCACTTGTTCGAGCGTGTAATCTTCGGTTGCGGAAGGAGCGCACCTCGGCATCTCGCCGAATACGACGCCGCGCACGCCTTCGAACGCGCCCGCAAATCGAAGCTGACGCAGATATCGATCGATACGATAGGGCGGCTCGTCGACGTCCTCCAGGAGCAGAATCGTTCCGTCGCGCGCGGCCAGTTTCCACGACGTTCCGCAGGCCGCGGCAAGAATCGACAGACAGCCCCCTCTCAAGACGCCCGCCGCGCTTCCCCGCCGCAGCGTTCTGATCGGATCGACGTCCGGCCAGGGCTCGTCCGCGGCTCCGCATAGCGCGCGGAGAAAGCTCTCGCGATCGTAGACTCCGTCAGCCAGACCGCAGGCCGCCATGGGACCGTACATGCTGGCCAGCCCAAGACGGTCAAGCAGTAAATGCAGGTGAGTAATGTCGCTGTATCCGATGAACGCTTTGGGATGCGCGCGAAGCACCGCTGTGTCGATGTGATCGAGCAACTGCGCCGCGCCCGCGCCGCCGCGAGCGCAGACGATGGCGCCGACTCGATCGTCGCTGAAGAGCGCCATGATCTCACGAACACGCCTCGTTACCGAACCGGCCGTGAAGGCCGTCCGCTCGAGAACGCCGTCGGCGACTCGAACGCCGAAACCCAGGCCCTCGATCTCGGCAATCCCCCGCCCCAACTTCACTGTATCGACGGGCCCGGCGGGCGCGCACACGCCGATCACCTGTCCCGGCAGAATCCCCCGCAGCCTCGCCTGATTCATGCGTGCGCGCCGTTCTCGGCGATACGTCTCGCCAGAGCGTGATGCTCCGACAGACCGGCGGCTCGCCGCGCGGCGCGCGGATCGGGATCCACATCATGCGCGCAATAACGCCTCTTGAGAGCACGGATTCTTCTCGCGGATTCCTCCAGGGAGTCCCGGCGCAGATCGCCCTTCTCGACTGCATGGATCAATCCTTCGACCGCGGCAGCCTGGGCGTCCGGCGTGTGACAGATGAGCAAGAGATCGCAGCCGGCCTGGGCGGCGAGAATCGCGGCGCGTTCCGCGGACCAGCTTGCGCCGACGGCCTTCATCTCGAGATCGTCGGAGACGATCACGCCGTCGTAGCCCATCTCGATGCGCAGGAGATCGTCGATCACTCGCCGGGATAGCGTGGCCGGGACGCCGTCATCGAGCGCGCTCACGACGATGTGCGCCGTCATGATCATGGCGACTTCGGCCGCGATGGCGTCGCGAAACGGGCGCAGCTCGACCGCGTCGAGGCGCTCACGCGCGTGCGTCAGACAAGGCAGATCCAGATGTGAATCCTTGTCAGTGTCGCCGTGGCCCGGAAAGTGCTTGGCGCAAGCGGCGACTTCTTCGTTCTGCAGCCCCCGGATCATGGCCGAGCCGATCCGGCCGACCAGTTCCGGATCGTCGCCGAAGGATCTATCGCCGATCACGGGATTGTTCGGATTGGAGTCCACGTCCATGACGGGCGCGAAGTCGCAACGAATGCCGCAGGACCGAAGCTCTCGCGCCAGCGCGCTTCCCATCTCCCGCGCCAAGCCCTCCGATCCCGTACGGCCGAGAGCTCGCGCCGCCGGCCATCTTGTCCATGGACCGTGAAGTCGCGCGACACGGCCGCCCTCCTGATCCACGCCGATCAGCAAGGGCGTCTCGTGCCCTGTCTCGCGTGCGATGAATTGCAGCTCCCTGACCAGATCGACAAGCTGCCCCGGTTCGTCCACGTTGCGTGCGAACAGAATGATTCCGCCGACGCCGTACTCACGTAATAGCTGCTTGACTTCGATCGACGGCCTGAGTCCTTCGAATCCGATGACGAATCGCTGTCCGATGGTTCGAACGATTTCACGCAATGGCGCTCCCCGCCTTGTCCATAAAAACCGTGTCGGTCTCGGGCATCTCCGGGTCGCTCAGTCGCCCCCCAGCCTGCGGCGCACGATTTCGTTGACCCTTTTTCCGTCGAAGCTTCCGCCCGTCTCTCGCAGCAGCTCCATCGCCGCTTTCATGACGCGTCCGAGATCCTTGAGGGACGAAGCGCCCGTCGCCGTCACCGCCCGCTTCACACACGCGTCGATGTCCTGATCGGAAACCTCCGCCGGCAGAAACTCGCGCAGGATACGTATTTCCGACAACTCCTTTTCGGACAGATCCGTCCTGCCTCCTTTTTCGAACTGGAGGGCCGAGTCCTCACGCTGCTTGACCATTGTCTTCAGGACTTGCAGGGACTCCGCATCATCGATCGCCGCGCGTTTCTCGATCTCGCGGTTTTTCAGCGCCGACTTGGCCATGCGCAGGACGCTCGTACGAAGCGCGTCCCTGGCCTTCATGGATGCGGTCAACTCGGATGCGATACGTTCCACGATATTCATGATCGTGAAGGATAACGACCTCGCGCCTGACACGCAACCCGCCATCGACGCGACCGGC
>JAFGSN010000199.1 GCA_016934575.1 Vicinamibacteria bacterium
CATGAACCTGATTGTAGAGCGTCTCATGGAAAGGAGCACGGCCTTTCAGGGAGACGCC
This sequence comes from Vicinamibacteria bacterium, assembly GCA_016934575.1. Taxonomy (GTDB): domain Bacteria; phylum Acidobacteriota; class Vicinamibacteria; order Fen-336; family Fen-336; genus JAFGSN01. The sequence continues at coordinate 59 of JAFGSN010000199.1, forward strand.
GCGATCCGTGGGAACAGGCGTACAATCACATAGAGGGGTGCGGCCATGGGCGGCAGAGTCAGTTACGCCGGAAAATCTCTTTTATTCTTGTTGCTGGCCGTCGCCGTTCTCGTGCCCCTTTACGGCGATCCTCAAACCGCGCCGGTCACGCACTCAGAGTGGGCGCGCATGCTAGTGCGCGCGCTTGAGATGGAGAACGGGCTCCCTCCACGATCGCCGGCGTCGGTCGTTTTCCAGGCATTGTCCTGGAAGAGCGGCCTCTACTGGAATGCGGACGAGTATGTCACGGCCCACGGCGTCTCCCGCGATGCATCCGCCGACAAGCACGCCGTGTCCACGCGCGAGAATCCGGGCGAGGCGAGATATCGTCTTGCCATCATTCGCTCGGGCGATTATGTGGTTCGCCTGCGCGCGCGTGGAACCGGCGAGTCGCCGCTGGGGGTCGAGATCGCTCCCGTTGAAACGCCGCAGCCGGTTTTCACTCGCTCGATTCCCGCGCCCGCCGTCGCGACCTGGACGGAGGGAAGCGCGACGCACCTCGACCGCGGCGCATACGATCTCTCCATTCTGCTGCCGGCGGTCACGACGCTCGAGCGCGTCGAAGTGGCGCCGCCATGCCTGAATCCGATCGAGCCGCCCGGAGGCTGGCAGGCCTTCTTCATCACGCAAACGGGTGACGCCGCCACGACGGCGTTGCAGTCCCTCGACTGGGAATCCGAGTTGCCTCCGGCGGATACTCCGGCGGAACTGACCGGCGCCGATTTCATGTCGCAGGACGGGATCGCGATTCCCGTGGCGGGCGCTCTGGCTCCGGAAAGCTATCATCTCCGGGCCGGCCGAACCGGCCTGCGCGCGACGGTGATGATCAATCTGCCCGTCGATGGGCTCTACACGCTCTCTTACTTCGGCGAACAGGGTCGGGGCCTGCGCTGGCTGGCGGACGCGTGCTTGAAGGCGGTGATGTGTCCTCCGGAGGCGCCGCTTGGCGCGCAGTGGCACGAGATTGTCACCGCCCGATTCACGGCGGGGCGCCATACGCTGTCCGTCACGCTTGCGCCCGGAGCCGCCGTCCAGAGGCTGCGTATCGAGCGCAAGAAAGACGGACCCGAGGACTACGAGGCGGCGCTGAGGAGGCTGGGGTTCGATGTCGGCGCGCCGGGCCCGATCAGTCGGGATCGCGCCATCGATCTGATGAACTTCATCCGCGCCCAAAGAAGAATAATGGCCGGCCTCGATCGCTACTGCGGCGACACGATCGAGTCGGAGGTGACGACGAGTCAACAGATGGCGTCCGGCGGGCCCATGGGAAGCCTTCCAGAAGGCGGGATCGCCGGACCCGGCACCGTCCCCCCGCCGACCGGACCCGGCGTGCCTCCGATTGCTCCGCCGGTGATTCCTCCGCAAGATCCGGCCAGTCCCGTGACCCCATAGGAATCCGTCCCGATAAAACGCGGACGGATTCCCGCCGTGGCAAGGCCTCGGCGATCTATCTCGACACGTCCTTAGCCCTGGCTCATCCGCTCGTCAAAACGTCGTTCGCCTGTTACGACGAACGGCTCGCCGCGACGGCGCGCTTGATTCACATCCGCCTGGCGGCGATCTTGTGAGTTGATTCGAGGCGATCGCCTCGGACGGGTGAACGGCGCGTGTTGTATGGCAGTGTGCGCGCCGCGCCGGTCGTCATCGCGCCTTTCACTCCTCGCCGGCCCCGCCGTCATCCGGAGAAAAGCGCTCCTGTTCCCTGATGAAGGAAAGGCTTCGGAGATCGGGCATGCGATCGAGAAAGACGACGCCTTCCAGGTGGTCGCACTCGTGTTGAACGACGCGGGCCAGAAAGCCCGCGGCCTCAAAGACCAGCGCGCGTCCCTGACGATCCTGCGCCTCGACGCCGATGCGCGCGGCACGCGGCACCTCGCCCCGCAAGTCGGGGATCGAGAGGCAGCCTTCCCAATCCACGAGGCATTTGTCGTCAAGCGGAATCACGACGGGATTGACGAGTATCGTCGTCGCCGAAGGTTCGCTTTCGTCTCGGGGCGGCGCCTCGATCACGGCAATGCGCGCCTCGACGTGAACCTGGGGCGCCGCCAGACCGACTCCGCCGTATTCGCGCATTGTCTCGATCATGTCGTCGATCAGGCGCTGGACGTTCTCGGCGCGAATCTGGCTCTTGGTCAGCGGCCGGGCCGCGGCGCGCAAGACGGGATGGCCCAGTCGCGCGATTTTCAGGATCGACACGCCTTCACCTCGATTCGTCGCGAACGTGACTGAGACGCGCGGCCGCCGCGTGCCGCGAGACCGCCGGCGACTTCCCAGAAAGAGATCACGCGTGGCGCCGTCATTATTTATAGAACTCGTGACGATCCTGAGCGCGGGCGTCGATCGTGACGATGCGGGCGTCGCGCAGGATCTGGAGTCGCAGCGATTTCCCGGGCGCATATTTCCAGATCTCTTCATAGAGTTGGCGCAGCGTGCCCACGACGCGTCCTTCGATCGAAAGGATGATGTCGCTCCGCCGCAGACCGGCCTGCTCCGCGGGGCCCCGGCCGACGACACCGGTGACGATGATGGCGCCGTCCTGTTCCTGCAAGAAAAAACCGAGCCAGGCGTGCGCCGGTCGCGGCGGAGCGACGCCTTCAAGCTCTTCGCGCCGGCCCCAGTAGGCGTCCATGGGGATGGCGATGCTGTAGCGCCCGACGGCCGAGAAATGCAGCGTCACGAGGCCGATGACCTTGCCGTCGAGGCTGTAGAGCGGCGCGCCGGTGAGTCCGGGATTGACGGCGTCGGTCATGATGGCGCGATCGATCATGTATTCCCAGTAGGTCTCGAACGGAGAGACCTCGGCGATATGACCCGTGGCGCCCTTGCGCTCGGTTTCGCCCGTGCAGCTCATCAGGAAGACCGGCAGACCGGGCACCGCTTCCTCGCCGGATCCGAGACGCGCCGGCGGCAGCTCCAGGCCGATCACGGAAATCAGCGCCAGTCCCGACTCATCGTCGAGCTTGAGACCGTCGGCGAATCGGCGGCAGCCGTCCAGGGTGATTGCCTCGATCGAATCGGCGCCGAGGACGAGAAAACTAGCGGTGAGCACGCGATCGGGCGTCACGAGCAACCCCGAGCCCATGCGTTCCTCGCCCAGAATCGCCGCCGAGGCATGCGTGGAGGGAATACGGCAGCGCAGGTAGATCACCGAAGGAACGATCGATCGCGGAATGGAGACGAGGGAATCCAGCGCGTCCTCCCGGAATTGATTATAGTGCGGCGGCTCCGAAATCACAGGTCGGTGTTCGCGGCGACCAATCCGGAGAAGTCCGGACGGGACACGTACGCCCGGCGGGGTCGGTGACGGACGCGCGCGCGTCCGTCAAGGCGCGTCTTGGGGATTATCTCGCGCGATAGGTGATGAGGCCGCGCTTGAGATCATAGGGCGAGACGGCCACCGTGACGCGGTCGCCGTTGATCACCCGGATTCGATACTGTCGCATCTTGCCGTTCAGGCGGGCCAGCACTTCATGATTCTCGCCGCACTTGACGCGATAATTGCCGCCGGCGAGAACCTCGCTCACGACTCCTTGCAGCTCGATCAGATCATCCCGACTCATTCACGCTCCTTTCCCGTTCGGTTCGCCGCCGTCGTTGGAGAACCGAATGTATCATTGTTTTTCAACAATAGGGTATCTGTAAAGCCCAGGTCGCGGTTTCTCAAGCGCGCGGGCGCGGTTTCTGCGGCTTGAGCTTGGCGAGAACGGCGAAAGGATTGTTGAAAGCCGGCCTCGGCGCCGGGCGCGGGCGTTCTCCGCTGTTGGTTTTTCCGTGAACCGGCGCGGGCTTTCCTTTCTTGCCGCCCGGACTCGAAGCCGGGCGCCCGGGACGCTTGTCCGGCGGAGCCGGCCGTTTCGTGACGGCGTCGCGCCTGGGCGCGATTGCGGGACGTTGTTGGCGCGCCGGCCGGGATCTCTCGGCGCGCATCCGTTTCGGCGTCACGTCCCTCATCGAGAGGAAAATCTGGTGCTTCTCGAGATCGACGCTCAAGATCCTCACTTGCACGCGGTCGCCGGGCTTGGCGATCTCGCGCGGGTCGCGCACAAAACGCTCGGCAAGCTGCGAGATATGGACGAGCCCGTCATGATGAACGCCGATGTCGACAAACGCGCCGAAGCTGGTGACGTTCGTCACGATGCCCGGGCAGACCATTCCCGGCTTGAGGTCCTCGACCCGGCGCACGTCGTCGCGAAACTCGAAGGGCACGAAGGCTTCTCGAGGATCGCGCCCGGGCTTTTCGATCTCGCGGACGATGTCCTCGAAGGTGAAGGCCCCGATTTCGTCCCTCAGCTCGCCGGCCGCGCGCAACAGCTCGGCTCCCGGGCCGAGCAAGTCCGCCAACGGTTTGCCCATGCGGAGGGCCAGCGCCTCGATCGCGGCATAACGCTCGGGATGCACGCCGGTGTTGTCGAGCGGATGATCGCTTTCGGGGACGCGCAGAAAACCCGCCGCCTGCTCGAAGGTCTTGCGCGTGAAGCGCGGAACGTCGAGCAACTGCCGTCGCGAGCGAAAGAGCCCGTGTCGCGAACGGTGCTCGACCACGGCCCGCGCCAGGGCCGGGCCTAGGCCGGAGACGTGCGTCAGAAGATGATGGGAGGCGGTGTTCAGGTTGACGCCGACGAGGTTGACGCAGGAGTCGACGACGAAATCCAGGCTCTTCTTGAGGGCGAGCGGCGTGACGTCGTGCTGGTACTGGCCCACGCCGATGCTGCGCGGATCGATCTTGACCAGCTCCGCCAGGGGATCCTGCATGCGTCTGGCGATCGATATCGCGCCACGGATCGTGACGTCGAGATTCGGGAACTCTTCGCGCGCCACGGCGCTGGCGCTATACACCGAGGCGCCGGACTCGCTCACCATGACGACCGGCACTTTACGTTCCAGCTCCTTGACGGCGCGGCGCACGAACGTCTCCGCCTCTCGGCCGCCGGTTCCGTTTCCGACGGCGATCGCCTGCGTGCGGCCGTCGTCGAGCAAGTCCGCAAGATCGGCCTTGGCCTTTAGTGTTTCCGTCTCGCCGTCGGTTCGGAGAACGGCGCTTTTCAGGTAACGGCCGTTCTCATCCACGAGCACCGCCTTGGATCCGCTGCGCAGGCCGGGATCCACGCCGATCACGACCTTGGGGCCGAAAGGCGATGCGAGCAGGAGCTGCCGCACGTTTTCGGCGAAAACACGGATCGCCGCCTCGTCCGCCACTTTCTTAAGCGCGCGGTGGACCTCGTTCACGATGCTCGGCGCCACGTGATTCGCGAACGCTTGCCGCGCGGCCTGCTTGAGGAGATCGGCGCCGGGCGAATCGGGCACGGTGCACGCCGCGGTCTCGAAAGCCGCCAGCAGGCTCGATTCGAATTCGACGTCCTGGGGATTTCCCGCGAGCGTGAGCTTCAGCTCGCCCTCGCTGGCCCCGCGTCGCAAGGCTTGATAACGATGAGCGTTCTGCGGCTTGAGAAGCGCGGTCACCGCCTCGCGATGCTCGAAATATCTCTCGAACTTGCTGTGCGGTCTGGCTTGCTCTCCCCGCTCGCTGACGAGGAACGCCTTCTTGAAGTACGCGTCGCGCACTTTCTGTCGCAGCTCGCGGAATTCGCTGATCCTTTCGGTGAGAATGTCGCGCGCGCCTTGCAGAACCGAATCGAGATCCGCGAATTCCGTTCCCTCGCTCCGGAAGGTATAGGCCCAGATATCGAGCGTCTGGCCCGGAAGCGGCTTGTCCGCGCCGTGGCCGCAATTCCAGATCCAGTCCGCGAGCGGCCCGATCCCCGCCTCGCGCGCCAGGGCGGCCCGGCTCTGGCGCTTGCGCTTGAACGGCAGATAGAGATCCTCGAGGGCCGCCGCGTCGAACGTGGAAAGGATCGCCTCTTTCAACTCCGGCGTCAGCGCTCGTTGCCGCTCGATCTGTTCCATGATGAACGCCTGGCGGGCCAGAGTCGCGTCCCAGCGTTCCTTGGCGTCGAGAACTTTCTGGATCGAGACTTCATCGAGGTTCCTGGTCTGCTCTTTTCGATAACGGGCGATGAAAGGAACGGTGGCGCCGTCCTCGGCGAGCCGTATCACCGCGCGCGCACCGGAGGGATCGATTCCCGGGCACTCCGTCGGGAACCATGCGTCAAACGACAGGGGGGACACGGAAAAAGCGCTCCTATCAGATCAAACGCTGTTATGCTGCCACAGCCGAGTGGCGAAAGCCAGACCGATCGATGGACGGCGAGGCGATGCTAGACGCATGCGATGGCATGCTCGTGAAAGTCGCGGGAAACGACGCCTTGATTGACACAATCGCCAGTCGGAGAATACTCTCGACGCGGGCCGTTTTCAAGGCGCCGGAGCCGGACGCAGGAATTCCGCACGAAAGCGGCAAGAGAGTCCGGCCTGCGTGCTGATGCGGCGGTTGTTGGGGTCGTGAGACACGAGTGCGGCGTGGGGTTTAGGTCGACCGAGGAGCGTTCGTCCCGACTGTCCGAACCGGACCCAAGGCCGCAGAGAATCCACGGGCAGGCGTGTTCGGCGGCGACGCGAATGCGTGGCGCCGAGCGTTGCTCCATGGCGCCAGCGCGGCCTCGAAGCGCCAGATCTTGACGTTTCGAGTTGCGCATCCTGGAAGAACGCGGCAGACTAGGCGCCGCGCGGCCAACGGAACGCGCCTGACCCATGTCGATCGGGAGCAAGAGAATCAACGGAGTTCGGCTGGTCGAGCCCCGCCTTTTCGAGGACTCGCGGGGATACTTTTATGAGGGCTACAATTCCCGTATCCTCGAAGACCTCGGCTGCGAAGAGACCTTCGTCCAGGAAAACATCAGCGGCTCGCGGCAAGGCGTCCTGCGCGGATTGCATTATCAACTCGATCCCTGCGCCCAGGGCAAGCTGGTGCGCGTCATTCGCGGCGAAGTCTTCGACGTCGTCGTGGATCTCCGCAGCGGCTCGCCTGCGTACGGCCGCTGGGAAAGCATGATTCTCTCCGAGGGCAACCGGATTCGCCTTTGGGTCCCTCCGGGGCTGGCTCACGGTTTTCTCGTGGTTTCCGAGTTCGCCGAAGTCGTCTATTCCGTGACGAGGCCCTACTCTCCCGCGCACGAACGCGCGCTCCTTTGGAATGATCCGGATCTGGCGATTCCCTGGCCGCTTCCCGCGGGCGAACCGTTGCTTTCCGAAAAAGACCGCCGCGCCGCGCCGTTCCATGAGGCGGAAACGAATTTCGTATTCTGCGAGCGGTCGCATGCCTGACGTCGACTTGTGAAAGGGCGCGAAGTCGTTGCGACGCGCCCTTCGACGTCGCTCAGGGAACGGCCGTCGCCAGACGGCCGCATGATCGTCGACCGATCCGCGGACTTGATGAGCCGCGGGGCTTGATCGGTTTCGCGAGCGGGGCGCCGCCGGTCTTTACCCTTTGGCTGCGCTGGGTTACTCTGTGACCTTCAGATGACGCCCTGCACGGCATTTCTTGCTCTCGGTTCGAACCTCGGCGACCGTCGGCGCCATCTCGCGCGCGGCATGCAGGCGCTCGAATCGCGAGGGCCGCGCGCATCACGATGTAGCTCGCTTTACCTGACCGAGCCGGTGGGAGGGCCGCCGCAGGAGTGGTTCTTGAATCAGGTCGTGGGGGTCGAGACCACGCTCACGCCCGAGCAACTGCTCGATGTCTGCCTGGAAACGGAATCGGCCCTGGGGCGCGTGCGCGGCGAGCGGCACGGTCCGCGCACGCTCGACGTGGATCTTCTGCTCTACGGCGATGAGGTGCGCCGAACGCCCGCTCTGTGTCTGCCCCATCCCCGCCTTCACGAACGTCTCTTCGTGCTGGTGCCGCTCGACGAAATCGCGCCCGAAGCGCGGCACCCGCTTTTCGGCATGACGGCTCACGAACTGCTGGCGCGCCGCACGAGCGGCATGCGCGTCGTCGCCCACGACGCGCTTTCACGGGAGGCTTCGTGAGCTTTCAGTACATCTCGATCGAAGGCCCGATCGGGGCGGGCAAGACCGCCGTCGCGGAGGGCCTGGCGCGGCGACTCGAGGCGAACGTCATTCTCGACGAAAAGGGCGGGCAAAACCCCTTCCTGAAGGATTTCCATGAAGGGCAGCAAGGCTCCGCCTTTCAGGCGGAGGTTTTCTTCCTGCTCGCGCGCTATCGGCAGCAACAGGATCTGATCCAGCGCCGGCTTTTCACCCAGACGACGTTGTGCGACTATCTCTTCGAGCGTTCGCGACTGTTCGCCTATCTCAACCTCGACGACAACGAGCTCATGATTTTCGAGAAACTCTACGGTCTTCTGGCCGAAGGCGCCCCCCGGCCGGACCTCGCGGTCTATCTCCAGGCGCCGACCGACGTGCTGATCCGCAGAATTCGCGAGGGCGGTCACGCGGAGCAGCAGGCCGTTTCCGAGGAGTACATGCAGGAGATCAATCGCGCCTACAATCATTATTTTTTCCACTACAACCGGACGCCGTTGCTCGTCGTGAACACCGCCGAGATCGATCTCGAGAACAGCGCCGGCGACCTCGACGACGTGCTCAAGCAGATCAGGGCGATGGGACGCGGAACGCAGTTCTACGTCCCGCAGGTTTCGAACAGGTAGGGGGGCGGATCTCCAATCCGTTTTCACGGATAGCATGACGGTCGCGCCCGTATCTTTTCGCCGGCGCGCTTACAATAACAATAGGGTGAACTCTGATTGCTTTTTGTCGGGAGGCTTGTATGAACCAAAAAAGAGTCCTTATCGGACTTCTAGCCGGATTCGTGTTCTTGACGGCCGGCGGCTTCCAACTGACGGCTCAGACAACGACAGCCTTCGTTTCGGGGTCCGTGCGCGACGCGCAGAACGGCGTTTTGTCGGGAGCCGAGGTCGTACTGACGAGCAACTCGCGGGGCACGACACGGACGACCTCGTCGGATGCTCGCGGCAACTTCTTTTTCCCATATATACAACCCGACTCCTACTCGCTCAAAGTCGCCCTGGCGGGCTTCAAAACGGCCGAGCGGCTCAACATGGTCGTCAATGCGAGCGACATGCTGAACGCCGGAATCATCACGCTCGAGATCGGCGAGGTCGCGGAGAGCATCGTGGTCTCGGCCCGCGTGACCGAGCTTCAGGCGATGAGCGGCGAGCGCTCGTACGCGCTTGAAAGCGCGGCGATCGCGAACATCGCGGTCAACGGCCGCAACTTCTTCGGTCTGGTGGGCCTCGTGCCGGGCGTCGTCCCCGGCGCCCAGCAAGGCAATGCCTGGGTGAACACCATCTCGCCCACGCAGGCCGGTTACTTCAGCGTGAACGGCCAGCGGCCCAACTCCAACAACCTGACCATCGACGGAGTCACCAACCTTGACACCGGCGACAATGGCGGCAATCTGGCCACGACCAACCTCGACGCCGTGGCGGAGTTCAAGGTTCTGACATCGAGCTATCAGGCCGAGTACGGCAGGGCCGTGGGCGCCCAGGTGCAGGTCGTCACCAAGAGCGGCGGACGGGACTTCTTTGGGTCGGCCTACTGGTACGCTCGCGACTCCGCATGGAACGCCAACACCTGGACGAACAACCGGGCCGGAATCGAAAAAGAAGAGGCCAGTCGCAAGGATCGTGGTTACACGATCGGCGGTCCGGTCTTCATCCCCAACAAGTTCAACGCGGAAAAGAGGCGGCTCTTCTTTTTCTGGAGCCAGGAGTTCCAGAATCGCAACGATCCCGTGAGCGAGACAAGAGTGACCGTGCCGACCGCTCTCGAGCGCCGGGGCGATTTCTCGCAGAGCGTCAATGCCAGCGGCCGTCCCGCGAACCTCATCCGCGACTACACGACAGGGCTGCCGTGCGATGCGAGCGACACCCGCGGTTGCTTCCAGGACGGCGGCGTCATGGGCAAGATTCCGCACGACCGTCTCTATTCGCCCAGCCTCGCGGCCTTGAGCATCTATCCGCCGCCGAACGTTGCCGGGCAGCCGGGTTACAACTACTCGAGCCAGGCGCCTTCCGATCTCCCGCGTCGCGAAGACTTGATCCGGATCGATTTCCACCCCAGCGACCACTGGCGATTCATGGGCCGTTTCATGCAACAGTCCGATTCGCAATGGCTTCCTTACGGCGTGAGCTGGGCGGCGGGCGCCAACGTCGAAACCCTGCTGGGTTATCGGCGTCAACCGGGACGAAACTGGATGTTTTCAGCCGTCGGCGTGATCAACAGCTCGACGGCGCTCGAGATCAGCGTCGGCAGCGGTCACAACTCGATGGATGTCGGCGGCGACAATCCTATTCTGAAGAGGTCGTCTACGGACATTAGGGACCTGCCGATGCTTTTCCCGGATGCCGTTCAGGAGGACTTCATTCCGCGTTTCAACTTCGACGGCGGAGTCGTCACCAACGCGGCTTGCGTTTACACGCAGCAGGCGCCCTTCACGAACTACAACACGACCTACGACGTTATCATCAACACGACGAAGGTCATGAAGGCGCACACCGTCAAGACCGGCGTCTTCCTCCAGCGGAGCATGAAGGACCAGAGTCCGTTCGAACCCTTCAACGGTCTGATCAGCTTCCAGGAAAGCGTCAACAATCCATATGACACCGGGCATCCGTACGCGAACGCGGCCACCGGCGTGTACAACGCCTTCCGGCAGACGTCCATGTACCAGAAGCCGAAGTATCGCTACAGCAACACCGAGTGGTACATCCAGGACAACTGGAAGACGTCTCGCAAACTGACGCTCGATTATGGCGTGCGCTTCTACCACATGACGCCTCAGTGGGACGCGTCGCGGAGCGTCTCGACCTTCAAGGCCGACATGTATGACCCGGCCCGGGCGGTCCGGCTCATTTCTCCGGGGTTCGACGTTGGCGGCGGCCGCATCGGCGTGGACGCCGTCACCGGCCGGACGTGGCCGGCCGGCCTGATCGGCCGCGTCGTGCCGGACTCCGGCGACCGATTCAACGGATCATTCGAGGCCGGTCGGGGGATCGACAAGACGTTGAGCGACGGATCGAAAATCCTGATCTCGCCCCGCTTCGGATTCGCGTACGACCTCAAAGGAAATCAGGGCGCGATTCTGCGCGGCGCTTTCGGCCTTCTCTACGATCGCCCACAGGGCAACACCGTCTTCAGTCTTGCCGGCAATCCTCCGTCCGCGGAGGACGTCACGCTCGATCACGGTCGTTTTCAGGACCTGGCCACCGCAACGCCGATGCCCGGACCGCTTGCCAGCAGTCCGGTCCAATACGACTGGAAAGTGCCCAGAATCGTGGGATGGAACCTCGGGATGCAGTTCAAACTGCCGTCCCAGTTTGTCTTGGACGTCGCGTACGTTGGCGCTTCCGGGAGCAATCTGCTTTGGCGGAAGCAGATCAACGCCGTGCCCTACGGCGCGAAGTTTCTTCCCGAGAATCAGGATTCGACCCTGGCGCCGAGCGCGACGCCCGGCGCGACCGCGTTGCCCGACAGCTTCCTGCGGCCTTACATGGGTTACTCGAACATCCAGGAGTGGGCGTACGGCGCCATCTCGAACTATCATGCCTTGCAGACCTCGCTCAATCGCCGATTCGACAAAGGGCTGCTGCTTGGAATCAATTACACTTTCGGCAAGGCTTTGGGCAACGCCAGCGACGACTACGCCGCCGCGCGCATCGACGGCAGGGATCGCGCGGCCAACTACGGAATCATGTCGTACGACCGGCCGCACAACTTCACGGCGAATTTCGTCTACCGGACGCCCAAGCTGTCCCGCGGCTCCGCGGGGCTGTTCTTGAACGGCTGGCAGATCTCGGGCGTTTACCGCTGGATGACGGGCAATCCTTATCAGATCACATTCGGCATCCCCGGCATCGGAGCGGCGAATCTCACCGGCTCGGACGATAATCAGAACGCCCGCATCGTCGTCACCGGCGACCCGGGCAAGGGTTACGACACGAGCGATCCTTACGCGCAGTTCGACGCCTCGGTCTTTGCCCCGCCGCAACCCGGCAGCGTCGGCGATGAGTCGTCTCTGTACATGGTCTACGCTCCTCCGGTCAACAACCTCGATCTCTCGCTCTCGAAGTCGTTCATGTTTGACGATAAGCGGAAGCTCGAGATCCGCGTCGACGCCTTCAACGCCCTGAACCATATGCAAGGCCGGATCGTTAACCGACAGGCCGACTTCGCGAGCTTGTCGGATCCGACGATCACCAACCTTCCGCGTGACGCCTCGGGAAATCTGGTGAACCGAAACGGCTTCGGGACGATCAGCAACGTATGGCCGGCGCGCGAGATTCAGTTGGTCGCCCGATTTAGTTTCTAAAAATTACGCGTGGTCATTCACGTGGCAGGGGCGGACTTCAAGCCCGCCCCTGCGGACGGTTTTGCGGTCGCGCCCGTATCTTCAGGACAGGCGGCGCGCAATAACCAGTCAAGCGATCTCCGATCGCTCTTAACTGGGAGGTATGTATGACCTACAAACGAGTCCTTGTCGGACTTCTGGCCGGGTTCGTGTTATCGCTGGCCGGCGGCGTCCGACTTACGGCTCAGACCACGACCGCTTCCGTGTCAGGCGCCGTGCGCGACGCGCAGGGCGGCGTTCTGGCGGGAGCTGAAGTCGTTCTAACCAGCAATACTCAGGGCACGACACAGGCGACCACGTCGGATGCGCGTGGCAACTTCGTCTTCCCGTATGTGCGGCCCGATTCTTACTCGCTTAAAGTCGCCCTGGCGGGCTTCAAGGTGGCCGAGCGCCTCAACATGGTCGTCAATGCGAACGACAAGTTGAACGCCGGAATCATCACGCTCGAGATCGGAGAGATCACGGAGAGCATCACGGTTTCGGACCGCGTGACCGAGCTTCAGGCCACGAGCGGCGAGCGCTCGTACACGCTTGAAAGCGCCGCGATCACGAATCTCACCGCCAACGGCCGCACGTTCTGGTCCCTGGTCGGCCTCGTTCCCGGCGTTGTCACCGGCGTCCAGCAGGACAACGACTGGCCGACGACCACGACTCCCACGCAGGCCAGCCAGTTCGCCGTGCACGGCCAGCGACCCAACTCCAACAACATGACGATCGACGGAGTCGCCAACATCGACACGGGCGACAACGGCGGCAACATGACCACGACCAGCCTCGACTCCATCGCCGAGTTCAAGGTTCTGACGTCGAGCTATCAAGCCGAGTACGGCCGTGCCACGGGCGCTCAGGTGCAGGTCGTGACCAAGAGCGGCGGACGGAGCTTCTCGGGGTCGGCCTACTGGTATGCGCGCGATTCCGAATGGAACGCCAACACTTGGACCAACAACCGGGCTGGCATCGAGAAGACCGAGGCTAGCCGCAAGGATCGCGGTTACACCATCGGCGGTCCGGCTTTCATTCCCGGAAAGTTCAACGGGGACAAGAAGAAGCTTTTCTTCTTCTGGAGCCAGGAGTTCCAGAACGTCAACGATCCGGTCAACGAGCAGCGCGTCACCGTGCCGACCGCTCTCGAGCGCGCCGGCGACTTTTCGCAGAGCGTCGACGCGAGCGGCAACCCCTTCCCCTACATTCGCGACTACACGACGGGGCTGCCATGCGAGGCCGGCGACACACGGGGTTGCTTCGCGGACGGCGGCGTTCTGGGGAAAATTCCTCAGGATCGTCTCTATGCGCCCAGCCTGGCGTCCCTGAGCGTTTATCCGACGCCGAACGTTTCCGGGCAGCCGGGTTACAATTATTCGAGTCAAGAGCCTTCCGACCTGCCGCGTCGCGAGGACTTGGTCCGGATTGATTTCCATCCCAGCGACAACTGGCGCTTCATGGGACGTTACATGCATACGTCCGATCCGCAGGGGCAACCCTACGGCGTGGGCTGGGCCGTGGGCGGCAACCTCGATACTCTGCAGGGCTATCGGCATCAGCCGGGTTACAACTGGATGCTTTCGGCGGTCGGCGTGCTCAACAGCACGACGGCGCTCGAGATCAGCTTCGGCAGCGGCCATAACTCGCTGGACATCAGCGGTGACAATCCTCTTCTGAAGAGATCCGCTTCGGAGATTCAGAACCTGCCGATGCTTTTCCCGGACGCCGTTCAAGAGGACTTCATCCCGCGTTTCCAGTTCGGCGGCGGGCGCGTCGGCAATCCGGCGCTTTACTCCACGCACCAAGCGCCCTTCACGAACTACAACACGACCTACGACGCGATCCTCAACCTCACGAAGACCATGGATGCGCACACCATCAAGGCGGGCGTTTACTATCAGCACAGCAAGAAGGACCAGAGCCCGTTCGCGGGCTTCAACGGCACCATCAACTTCCAGAACAGCGCCAGCAACCCGTACGACACCGGGCACCCTTACGCCAACGCGGCTACCGGTGTTTTTTACAATTTCGCGCAGATGTCCATGTACCAGAAGCCGAAGTATCGCTACAGCAACATCGAGTGGTACATTCAGGACAACTGGAAGACCGGCCGCAAGCTGACGCTCGACTACGGCGTGCGCTTCTACTATGTCACGCCGTTGTGGGACGCCTCGCAGATCCTCTCCACTTTCAGAGCCGACGCGTATGACCCGTCCCAGGCGGTGCGACTCATTCGTCCGGGTCTCGACGCCGCCGGCAATCGCATCGGCGTGGATGCCGTCACCGGCCAGACGTGGGATGCGGGCATGATCGGCCGCGTGGTGCCGAACTCCGGGAACCGGTTCAACGGATCGTTCCAGGCCGGGCAGGGGATCGACAAGACGATGAGCGACGGCGCGAAGTTCTGCGTTTCGCCTCGCTTTGGTTTCGCTTACGACATCACGGGAAGGCAGAGCGCGATCCTGCGCGGCGCCTTCGGGATCTTCTACGATCGGCCGCAGGGCAACACGCTCTTCAACATGGCCGGCAATCCTCCGTCCGCGGAGAACGTGCAGTTGGAGCAAGGTCGTCTCCAGGACCTCTCCTCGGCCACGCCGATGCCGGGACCGCTGGCCAGCACTCCGGTGATATACAACTGGAAGGTTCCCAAGACCATGGGATGGAACGTCGGCATGCAGTTCAAGCTGCCGTCCCAGTTCGTCTGGGACATCGCGTACATCGGCAACTCCGGGAGCGATCTGCTTTGGAGAAAGCAGCTCAACGCCGTGCCTTACGGCGCGAAGTTCCTTCCCGAAAACCAGGATCCGACCCTGGCGGCGAGCACGATACCTGGAGCGACCGCATTGTCCGACAATTTCCTGCGGCCTTACCCTGGTTACACCAACATCCAGGAATGGCAGTTCGAGGCCGTCTCGAACTACCACGCCTTGCAGACCTCGCTCAATCGAAGATTCGACAAGGGCCTGCTTCTCGGAATCGCCTACACCTTCAGCAAGGCCCTGGGCGACGCGAGCAACGATTATTCCGGCGCGCGCATCGACGGAAAAGACCGTGAGGCCAACTATGGACTGCTTCGGCAGGATCGGCCGCACAGCCTCATGGCCAACTTCGTTTACCAGACGCCCAAGGTGGCCAGCGGTCCCATGGGACTGCTCCTAAACGGCTGGCAGATCTCGGGCGTGTATCGCTTCTTGTACGGCGGTCCCTACCAGGTTCAGTTCAACATCCCGGGAATCAACGCGGGGAACCTCACCGGCTCGGACAACAATCAAGGCGCCCGTATCGTCACCACGGGCGACCCGGGCAAGGGCTGGAACACGAGCGATCCCTATGCGCAGTTCGACACCACGGTCTTCGCTCCTCCGCAGCCTGGCAGCATCGGCAACGAGTCGGCCCTGTACGTCGGCGTCTACTCTCCTCCGGTCAACAACGTCGACCTGACGCTTTCGAAGTCGTTCATGTTTGACGACAAGCGCAAGCTTGAGTTCCGCGTCGACGCCTTCAATGCTCTGAATCACACCCAGGGACAGACGATCAACAGGACGGCGAACTTCACGAGCTTGACGGATCCGACGATCACCAATTTGCCGTACGACGCTTCCGGAAATCTGGTGAATCGGAACGGCTTTGGATCGATCGCCTCGGTTTGGCCGGCTCGTACGATTCAATTAGTCGCCCGGTTCGTTTTCTAACCAAACGCCCGCGTGGCGTGATTCGTGTGGGGGCGGGTTCTATAACCCGCCCCCATTTTTCCGATCCGTCCTATGAATGATGCTGCTGGAAAACCTTGATGACCCGGTTGACGAGCGCCTCGGCCGAGCCCGGCCCCTTGAGCACGAACTCGTCTCCGCCATGGACGCTGCGCGCTTCCTCGCGGCTCTCGATCGGATGGCGGGTGTAGAAGACGATCGGTATGTCCACCCACTCCATCGTCGATTTGACCATGTTGATGAGATCCTTGCCCGGCATGGGCTCGCCGATCGCGAGATCCACCACGAGAACGTCGGGTTTTTCCTCGGCCAGGGCGGCGAGCGCGTCGTTGCCGTTCGTGGCCGTGCGCAGCGGGACCTGAGCCTGCTCCAGCGCGGCCACGGCCGCCTTCATGGTTTCCGGATCGTCGTCCACGACGAGCGCCGACTTGCGCCGGCGGCGCACACGCGGGACCTTGGGCGCTTCATCGGAAAGGTCCTCGTTGTCCAGCGAAGGAGCGCGAAGCTCGCTCGATTCAACGGCTTCCGCCGTCGATCGCGCCGGCGATTTGAGCTGTGCGAGAATCAAGGACTGCATCTGAAGGATCTCGGCCTGCATCCGGCGAAGGTCGTGAATCTCCGTGATGACGTTATGAATGTCGGTTTGCGTGACGGCCGGCGCGGATTGCACGCTGCGGAGCCGCGTTCCGCAACCCGGACACGTCAAGAAGCCATGAGCGTCCGGCGCTGTTGAGATGGGAGTTTCGCAACGGGGGCACTTGGGAGCCACGTATCCTCCTCCGCGGATCGGCGCGGCATTCGAGGAACACGCCTAGCTTCCCAAGAGCCGCCAGTGTCCGCGTTTTTTATATTCTATCCCAGGCGGTTTGGGCCGCGTTCGCCGAGAGGTCGCGTTTGATCGGCTCGTCGCCGCCGAGCCGCGCGACGAGGGCTTCGATCTCGTCTCTTCGGAATGGTACGATGGACATGAATGTCGCCTCTTGTCACTCTCGTCGCTTTCAGTTTCGTATCCGCGGCGGCGTCCTCAGGCCCGGATCGCGCGAAATCCGAGATCTCCATAATCGAGCTGCCCTCGGGAAGGTCGTTGCAAGCCGAGGTTCTGCGTTCGCCTCGGGACCGGGCCAGGGGACTGATGTTCCGGCCGTCGCTTCCCGCGGACCGTGTCCTGCTCTTCGTGCTCGATGCGCCCGGTTTCCACTCTTTCTGGATGAAAAACTGCCGTTTCCCGATCGACATCGTCTGGCTCGACGAGGAGCGCCGCGTCGTCCACGTGGCCGAGTCCGTCCCGCCATGTCGCCGGGATCCTTGCCCGAGCTATGCGCCGATGCGCAAGGCGCTTTTCGTCGTCGAGATGAACGCCGGCCTGGCGCGCCGGGAAGGGCTGACCATCGGCGCGCCGCTCGTCTTCACTCTCGATCGCTGACTTTCTCCTCGGGATGCCGTCGCGGCCGGCCGAAGAGCCAGGCCAGTCCGGCGCCCAACAGATAGAGCCCCAGCATGGGAAACGCCAGCAACGACTGCGTGACGACGTCAGGCGTCGGCGTGATTACGGCGGCGACGATGAAGGCGACGAGCACCGCGTACTTGAATTTCCGTAGCAGGAAACCCGGAGTCACGAGACCGATCCGCGCGAGAATGAAGATGACGACCGGAGTCTCGAAGATCAGGCCGATGCCCAGAAGGAACCACGAGTAGAAAGTGTAGTATTCGCCGATGCGCGGCAAGAAGCGCATCTCTTCCCCGGCCATCTTGCCCAGAAAGCCGAACGTCAGGGGGAAAAGGAAGAAGTGGCCGAAAGCGCCGCCTCCAATGAAGAACAGCGAGCCGAACAGGATGAACGGCAGGGCGTAGCGTTTCTCGTGCGGATAAAGCCCGGGCGCAACAAACGCCCAGACCTGGTAAAGGATATAGGGCGATGCGACGAAGATGCCAACGAAGAAGGACATCTTCATGTAAAGCAGAAGAGCCTCGGCCGGGCTGGTATAGATGAAGAAGGCCTCGGGATTGGCGCTCCGCAGAGGATGCGTGAGGAAGCGGAAGATCCGCTCATGGAAGCCCCAACAAATCCCAAAGCCGACGACGAGCGCCAGTATCGAGCGCACGAGGCGCATGCGCAGCTCCTCGAGATGCTCGAGAAACGTCATGCGGTCGGGATTGGGGCGCGACCGCTTGGGCAAGGGCTAGCCTACCCGCTCGCCGGGCGCGCCGTCCGGCGTCGTCGATCCGCCGGCCGTCGCATCCTGTTCGGATAGGGTGACGCTTGTACGATCCGCGCCGCCGTCGTGATCGATGATGTCCGACGCCTTGACGGAGGCGGCCTCGCGGTTCTGCTCCGCCTCGACCTCGGTCTCGATCGTTCGTTTGAGGTCGTTCGAGGCGCGGCGGAATTCCGCCATCATTTTGCCGAGACTTTTGCCCACTTCGGGAAGCTTGCGCGGCCCGAAGATGATGAGCGCAACGACGAAAATGAGAAGAAGCTCAGGTCCGCCCAGTGGTCCGAACATCGTTCCGTCGCGGCGGAAAAACGCGAGTGAGAAGCCGCGCGCACTGATCATAGCATCGATTGATCGCCGTCACAGCGAGCCGAAGGCCGCGAGGCCGCGACGACGGTCATGGGAGGGATTCCGTCAAAACGAATTCCGACGGCCTGGCCTTGTCCTCCCGCGTGTTTGACAGGAATCGCCTGTAAAACTTACACTTACACATGTTGCATCGCATGAAGACGTTCGTCCCGCTCATCGCCGTCTGCGCCCTGGGCGCCGTCCCGGCACGCTCCGAGATCGTGGTCGTGGAGCTGACGGGCGTCGTCCACGCCGTCAGCGCCGGCTACGTCGTGCACGCTCTCGATCGCGCGGAAGAGGCGAACGCGCCCCTAATCATCCTGCGGCTCGATACGCCGGGAGGCCTCGACACGTCGATGCGCCAGATCATCGACAAGATGCTCAACTGCCGCGTTCCGGTCGCCGTCTTCGTCGGACCGTCCGGAGCGCGCGCCGCGTCGGCGGGTTTTCTGATCACCGTCGTTGCGGACGTCGCCGCCATGGCCCCGGGGACGAACATGGGCGCGGCCCATCCCGTGTCGGGCATGGGGGAGATGGACGAGACGATGAAGATGAAAGTCGCCTCGGATGCCGCGGCCTACATCAGGAGCAAGGTGGAAAGGCGCGGCCGCAACGTCGAGCTGGCGGAGAAGGCGGTGATCGAGAGCAAATCTTTCACCGACCAAGAGGCGCTCGATTCCAATCTCGTCGATCTCGTGGTGCAGGACGTGTCCGAGCTGATCCGCGCCGTCGACGGCCGCACGATCACGCGTTTCGACGGCACGAAGGTCAAGCTCGATCTTCAGGGCCAGTCGACGCGGGAGCTCCGCATGGACTGGCACCAGGCGATCCTTTCGACCATCGCGCGACCAGAGATACTCTTCCTGCTGCTCCTCGGCGCCCTGGCGGGACTGGGCACGGAGATCAGCCATCCGGGCCTCATCTTTCCGGGCGTGATCGGCGTCCTGTGTCTTATCCTGTTCTTGTTCGCCTCGCAAATTATTCCGATCAACTGGGCCGGCGTGCTCTTGATCGTGCTCGCGATCGGTCTGTTTGCCGCCGAGGTGAAGGTGGCGTCTTACGGTCTTCTGACGATTGGAGGTCTCGTGGCCATGGTTTTGGGCGCCATGATGTTGATCGACACGCCGGCCGAAATACCCGATCTTCGGGTTCCGCTTAGGGTTCTGCTGCCGGCCGTCGTCGCCACCGCCGCCTGGACGATCCTGCTCGTGAGCTTGGTCGTGCGTTCGCAGAATCGCAAGGCCACGACGGGCGTCTCCGGGCTCGTCGACCAGGTGGCTGAAGCGGAAACGGAGCTGTCGCTTGAGGGGTGGATCATCGTTCAGGGCGAGCGCTGGCGCGCCTTGGCCGACGCGCCGGTCGCCGCCGGCGAAAAGGTCGTCGTAACCGCCGTCGAAGGACTGACGCTTCACGTCCGAAGGAGGGAATGATGTCGATGGGATTGTACTTCGTTCTGGGCCTTTTTGTGCTGTGGCTCTTCTCGTGCTTGAACGTGCTTCCCGAGTACGAGCGCGGCGTCGTCTTCCGTCTGGGCAAGTTGCTTCCCCAGCCCAAAGGGCCGGGGCTGGTCTTCGTCTTCGTGCCGATCGACCGCATGGTGCGCGTCACGCTGCGCACGGTCGTGCTGGACGTGCCGCCCCAGGACGTCATCACGCGAGATAACGTGACCGTGAAGGTCAACGCCGTCGTCTATTTCCGCGTCATGGATCCGATCAAGGCCATCGTGCAGGTGGAGAACTATCTCTACGCCACGAGCCAGGAGGCGCAGACGACGCTGCGCAGCATTCTGGGACAGGCGCATCTGGACGAGCTGCTCTCCGAGCGTGAACGTCTGGGAGCGGCGCTGCAAGAAGTCATCGATCTGCACACCGATCCCTGGGGAGTCAAGGTGACGCAGGTCGCGGTCAAGGCCGTGGACTTGCCGCAGGAGATGCAGCGCGCCATGGCGCGGCAGGCCGAGTCGGAACGCGAGAAGCGCGCCAAGATCATTCACGCCTCCGGCGAGCTGGAAGCGTCGCGGCAGCTCACCGAGGCCGCGCAGACGATGCAAAAGGAGCCGGTGTCGCTGCACTTGCGTTATCTCCAGACCTTGACCGAGATCGCAGCCGAGAAGAACTCGACCATCGTATTCCCGTTGCCCATCGACTATATGAAGGCGATGCTGAACGTGGACAAGGACAAGTAAGAGGTTTCAGGCGGGGATGGCGTCTCCCGAGCCGAACGCGCGCGCGGCAGAGCCGGAAGACCTGGCCATTCGCGGCGACATCGAGACCGCGAGCATGCCGGAGCTGATCCGCTCGCTGCTGACGAGCAACGAGACCGGCGTGCTCACGATCCGCAACAGCGAGTTCACCAAGAGCCTCTACATCCAGGAAGGCAAGATCGTCTACGCGGCCAGCACGGACCCTGACGAACGTCTGGGCGAGAACCTTCTTCTGCGCGGAAAGATCACCGCCCGCCAGTACGTGGACGCCAGCAAGCAGATCCGGCCCGGACGCAAGCTCGGCGCAATTCTGGTCGAGATGGAAGCGCTCGAGCCCGACGAGCTGATTCCCGCCGTCGAGCAACAGGTCAAGGACATCGTCATGGAGCTTTTTCAGTGGACTCGCGGCGAGTACGAGTTCCTGATCAAGCATATGGATCCGGCCAACGTGCTGTCGCTCAACATGTCCACCGAGAACCTCATCCTTGAAGGCATCCGGCGCTGCCAGTCCTGGAGCCGCGTCTTTGGCGGAATCGTCTCGCTCGAAGCGGTTCCATTTCCGTTCGAACAGAGCGACGCCTTCTACCGCCTGGACCTCACCGACGAGGAGCAGGAGGTGCTCTCGTACGTCAACGGCCGTTCGAGCATCGAGCAGATCTGCCAGATGTCCTACCTGACAAGTTTCGAGACTTGCCGCATTCTGTGGGCGCTCATGCTCGTGGGAGTCGTCCGCCGCGGAGCGCCCGGCGACGTGACCGCCGTCACGGTCGATTACCGGCAGCGCGAGGCGCAACAGGATCTCGAGGAGATCGTCGAGAAGTTCAATCAGATGTTCGGGCGTATCTACACCTTCCTGCGCGGAAGGCTCGGGGACGACGTCGACGCTTTCATGGACATGACGCTCGAAGAGGTCTCGCGCCAGTACGGAACGTTGTTCGCCGGAGTCGACCTCAAGAGCTACGGACGAGCCGATTTCGAGCAGATGCTGGCCAACGTTGCCGACCTGCTGCCGGAGAAACGCAAGGACCTGATCGTGACGGGATTGAACGAGCTGGTCTACGTCATCCAGCTCGCCGTGCGCACGCGTTACGGGCAGCAGGAGGAGGCGGTGATCTCGGGCATCATCAAGGACGGCTTCAGAAAGCTCGCCGCCCGCTAGCTCATTGACGGGATTTGCGTCCCGAGGAGGCGCATTTGGCTCAAGACGAGTACTACTACGAAATCCAGCTCACGAACAAGCAGCTTATTTTTTATTTCATCGCCGCGGCCGCCGGGTTCATCCTGAGCTTCGTGGCCGGAATCATGGTGGGCCGGGGCGTCGACGGCGACGCGGGAGTCGGCGAGGTGCGAGTCCACGAAGAGAGCGTGCAAGGCGTTATTGAAGAGCCGTCGCCCGCGCCAGAGGCTTTTCCGAACGAATCGCTCACCTATGCGCAGCGTCTCGAGGCCCGGCAGCCGACGGAGCGGCTGGAAAGGACTCCGGAGCCGTCCGTAACGGCCCGCGTTGTCGCGACTCCAAGGCCCGCGCCCTCCCGAACTCCTGCGCCCGCGCTGGTCGCCAGCGCTCCGACGCCGGCAAGAACGCCGACGCCGAAGCCCAGGCCGGCGCCGACGGCGGCTCCCCAGGGCGCGGTCACGATTCAGGTGGGCGCCTTCAAGGACAAGGGCACGGCCGACGCGTTCAGCGCGAAGCTTCAAAACAAGGGCTTTCCCGCTTACGTCGTAACCTCGCGGCGGGAGGGAGTCGCGCTTTTCAACGTGCGCATCGGCTCCTATGCGACGCGCTCCGACGCCGAGAAGATGAAGGCCCGTCTCGAGGCCCAGGAGAAGCTCAAGCCGTTCATCGTCCGACCGTAGACGACCGGTGCGCGACTCGATGTCATGGGCACTCGCCGTTCTGAGCGGCATCCTGCTCGTTTTTTCTTTTCCCAAGTTCGGCCATGGCGCCTTCGCCTGGGCGGCGTTGGCGCCGCTTCTGGTTTCCCTGTCCGGTCGTCGCGGCCTGGCCGCCGCCGTTCGCGGTTATGCGACGGGCGTTGTCTCGGCCGCCGGACTGTTGTACTGGACCGCGCTCGTGGCGCGGCAGCACGGCGGACTTCCGATCGCCGCCAGCGTTCTGGTCGCTGCGCTGCTCGTCATGGCGGTGGCGCTTTTTACGGCGCTTTTTGCCTGGCTGGTCTCCGCCTGGCGTCAGGCGTGGGGGAAGGCGGCTCTGCTCCTTTCGCCTCTGGCGTGGGTGACGACCGAGATTCTCCGCGCACATACTTTTTTCCGGTTTCCCTGGTGTCTTCTCGGCTATTCCCAGCATGACAATCCGCCCGTGCTCCAGATCGCCGCGTACGCGGCGGTTTACGGCGTTTCCTTCATCCTGGCGCTCTCCTCGGCCGTCATCGCCTTCGCGGCGATTGAACGACGGCGTTCAAGCGCCGGGCTCTCCTTCGCGTTTCTGGCGCTCGTCCTCCTCGCGTGCTGGACGCTCGGCCTGTCGAGGATGAAGCGCTGCCCGGGCTCGCCGGAAAAAGTGCGCGTGGGACTCGTCCAGGCTTCCATTCCGCAGGACGAGAAGTGGGACCCCGCGCACGCCTGGAGGAACATCGGCTTGCACGAGCGGCTCACGCGCCGCGCCACGCTCGAGGGCGCGCGGCTCGTGATCTGGCCCGAGTCCGCGGTGCCGTTCTACTATGATCGAACGCCGGCCGTGTCCCGATCGCTGAACAATCTGGCGCGCGAGGAGCGCATCTGGCTTCTTTTCGGCAATGACGACGTCGAGGAGGACGAGCTCGCCGGCAAGATCCTCGTCGGCGCCAAGCTTCTCGATCCCGAAGGCCGGCTGGTCCTGCGATACCACAAGATACGTCTCGTGCCGTTCGGCGAATACGTTCCGATGGCGCCGATCCTCGAGCGACTCGGCGTCGAGAAGCTTGTCGAGGAGGTGGGTTCGTTCACGCCGGGGCGCGAGCCGCGAGTGGGCCTGATCGAAGGACGTCGCATCGCGACGACCATCTGCTATGAGACGATCTTTCCCGATCTCGTCCGGCGCTTCACGGCGAACGGCGCGGAACTGCTCGTCAACGTCACCAACGACGGCTGGTACGGCCGCACATCGGCGCCGTATCAGCACTTTGCCATGGCGCGTTTCCGCGCCGTGGAGAACGGCCGCTATCTCCTGCGCGCCGCCAACACCGGCATCAGCGCCATCATCGACCCCTGCGGCCGCGTGCTCCACCGTACCGCTCTGTTCGAGCGCACGGTTCTCGTGGGCGACGCGGGATACACGGATGAGATGACGCCATACGCGCGTCACGGCGACGTTTTCGCATGGGGCTGTCTCGCGGCCTCCGTGGCGCTGACCCTGGCGGCGCGCCTGAGACGAAAATGAGCCGGCTGGGCGTGATCGTGGGCTCGCGGCGGTTCGTCGTCTCGGGTCGTGTCACGCCTCGTTCATGCGCAACGTCGGCCGGATGCCGTCGACCGCGCTACATCTCTTCCAGAGACGGCGCCGGACGTTCGCTCTCCACGAAGACGCGATGCATCTGAATGACGGCCTGGAGCAGCTTTTCCTGCGACGTGATGAGCGAGATGCGGAATCCCGAAGTGCTGCAGGCGTGAATCGGCGCCCCGATCTCCTGGAGCACGCGCATGGCGCGCTGTACGTTGCGCATGTCGCGGTTGACGCCCACGCCGATGAGGGAGACGGCTGCGAGTCCCTCAACGACGTCGATGTCGCCTCCGCCCGCCTCGGCCAGAGCGGCGCGAGCGCGAGACCAGTCCGGAAGCGCCGTGGTCGC
>JAFGSN010000200.1 GCA_016934575.1 Vicinamibacteria bacterium
CGCCGGCTTCGGCCTGACGGCGACCGGCATCCTGATGAACTGGGACTGCATCGCTCCGACTTGGCTCTCTTTCGCCTACACGCTGCACGACGTCCTTGCCGTCCTCGTTCTGTGCGGAGTGACCGCTCACTTCTATCTGGCCGTCATCGTCAATCCGGGCGCGCTGCGTGGAATCATAGACGGGACGGTGGGCGCGTCATGGATTCGGGAGCACCACTCGCGCTGGGAGGCGAAGGCTGCTGGTGCGGGAATCTCTCATGACGTGGAGTGACGCGCGTTGGCGGCCTCCAAGCATATGGAGAGACGCGCATGAATCGCAAACGTGTTCTGGTTCTTTGCACAGGCATTTCCCGCCGCTCGCAGATTGCCGAAGGTTGGATCAACCATCTGCTCGGCGAGCGCTTTAAGGCGCGTTCACTCTCGACGAAGCTTCTAGAGTGGCTCGTTATCGGGTGAGAGAAATACTCTGACTGGCGGAGACGAAATGGCAAGACGAACCTTGGTCGTCGCTTTCCGTCAACTCCCCGTGTCTTTACTACCGTCTATAGAAAGAGTGCCGGAGAACTCAGTGCTGCCGATAACCGGGGGTTGAGTTTGGTGTAATCCGTCAAGTCTCACCCGAACATCTCCGTCTGCCGTCCCCTCAAATGCCGATCATTCTCGGGCCGGCCAGGCTTCGTTGCAGTCGTCGCATACGTGGTGCCACTTGCGCCGGGTCTTTCTCCAATGCATCGGGTCGTCGTCGTATTCGTCAATCCACGCTTCGGATGTCACGTTCCGTGAGCCGCATGCCGGGCAAGGAGGTTCGGAGAGCTCCGCGGGGAGACTATCGGAGGAGACTGGAGCCGCGATAGTCTCGCAAGCTTTATTGACGTCCTTGACGCGCACCTGGAGACGGGCGCCGATGGCGATTCCATAAATCGTTCCGCCCGCTTGCTCGGCGACCCACGCGGGGATGTCGGCTTGCTCCAGAGCCATCCGCGCCGCATGTGCTTCGGTGGGGCTGAAGAACTTGCCAATGGCGATAGTCGGCTCGTATTCCATGACGTCGAATCCTTCCGGCCCCATCGCGTTGACCTCTTCGAGCGAAACGCCGTGGTCCTTCAATATCAACGCCACGACATCGAATACTTCTGGCCGCCATTCGTCTTCGTCTCGATTCCGGAGGATCGACACGAGCTCATCCGTCGAGAGTTGATCGAGTTCTTGCCGAAGGGCCTTGGTATCCTTCAACATTCGAAACCTCGCTTGATTCTCACGACGACTCGCCCGCGGACAACGTTTCGAGCCATGCTCGGTCGGCGGCGTCCGCCGGGCGTGGCGTCTGCTTCGTGCGGATCAGTGTCGCCGAGTCCGCGACGACGACAGGAATTCCATCGAGATCCCATCGCTCGGCCGTGTCGTTGGCTTGATCCCAGGTGACGCCGCACGCGACGCTCAGCAAGTCGACCATGATTTCATCGGCCACGCGCACGACCTTGTATCTCTGCAGATCCTCGGGCGCGATGTCGCGCGCCGCGTTATCTTCGAGTATCGCGAGCGCCTTTTTCAAGCGAACGACGTTTTCGGGGGCGGGATCGACGAGCAGATCGATGTCCTTGGTGGTTCGTTCTCCTCCATGCAGGATGACGGCGAAGCCGCCGATCAGGATGTAGCGGGCCTGCGCTTCGGAGAGGGCGCGACAGATTCTGCGGACGTCTTCGATCGTCGGCGGCCGGACCTCCGGGATATCTGGTTTCTGATCCACTCCTGGGCCTCCTCGAAGCTCGTGAAGCGGTATAACCCTCGTGGCGCCAGACCCGACGCGCCTCTCAAGGCCCACGCCGTTCTGAGCAGCGTGTCCGCGTCGTCCAGTGCGCCGACGCGCTCGCGCCGTCGTCCGACGATCTTCGAGGGCAGCGCATCGATCTCGCGCATGGGCCTCATGCAACAAGGATACTCCTTATGCATCAACGCTTAAAGGACGGACAACGAATCTGTCCTTTCGACCGCTAGCGCTGCTTGGTGCGCGCTCGACGAGCGACAGGTCCCTTACCGCGCCCTTGTCGGCGCTTGTGCCGTGGGCACTCCAGCCGCCTTGACGATGCATCCGTCGGGGCACAAACTGCCGTCCTTGGAGTGGGCGTGCGGGACGTCGCGGATGCATCCGCGCTCGCGGTCAAGATCGAGCGAATCGCTGTATTTCTCCTGCGAGAAGGCGATCGTCGTCCGCTTGCCGCCGGGCGCGGCGCGCAACATCTTTTTGGCTTCGTTCGTGCAGGTCGGCCGTCGGGGATAGCGTTACGCTCTCGTTTCCGGAGTTGTTTTCGTTCACCCTCACATCAATGGCGTTCGGTGTTTGCCCGGATCGGGGATCGGTGGGCTACTTCATGATTCAAGAAACACGCTTCTTATCGACAGTCATTTCCTTCCGCGGGCAGCGCGGCGGGGAGGGTTATTCCCGAGTTGAGAACGGCCGAAACGAGGACGACGGATGAGAATCCGCCCGACAACTCTCTCATCAACCACAGACTGTGACCGCCTGCCCTGGATGGGCGTTGACCGCGCACAACTTGAGGCGCTATTTTGGTACCTCAAGTTGCTGGGACTCGATGACCTTAAGGGCATCTGGACCTGTCTTGGCGCCCGATTGAACTACCCTTCGGCGGGAGGCTGGAACTATAACTCTTGCCCGCCGCGCGCAGCCCATCGACGACCGAATCCTGACGATCCGCGGAACTCGCGTCATGTTGGATTCGGATCTGGCGACGATCTATGGGGTTTCCACGACGAGATTGAACGAGCAGGTCAAACGGAACCGAGGACGATTTCCAGATGACTTCATGTTCCAGCTCACGGCGGAGGAGAAGGCTGAGGTTGTCGCAAATTGCGACCACCTCCAGAGGGTCAAGTATTCGCCAACGAGACCATATGCCTTCACCGAGCACGGTGCCGTCATGCTGGCGTCAGTGCTCAACACAAAGGTGGCGATCGTGGCGAGTCTACATGTCGTCCGCGCATTCGTCCGCCTCCGCGCGGCGTTGGTCGAGCACAGCGACCTCGCGCGACGCCTCGATGAGCTTGAAGCGAAGTACGACGACCAGTTCAAAGTCGTCTTCGACGCCATCCGCGCCCTGATGACGACGCCGGACGTGCAGCGCAAACGGATTGGATTCCGAGACAATGATGATGCGTGATTTCGTGGCGGACATCACGCCAAACACGCGATGCCGGCGACCGTCGTCGCTTCGCCTGCGTTATCATGATTATCGCGCCGCCGGCGCGTATTTCATCACGATCCATACAAATCATCGCGAATGTGTTTTTAGTCAAATCGTGACCCGTGATATGCAGTTGAACGATGTGGGTAAAATCGTCGCCTACGAATGGATGAAATCCGCCGCGATCCGGCACGAAATCGAAAATGGATGCGTTCGTCGTCATGCCGAATCATTGGCACATCATTCAAAAAGCATTGTTATGGGCTCACGATCAGAGGAGAAAAGCATCGCGTTTGGAAGGAAAGAGGATGCGCGAGACTGGCGGAATACAAGGACAATCCAAGCAAGACCCGAATTGTTCACGTTTTCGATATGTTCAGGACGGTTGTCCTTTTGTGCGGGATCGAAGGAAAGAAGGAAGACAGGATTCCTCAGTATCACATCAACGAAGCTCAGAGATGTCGCGATGACTATGAGCGCACGGTATCGCATGGGCTTTCGTCTAGCACGTTTCAGCCAAGCCACATCATCGGAATCTTCCGCTCGCTCAAGAAGCTCCTCGTATTCCTTGATCGAGAG
>JAFGSN010000201.1 GCA_016934575.1 Vicinamibacteria bacterium
ATGCGGGCGTGCGCGCCGCGGCTTTCCTCGCGAAACAACGCGCACACGGCCATGGCCCAGGTCACGTCGGCGACGTTGCGCGCCTCGGCGGCCGCGCGATCGGTCGGCGCGCTTTCCGGACGGTCCCGGATGGGCGTCAACCGCTCGATTACGGATCGCAAGCCCAGCGCGTGACGCTCGAGCCCGACCTTTTCCCATGCTTCTCGACGCACGCTCTCGACGTCAATGACGACGCCGGCGGCGGTCGCGGCCGGTTGCATGAACGGCATGGCCCGGGGCTCGCCGGCCATTTCGGCGATCATCGCTTCGGCGGCGCGCGCGCCGAAGACGAGCCCCTCGAGCAGCGAGTTGCTCGCCAGGCGGTTGGCGCCATGCACTCCCGTGCACGCCGTCTCGCCGGCGGCCCACAGGCCGGGAAGCGACGTCCGGCCATGGAGATCCGTCGCCACCCCTCCCATCAGATAGTGCGCCACGGGCGTCACGGGCACGAGCGCATGCGTGATGTCGACGCCCCGGGACAGACACGTGGCAAGGATGTGGGGAAAGCGCACGCGCACTCTTTTCCGATCGAGATGCCGGAGATCCAGAAAGACCGGCCCGCGGCCCGCCAGATTTTCGCGGAAGATGGCGCGCGCGACCTGGTCGCGCGGCGCCAGCTCGTCGGTGAAACGCTCGCCGGCGGCGTTGCGCAGGTACGCGCCCTCTCCGCGCACCGCTTCCGATACGAGAAAGCGCGGCTCGCCCGGCAAGGCGAGCGCCGTGGGGTGAAACTGGACGAACTCAAGATCGACGAGCGCCGCGCCCGCGCGCAGCGCCATGGCGATCCCGTCGCCCGTGGCCACCGTCGGATTGGTCGTCTCGGCGAAGACGTGACCCGCCCCGCCCGTGGCGAGCAGCGTCGTGCGAGCGAGCACGATCTTCTCGGCGTTCTCGGCATGCTCCAGGAAACGACAACCGACGATCCGTCCCTCGCGCGCGATCAGATCCGTGGCGCAGCAAAAGGGGCGCACGTCGATTCCGGCCGTCCCCTGGACCCGGCTCAGCAGCCCGCGCGTGATCTCGCCGCCGATGGCGTCTCCGTGCGCATGGAGAATCCGGCGGCGCGAGTGCGCCGCCTCGCGCGTGAAGTGCATCCGCCCCGCCTCACGGTCAAAACGGATTCCCCAAGCGATCAGCTCGCGAATACGTTCCGGGCCCTCCTCCACCAGGACCCGCGCCGCCGGACGCGAGACGATGCCGGCACCCGCGCTCAACGTGTCGGCGAGGTGCAGCGCGGGATCGTCGTCCTCGCCGAGCGCCACGGCCACTCCGCCCTGCGCGTAGGTCGAGTTGCTCTCCGAGACCTGATCCTTTGTCAAAACCAGAACGCGTCCGTGTCCGGCGAGTCCCAAGGCGGCGCGCAGGCCGGCGATTCCCGTTCCGAGAATGAGATGGTCCGTCTGAATCACGTTGTCCAAGCGTTCACCGACAAAGCGTGTGATTCTACCACCATGGAACGCGGATGCCGGCGCGGCCGACGCTCGCGACTCATCTCACGGGCGGCGAGCGCGTATGATCTGCGAACCGGCGATCTCGCGAAGCAACGGCACGCGTTCGAGAAAATGCGAAAGTCGCGCTACAAAGCCGACGAGCGCCGCCGGAACGATGGGGTGAAGAAAATCGTAGGGCTCGCTTCCGACTTCGACAAATCCGACCGCTTCCAGGGCTCGCCGCGCCCTGAATCGAGTGAAGGCCATTTCGTTGGGCGACATTCTTACCCATCTCCGAGGCAGCAGCACGAACGTGAGGACGATCTGCGGATTCAAAAGGTTGGGCTCGGCGAAAACGAGCCGCCCGCCCGGGCGAAGGACGCGGTAAATCTCGGAGAGCGCCGCATCGAGATCGAGGTGATGAAGGATCGAGCTTCCATAGACCACATCAAAGACCTGGTCGCTGAATGGCAGTCGCTCGGCGTTCCCACAGGAAAAGTCGACGCAATCCATCTTCGCCAGCTTATCGCGGGCTCTTGCAAGCAGCTCGACCGCGAGGTCGAGCGCAACGATTCTGCAGCCGGTGGCCGCGGCCGCACGCTCGAGAAAAACTCCCGACCCGCATCCGAGCTCCATGGTCCGCATTCTCCGCGAGGACTTTATCGCGTCGATAAAAAAACCGGCCCGACGTGCCGCCCGACAGCGCCCCGACGGACTGTCCCAGTTCCATATCGTCTCGGCGTCGGGCGCTATTCTACGGTGATGCGCCAGCTCGTTGGCGATCCGTTGCGCGCCGTCAGCGCTGGATTTCATGCCATTACGTGAATTTCAACTTGCGGGCGGCGAAGAGGCTCATCCGCAAGAGCAATAATCCATGACGGAAACGGGAAATGTTTGTTTTGCCGTATCGCCGCGCGTGATAGCGGACAGCCAGATCGCGGATTCGCAGGTTGAGACGCGCCGCGCCGAAGAGCAGGTCGAAATCGCCGAACGGATCGAAGTCGCCGAAGTACGATCGAGCCCGGGCGATCGCCTCGTAGTCCGAGCGATAAAGCGCCTTGGTGCCGCAAAGAGTGTCGCGCACCAACTGTCCCAGCAGCCATGAAAAGAGCAGGGCGAAGAACTTGTTGGCGAGAAGATTGAGGAAGCGCATGGCGCGGCCTTCCATCGGATAGACCAGGCGCGATCCGTTGACCATCTCGGCCTTTCCCCGCGCCAGCGCCTGAACGAACAGCGGCACGTCCTCGGGCGCGACGCCCATGTCGGAGTCCAGGATCAGGAGCACTTCGCCGCGAGCTTCGGCGAAGCCGAGCCGCACGGCGTCGCCCTTGCCGCGCCCCGTCTGCTTGAGCAGTCGCAGCGGCCGATCGGGATTCTCGGCGATGACACGGAGTATTTCCGCCTCCGTGTCGTCTTCCGAGCGGCCTTCGACGAAGATGAACTCGCTTCCGGGACCGAGCGCCGGAAGACGTTCGACGAGCGGGCGAATATGGCCGGACTCATTACGGCACGGAATGACGACGCTGACGCTCGGATCCGCGGCGCGCAGATGCGCGGTGCGGTGTGGCGCCGGTCGAGCGATGACGCCGTACATGAGCGACAGGGAGCTGACGAACGGAAGGTGCCCGAGATATCGATTCAAGAAGTTCGAGACAAGCGGCAAGCCGATCGGGCAAAGAATCTGCTGATCCTCACGCACGATCTCGAAATCCGCCAGCGTCAGCATGTTCATGACCTCCTCCGGCGGAAGCCACGAATCGACCGGTTGACGTTCACGGAAGCCGAGCAGCTCCGCCAGGCGCAGGATCGGTTGCCAGAGGCGACTGTAGCTATAGATCAGAAGCCGCGTGCGCGGATGGCAAAGCGGATGCAGGCTCTCGATGGCGCGCTGAACGTCGGATAGCTGCGTCACGACATTGACAAGGACGATGGCGTCGAATGGAGCGGGAAGCCGCGCCAGAACGGCCGGATCGGTCGCGTCGCCGTCGATGAACTTCAGATTTTCCGAGGCATGACGAACGCGGGCGGCTTCGACGGCTCGCGCGGAAACGTCCACGCCCACGCCGAGCGACGGATCCAGGGCCGACAGAAGATCGCCCGCGCCGCACCCGATCTCGAGCACGCGGAGGCCGGACGGCACCCGCGCCTTGATGATGCGCGCCAGATACTGGAAAAAGTAACGAAGCCGTCTCCGGATGCGATCGAGTCGATCATGACGTTCGTCATAAAAAAGCCGTATCTCGTCGATCATCGAATCGGCGCGATCGCTTCTCATCTTCTCATCTCGGACGACGTCCTCGCATCCTATTATAATAGTACATGACTGGACACGATCGCGTATCGTGGTATGCTCGACGCACGCATGATCGAGATTCCGGTCGAGTTGGGCGCGCGTCGCTACCTCATCAGCATCGGGCATGGTTTGTCGGCGATGCTGCCCGAGCTGCTCAAGCGCTTCGCGGGCCGGCGAAGCATGGCCGTGGCTTCTCGGCGCGTCTGGAATCTCCACGGAAGCCGTCTCGCTCGCGCGTTTCGAGATCTCGGGATCACGGCCCGGGTCATCGTTCCGGACGGCGAGCGCTACAAATCCCGCGCGACCCTGAACAAGCTCCATGACGAGTTCCTGAAAGCCGGCCTCGCGCGCGACGGCCTGGTCGTCGCCGTTGGCGGCGGCGTCGTCGGCGATCTCGCCGGCTTCGCGGCCGCGACGTACATGCGCGGCGTCGACTGGATTCCGATTCCCACGACGCTGCTCTCCATGGTCGACAGCTCCGTGGGAGGCAAGACCGGCGTCAACCATCCCATGGCCAAGAACATCATCGGCGCCTTCCATCAACCCAAGGCCGTCGTCGTCGATCCCGTTTTCCTCGAGACCCTCCCGCGCCGGGAGCTGCAGGGCGGCGCTTACGAGGTTTTGAAGTCCGCGCTTCTCGGCGACCGAGCCCTCTTCCGTTCACTCCGTGACGCGCCTCCGGGGCTTGTCGGATGGGACCACAAGGAAATGGAGAACGCCATCGCCTCCTCCTGCCGCATCAAGGCCGAGGTCGTGGAAAAGGACGAGCGCGAGGCGGACCGGCGGCGCGCGCTCAATCTCGGCCACACGATCGGCCACGCGCTCGAGGCCGCGACGGACTATCGCCGATTCACGCACGGCGAGGCGGTCGGCTGGGGCATCGTTGGCGTCTCCTGGATCGCGATGCGTCGCGAGATGCTGAGCGAGTCGGCCTTCGACGCCATCGCCGCGGCCGTGGATCGTCTTGGGCCCCGACCGCGCGTATCGGACATACCAGCCCCTCGGATTCTCTCCGCGCTGAAACGGGACAAGAAGATGCGTCAGGGACGCGTCCACTTCGTCCTGCCGGACGGCATCGGCCGCGTCGTCATCCGGCCCGACGTCGGCGAGAACGAGATCCGCTCCGCGTTGCGCGTCATGGCCGCGCGCGAGGCCCGCATGGCGCGGCGTGGTTAAAGGCGGGTCCTACGAAACGTCGCCCAGAAGGCGCAGCAGCAGGGCCTTCTGCGCGTGAAGGCGATTTTCGGCCTGATCGAAGACGACGGAGCGCGGCCCGTCGATCACCTCGGCGAGCACCTCCTCGCCGCGATGCGCCGGAAGACAGTGCATGAAGACCGCGTCAGATTGAGCTCGCTCCATCATCGCGATCGTGACCGTGAAGTCCCTGAAAGCCTTCCGGCGATCCTCGGCCTCGCCTTCCTGTCCCATCGACGTCCAGACGTCCGTATAAACGGCGTCGGCGCCCTCGACCGCGACGCCGGGATCCGCGCCGATCTCGGGGATGGGTCGTCCAGCGTGTTGCGCCTCACGAACGGCTCCGGCCACGACGGACGCTTCGGGCCAGTAACCATGGGGCGCGGCGACGCTGACACGCAGACCGAGCTTCACGCCTCCCAGGAGCAGCTCGTGGCACACGTTGTTCCCGTCGCCGACGTAGGCCAGTCGCAGTCCGGCCAGCCGGCCAAAGCGCTCGCGCAGAGTGAGAAGGTCGGCCAGCGCCTGGCAGGGATGAAGGCGGTCGGACAGACCGTTGATCACGGGAATCGTCGCATATTCGGCCAGCTCGACGACGTCCGCATGCGAGAAAACGCGCGCCACGACGGCGTCGACGTACCGTGAAAGGACCCGGGCCGTGTCGGCCATCGACTCTCCGCGGCCGAGATGCAGCGTTTCCGATCCGAGAAAGAGGCTCGCGCCCCCGAGTTGCAGCATCGCCGCCTCGAAGGACACGCGCGTGCGCGTCGAGTGTTTCTCGAAGATCAACGCCAGGATCTTGCCGTCGAGAGAGCGCCGGTATTCAAGCGGCTGTCGCTTGACGGCCGCCGCCAGGTCCAGGAGCGATTCGACGGCCGCCGAATCCAGATCCGCGAGCGATAGAAAATCCTTGGTCGACATCGGATGTCGAATCATAGTGACGGGCGATCGTGGAGTCAACCGCGAGACCACGATCGCAAGACCGCCCTTAAAAAAGACCCGAACGATTGGGCTATGATGGACGCGACCGGCAATGACACAGGAAAGAATGATCACGCTCTCAGAGCCCTGGTACGACGACAACGAAACGTCTCGGGTGCGCGAGGCCTTCTCCGGCCGTATCGGCGGCGACGGCCCGTTCTGCAAGCGCGTGGAGACCCGCCTGGCGCGACTGCTCGGGGCGCGCCACGTTTTGCTCACGACGTCTTGCACGCACGCTCTCGAACTTTCACTGATGGCTCTGGGCGTCGGCCCCGGCGACGAGGTCGTCTGCCCTTCCTTCACGTTCGTTTCGACGGCGAACGCCGTCCTGCGCGTCGGCGCCCGGCCGGTCTTCGCCGACATCGAGGATGTCGCTCTCGGCCTCGATCCGGCGGACGTGGCAAGACGGCTGACCGAGCGAACGCGAGCGATCATCCCGATGCACTACGCCGGCCAACCCTGCGCGATGGACGAGATCCTCGAGCTGGCGCGCAAGCGCGGCGTTTTCGTCGTCGAGGACGCGGCCCAGGCCCTGGGGGCGACTTATCGCGGCCAATCCGCCGGAGCGCTGGGAGACGCCGGCTGCTTCAGCTTTCACGAAACCAAGAACGTCACTTGCGGCGAGGGCGGCGCGCTCACGGTCGCGGACGACGTCGTCGCCGCGCGCGCCGAGATCATGCGCGAGAAGGGCACGAACCGCAAGGCTTTCCTGCGCGGCGACGTCGACAAGTACACCTGGATTTCGGAGGGCAGCAGCTATGTTCTTTCCGACATTCTCGCCGCCGTCCTGGACGCGCAACTCGACAAGCTCGACGAGATTCACAGGCGACGCTCGCGCGCATCGTCCTTGTATCGCGCGGGCCTCGACGACTGGGCGAAGCGCGGAGGCGTGCGCCTTCCGAGCGCGCTCGACGACCGCCGCGGCAACGACCATGTCTTTTTCCTTCTTTTTCCCGACGAACGCGTCCGCGACCGTCTCCAGGCCCGCCTTCGATCACAAGGCATTCTCACGGCGTTCCATTACGTCCCGCTGCATACGTCCGCGTTCGGCCGCGCTTTCCTGCTCCACGATCAGGCTCTCCCCGTCACCGAGCGCGTCGCCTCCGCATTGCTCCGTCTCCCACTACATCCGCTTCTGGAGGACGAC
>JAFGSN010000040.1 GCA_016934575.1 Vicinamibacteria bacterium
CATGCGCATGAAGAAAGCCGGGCCTTTCGGCGCCGTGCTTTTAGGAGCGACGTGCGCCATCGCTTTCTGTCCCGTGTCCGCGGCGCTCTTTTTCGGAAGCCTGATCCCGCTGGCCGTCGATCACCGTTCGCCCCTGTGGCTGCCCGGCGTCTACGGCATCGGCACCGGACTTCCGGTCGTCGCTTTTGCGGTCTTGCTGGGCACGGGCGTCCAGTGGGTGGGCAAGGCGTTCAACCGCGTCTCCGCCTTCGAGACCTGGGCCAGGCGCGTGACCGCCGCCGTCATTATCCTCGTCGGCGCGTACTATTCATCGACGTTTATTTTGGGGACTGCTTCCGTGCTGTAGGTCATGATTTGACCGCCGCGCGGTCAAACAGACGGACGACCGAACGCCTGCGTCGTCGCCACAAGGCGTCGTTGTGAATCGACTCGTATATCGGCGCAAGGGGCAATCACGGTAGAATCGGTCGCGGGCGTTCATCGACACGTTCGTGAATCGGGCTATTATTGTCGCGTGAGAGCTTAGTTGTTCGCGCGTTTGTTTTGCTCAGGTCACAGGCACGCTGGCGGCCAGCTTGACCTGCTTGCGGCCGGAGGTCGCCGGTTTCTCGCGACGTAAGTTTGTCTGCGGCCGTTACGGCCGTTCTAGGGGGCATCTTTTAAATGGCACGAAGAATCCAAACCCGATCCCGGAGAGGGCGTGTCCGGATCAAGACTCCGCCGCTCCTTCTTGACCGTACGCAGGAGCTGCTCGCCCGCATACAGAAGCGCGTTGACGGCACCCTGATCACGTACTGGAC
This sequence comes from Vicinamibacteria bacterium, assembly GCA_016934575.1. Classification (GTDB taxonomy): domain Bacteria; phylum Acidobacteriota; class Vicinamibacteria; order Fen-336; family Fen-336; genus JAFGSN01. Next base: position 801 of record JAFGSN010000040.1, read on the forward strand.
ATCGACCAGCGGAAGCGTCTGCGACAACGACGTCATGGCCCTGCATGAAATCCTGCGCGTATTGGGGCATCAGGAGCGGCTGACGCTCTTCGTCAAGTCGGACGGAGGAAACGGCATGTCCGCGCTGCGTCTCGTGCATCTGCTCCGCAGGCATGCGCGCCGTCTCACCGTGCTGGCGCCGCTCAACTGCGCCTCGGCGGCGACGATGCTTGCGCTCGGCGCCGATACGATCGCGATGGGACCCCTGTCTTACCTCACGGCCGTGGACACATCGCTCGAACACGACCTCTCGCCCCTCGATCATACGAACAACCTCGTCCCCGTGAGCAACGACGAAGTCGAGCGCATCATACGCCTGTGGAAAGAGACGGCCGCGCGCCAGGGAGGCTCGATCAATCCGTACCAGGAGCTTTACAAGTACGTCCATCCTCTCGTCATCGGCGCGCTCGACCGGTCAAGCAGCCTTTCGCTCATGCTTTGCCGCGAGATCCTCGGCTACCACATGCGCGACCGTAAAAAGGCCGAGCGCATCGCCAGGCAGCTCAATTCGGCCTATCCCGCGCACCAGTACCCCATTACGAGCCGCGAAGCGCGCCGGCTGGGACTGAACGTCCAGGATCTGGGGCCGGCGCTGGACGAGTTGCTTCAGGAGCTGAATCTGGCCTATTCGGAGATGGGCCAGCGGGCGATCACCGACTACGACGAGCAGAATCACCACGACAACGAGATCACGAATATCATCGAGGGCAAGGGATTGCAGATTCTCTATCAGGTCGAGAAGGACTGGCATTATCGCAAAGAGGAGCGGCGCTGGGTGCCCCTCAACGATCTGTCGGCCTGGTATCGCTGCCGTCGAAAGAACGGCCGTATCATGAAGAACAAGTTCCATATTCGGTGATCGATTTCACGTTTTCTCGGCAGGCTGTCGCGATACCGCGGTGGAGTTCCTTATGCCGGAATTCGAAGGACGATTGCCGACAGAGAGAGGAGTGGCGCCCTGTGGCGGTCGAGAGATGAAGCTTTTTCGCCATTTCATGGCACCCGTCGAGCGCCTGCGACGGCACAAAGGCCGACTCTTTTCCTACTTTTGTAGATCACGGGGCAAGACGTTGCAACGGCGGATCCGCGAGAAATGTGACGTCGCGTCCGAACAGTGTCGTCAGATGACGTCCGAGAAGCTGAAAGACCTCGTCGAGTGGCGGGGACCAGCCGAGAATTTCGGCCAGGCTGGTGACGCGCTTGCCGGTGATGCCGCAGGGAACGATGAAAGAAAAGAGCGCAAGGTCGTTGGAAACGTTGAAAGCCAGTCCATGGGACGTGACCCAGCGCGCGATATGCACGCCGATGGCGCCGACCTTGCCGTCGCCGACCCACGCGCCCGTCATCTTCGGCTTGCGATGGGCGGTCACGCCGAAGTCCGCGCATGAGCGAATCATGACCTCCTCGAGATCGCGCACGTAGCGATGGACGTCGCGGCGATCGGGCGAGAGATCGAGGATCGGATACACGACGGCCTGCCCGGGGCCGTGACAGGTGACGTCGCCTCCGCGTCCGCTCTCGAAAACGTCGATGCCGCGTGAACGGATTTCCTCGACGGGAAGCAACAGGTGCTCGCGTCTGGCGTTGCGTCCAAACGTGATGACGGGCGGATGCTCCACAAGCAACACGGTATCGGGAATCGACCGCTGCTGCCGTTGTGTCACGAGTTGAGCTTGAAGCGCGAGGCCGTCGGCGTAGGGAAGTCGGCCGCATCGACGGAACCGCAGTCTTCGTCCGCTCTCGACCACGTCGTTCACGACGACGGCCGTAACGGTTCTCCGTCAAGAACCGCCTCGCGCTCGCGGCGGGTTTGGATGGAGATCACAGGGCGGTCTCGTCGAATTCTTGGAGCCTTTGCTTCAGATCCGCCATGAATCGATCGGCGTCGGAGCCTTCGACGATGCGATGATCGAAGCTGAGAGCAAAGTGCGCCGTTTCACGGAGAGCGATGGCGTCATCGCGCGCGACAGGACGTTTTTCAATCGCGCCGACGGCGAGGACGCCAGCCTGCGGCCGGGGGATGATCGGAGCGCCGAAGAGCCCGCCGAAGACTCCGGGATTGGTCACCGTGAAAGTTCCGCCCTGGACCTCGTCGACCTGCAGGCGCTTGACGCGGGCGCGATCCGCCAGGTCGCTCACGGCGCGCGCAAGTCCGAGAAGGTTCTTCTCGTCGGCGCGGCGCACGACGGGCACGATGACGCCGCGCTCCAAAACGACGGCCACTCCCAGGTGCACCTCGCCGTGATAACGAATGGCGTCGTTTTCGAGGCTCGAGTTCAGGACAGGGAACGCCTTGAGGGAGTCGACCGTCGCCTTGAGGATGAAGGGCAGGAACGTCAAGCGCACGTCGTAACGCTCCTGGTATGACGCGCGATGGAGGTCGCGGAGATGCGCGACGCGAGACATGTCGATTTCCCATACCGTCGTGGCGTGCGCAGCGGCATGCCACGCGAGAGCCATGTTCTCCATGGTCTTTTTCTTGATCGGCGACAGGGGCACGAGACGTGACCGCTCGATGGGCGTCGCGGCCGGCGGGACGTCGGCCGTCGTGGTTTTTTCCGAGCTGCGCCGGGCGATGTGGCCAAGTATGTCTTGCTTGGTGACGCGCCCGCCGATGCCCGTTCCATGGACGTCGCGTATCTCGACTTCATGTTCGCGCGCGATGCGGCGCACGACCGGCGAGGACCGTTGCAGCCGCAGCTCTTCGGAAGTCATCTCCACGGGGATCGGCTGCGTTGCCGTCGCCGCCGCTTCGACGGCGTCCGCCGGAATATCCGCCGACATGCGCTCGCTGTCGTCCTTTTCCTTGGCGATCACGCCAAGCACGGTCTCGATCGCGACCGTTTGCCCTTCAGCGACGCGAATCTCGACGAGAACGCCCTCGGACGGGGCGGGCACCTCCGCATCGACCTTGTCCGTCGAGATCTCGAGCAGCGGTTCGTCGCGATGCACACGCTCGCCGACGCGCTTGAGCCAGCGCGTCACTGTTCCCTCGGCGACCGATTCGCCCATCTGGGGCATGATCACGTCCGTCATGGCTTGCCTCGTTCTTTGAGATACGACGTTATCTTATATGTTTCACTTCTCAATATTGGCGCTCGCCGCGCCAAAGATCCGAGCGGGGATTCGTTCGCATGAAGGGCCGGCGCGGCCTTTCGAACCACGTCCGAGCGCCGCTTTTCAATAGGCATGAAGGGCCAGAATCGCCTCCGTTACCCGATCGACGCTGGGGATGAAAAAGTCTTCGAGCGGCGCTGAAAACGGCACGGGCGTGTCGGGAGCCGCGACTCGCAGGATCGGAGCGTCAAGTCGCTCGAAAATCTTCTCCGACACGCGCGCCGCGATCTCTCCGCCAGGACCGCCGGTTCGTGTCGCTTCGTGCAGGACAAGCAATCGTCCCGTACGCGACACGCTTTCCAGCAGGGTCGCCTCGTCGAGAGGCAAAAGAGTGCGCAGGTCGAGCACTTCCGCCTCAATGCTCCGTCGAGCGGCCCGCTCAGCGGCCTCCAGCGCGACATGAACCATCGCGCCGTATGTGGCGATCGTGAGGTTGTTGCCGGAGCGCGCGTATCGCGCCTTGCCGAGTGGAACGACGTGCTCTTCATCGGGCACGTCGCTTTTGATGCTGCGGTAGAGACGTTTGTGCTCGAAAAAAAGCACCGGATCCGGATCGCGTATAGAAGACGTCAGCAACCCCTTGGCGTCCGCCGGAGTCGACGGAACCACAATCTTCAGTCCCGGCACGTTCATGAAGAAACCCTCGGGGCACTGGCTGTGAAAAGGACCGGCGCGCCCGCCGCCGCCGTATGGTCCGCGGATCACGATCGGCACGCCCGCGTTCCAGCGATAACGGCTTTTGGCGGCGTAATTGACGATGATGTCGAAAGCGCAGGCAATGAAGTCCAGAAACTGGATCTCGACGACGGGACGCATGCCGAAGAGCGCGGCTCCGATTCCCGCGCCGACGATGCCGGTCTCGCTGATCGGCGTGTCGATCACGCGCTCGGCGCCGAAACGATCGAGAAGCCCCCTGGTGACGCGGAAGGCGCCTCCCAAAACGCCGACGTCCTCGCCCATGATGAATACGCGATGATCGCGTTCCATCTCTTCCGCGAGCGCGGCGTTGAGCGCTTCGAGATAAGTCATCTCGGTCATGGCTCGCCTCGCGCCTTGCGCCATTCCCGCACGAGACGCGGGACGGGCGAAGAAACGCGCAAGTCGGCATACACGCCGTCGATCGTTGAATCGGCTTCCGGAAAGGGAAGCGCCTTGGCTTCAGCCAGCTCCGCTTGCAGATGGCGATCGATATCCTGGATCACGCTGTCGATCGCATGTTGATCGATCATGCCGCGCTCGACGAGGTATTGCTCGAATCGGGCGATCGGATCACGACGCGCCCATTCCTCGCGCATTTCGGGCGGCACATAGCTTGCGTCGTCATGTTCGGTGTGACCCGACATGCGGAAAAGATGAGCCTCGATGAGCGAAGGCCCCGCGCCTCGACGAGCGTGCTCGCAGGCGCGGCGCGTCGCCTGATAGACGGCCAGGACGTCCGTTCCGTCGACCTCCTCGCCGCGGCAGCCATAGGCGCGGGCGCGATCGACAAAGCGCGGGTTCGCCGTCTGTCGGCTCACGGGCGTCGAATAGGCGTACTGATTGTTCTCGACGATCAGAACCAGGGGGGCCTTGAGAACGCAAGCGAGGTTCAGGCCTTCATGAAAGGCTCCGGTCGATACGCCGCCGTCGCCGATGAAGTTCAATCCCACCGTTCGTCGACCGCGCATGCGCTCGGCCAGCAGCGCGCCCACGATGACGGGAATCATGTCCCCCAGCATCGAGATGACGGCGAGCATGCTGCCTTCATCGGATATCCAGCCGTAGTGAACGCCGGTGTCCCGCCCTCCGGTCGGACCCGAACGTCCCAGGTATTGAGCGAAGAGATCGCGCGGCCGCCCGCCGCGCACGAGCACGGCGCCGATGTTGCGGATCATCGGCGCGAAGATGTCGCCGCGTTCGAGAGCGTACGCGCCGCCGACGGAACAGCCTTCCTGACCGAGGCTTCTGAAGAGTCCGGCCTTGATCGCGCCCTGTCGATAGAGGGACGCAAGGCGCTCCTCGATCATGCGATTCAGTCGCAGATGGCGTTGGATCTCGAGCAACTGCTCGCGTTCGAGCCCGGCGTCGGAGTTGGCCGCGTTCGTCATTCTTGCCAAGCGCCCTTTTCACGCGTCGATCGAGCTTCCCTGGACCGCGGCGGCGGCTTGCATGAGCGCCTCGGGCAAAGTGGGATGAGCGTGCAAGGTCCTGGCGATTTCCTCGGTCGTCGCCTCGAGACGGAGCGCGAGGCACGCTTCGGCGATCAGGTCGGTGGCATGCGGACCGATCATGTGGACGCCGAGAATTTCGTCGTAACGTGCGTCGGCCACGATCTTGACGAAGCCCGCCTCTCTGCCGATGATGCGCGGCTTGGCCAGGTTGGCGAACGGGAAACGCCCGATCCGTAATTCTCGACCGCGCAAGCGAGCGGCGGCTTCGCTCAGGCCGACGCTCGCCACCTCCGGCGAGCAATAGGTGGCGGAGGGCACGAGATCGTAGTTCAGCGGCTCGACGCTCCGGCCTGTCAAGCGCTCGACGACTCCGACGCCCTCGTGTGAAGCCACGTGGGCGAACTGCGGGTGAGGCGGACGATCCGCGAGAGTCACGACGTCTCCGATTGCGTACACGCCGGGTTCCTCGGTTTCCAGCGTCGCGTTGACGCGTATGAATCCGCGATCGAGTCGCGCGCGCGTCGTCTCGATGCCGAGATCGTCGCTCACCGGGGCGCGACCCACGGCCACGAGCGCCAGCTCGGCTGAAATCGTCCGCGGCGCGTCCTCTCCGGCGGAATAGACGAGATCGACTCCGCTTTCCTTCACGGCGACGGACTCGACCCTCGCCGACGTGACGATCTTCATTTGCTTGCCGAGCGCTCTGGCGGCCTCCGCCGAGATCTCCTCATCCTCGCTCGGCAGGATGCGCGGTAGCGCCTCAAGAACCGTGACGACGGATCCGAAGCGGGCGAAGATCGAGGCGAGCTCGATGCCCACGGCGCCGGCGCCGATGACGATCAGGCTCTGGGGCAGCTCGCGCAGCTCGAGGATATGATCGGAGGTCATGATGCGCCTTCCATCGATGCTGACGCCTGGTAAATCACGAGGCTTCGATCCGGCGGCGATGACCACGGCGTCAGCGTCGAGAGGCTGACGCACATCAACGGAATCGACGATCACCTTCCGGGGGCCATCGAGACGGCCGGTTCCCTTGAAAAGCGCGACCCCGTTCTTCTTGAAAAGATGGTTCTCGACGCCGCGGCTCAGACGACGAACGATGTGTGATTTTCGCTCCATGACGGCCGTGAAGTTGAGATCGACGGAGTCGGCCACGATTCCGAAGGCGCGCGCGTTGCGCATGTCATCGAGGAGCTCCGCCGTGTGCAGCAAGGTTTTGGTCGGGACGCAACCGCGCAGGAGGCAGGTTCCGCCGCATCCCTCGGGGTCGCGTTCAACGACGGCGGCGCGCATTCCGAGCTGGGCGGCACGGACCGCCGCCGTGTAACCACCAGGTCCGCTGCCGATCACGACCAGGTCGAAGGCATCGCTGAGAGGCACGTCCGGCTCCTTTCCGTCGATAACGCAGGCGTGGGCGAAATACGGATTCCGCGCCCGCGCGCCAGTGGGCGTCCGCGGTCGCTTCACGCTACCAGAGACTGTCGCCGCTGACAACACGCGAACCGGTGCTAGAATCAACGTCAACTCATGCTGGGTTTCTGGCTGATCGTCACTGCAATCTTCGCTCTGCTTTTAGGCAACGGCTTCTTCTCGGGAAGCGAGATCGCCATTATTTCAGCGCGCAAGAGCCGCATCGAGACCCTGGCCTCGCAGGGCAGCCGGACCGCACAACGCCTGCGATCGCTCCAGAACCGCCCAGAGACGTTTCTGGCCACGGCGCAGATCGGGGTCGCCGTCATGGGCACGTTGGCCGGCGTTCTTGGCGGTTATCTCGCATGCCGGCACATCGCGCCTGCCTTGGTCCCGGCTCCGATCAGCCGCTATGTCGCTCCAGCCGCCGTGGCGACGCTCCTCGTCGGCGGCGGCATCATATACGCCGAGCTGATCCTCGGCGAACTGCTGCCCAAGGCGCTGGCGTTGCGTTTCAGCGAGACGAGCGCGTTGATCGTCGCGTGGCCCATCTCGTGGCTGGCGCGGGCCTCTCAATGGCCGGCGCGTTTTCTGACGATGTCGACGCGGGCCGTGTTGATGCTCTTCGGTCTTCGCGACGCAGCGGCGGCGACATTCGTGTCGCCCGATGAAATCAAGCGAATGATGCACGAAGGGCACGAGCAAGGAGTGCTAGGCAAGACCGAGGCCGAGTTGATTCACAGCGTCTTCGAGTTCTCGGAGACTCCCGTGCTCAAGGTCATGGTGCCGCGTCCCAACGTCTTTGCGCTCGACATCGAGACCGCGCCCGAAGAGGCGTTGCGTCTCATCGTGGAAAGCGGATTCTCGAGAATTCCGGCTTACCAGGAATCGCTCGACAACCTGCTCGGCTTGTTGTACATCAAGGACGCTCTGCTCGTGCTTGCCAAGCGACAGCCGTTTCAGATCCGGAAGCTGCTGCATCCCGTGCATTTCGTGCCGGAAAGCAAACGCGTCGGCGCGTTGCTCAAGGAATTGCAGCGTCAGCGCAGCCATATGGCGGTGGTCGTGGACGAGCACGGCTCCGTCACGGGGCTGGTGACGCTCGAGGATCTCCTCGAAGAGATCGTGGGGGAGATCCGCGACGAGTACGACTGGGAGGAGCGGCCGGTGGAGCGACTGAAGGACGGATCGCTCGTTGTCGAGGGCACGGTCTCCGCCAACGAGTTGCGCGAGCGATTCGACGTTCCGATTCCCGAGTCGTCGGAGTTCGAGACCGTGGCCGGTTTCATCCTCGCGCGTCTCGGCGCCGTTCCGAAGGGCGGAGAGGTCGTTACGTCGGGCGGTCATCGCCTGACTGTCGTGGACGTCGAGCGTAACCGCATATGCAAGGTCAAAATCGACAAGATCGATGAGCTGAAAACGGAGAGTCAGTGAGAATCCTGGTCACCGGAGGAGCGGGATTCATCGGCAGCCATCTGGCGGAAACGCTCGTTCGTGAGGGGCATGCGGTCCGCGTGCTGGACGACTTCTCGTCCGGCAAGCTCGAGAATCTTCGCGTAGTACGCGGCGATGTCGAGCTGATTCGCGGCGACTGCGCGGACGAGCGCTCGGCGCGCAGGGCGGTTCGATCCATTGAGGCGGTCTTTCATCTCGGCGCGGTCCCGAGCGTGGCGCGTTCCGTACGCGATCCCGTCGCGTCGCATCGAGCCAACGCGACGGCCACGCTTCACATGCTCGTCGCTTCGCGCGACGCGGGCGTTCGACGGTTCATCTACGCCGGTTCGTCCTCCGTCTACGGCCAGAGCCGGGATCTTCCTTCCCGCGAAACTCAGACGCCAAAACCGCTGTCGCCGTATGCGGTGGACAAGCTCGCCGGCGAGCATCTCGTCCGCGTGTTCTCGCGACTCTATGGCATCGAGGGCGCGACTTTGCGCTATTTCAACGTCTTTGGACCGCGCCAGAATCCATCGTCGCCATACAGCGGCGTCATCAGTCTTTTCACGACCGCGCTGATCACGGGAAGACAGCCGGTCATTTACGGTGACGGAAGTCAGAGTCGCGACTTCACCTACGTTCAGAACGTCGTGACGGCCAATCTGCTCGCCTTGCGAGTCAAGAAGGCGAGCGGCGAGACGTTCAATATCGCCACCGGAAGCCGGACGACGCTCAACAAGCTTCTCGAAATGATTGCGCGCGCTAGCGGCCGCCGCGCCGCGGCGCGCTACGCTTTGTCGCGACCGGGCGATATTCGGCACAGCCTGGCCGACATCGAGCTGGCGCGAAAGCGGCTCGGTTATACGCCGCACGTCGACGTCAAGACGGGTCTGCGCCTGACGATCGAGTGGTATCGCGCGCGCCAGCGGCGGACCTGACCATTCAACGCGGAATCCTCACGGAAGCGTTTCCATGGCGGCCGTCGAATTCACATGGAGATTGCGCGTGCGCCGGGTCGCCCGGAGCAGCACGAGCGTCGCGTTTGCGTTCGACCCATGGTCGTTGATATCTTTAGTGACGTTGAATCGCTCGGATGCGCCCGCGGACGTCCGCGGATCCTTGGACGGGCATGACGTAGACGCCAACAGGGGAACCTGTTCGCAAATCGACGTTTGAATGACGTATTCGATTCTCGGAGTGAATCATGGCCAAGCTGACTGGAAAGGCTCTCGTGGCTCAGGGCGGCGGCCCGACGGCCGTCATCAACCAGAGTCTCGTGGGCGTCGTTCTGGAGGCGCGCAAGTTCCCGGAGATCTCCAGGGTGTACGGCGCCAAGCATGGAGTACGCGGCATCGTGGACGAGGAGTTCATCGACCTCACGCAAGCGACGACTCACAATCTCGAGCAGGTGGCCGAGACTCCGGCTTCCGCGCTCGGGTCCACGCGCGACAAGCCGGACGAGGAGTATTGCAGTAAGATGTTCCGAATTCTGCTCGCGCACGAGATTCGATACTTTTATTACATCGGCGGCAACGACTCGGCGGACACGTGTCGCATCGTGAACGAGCAGGCCAAGGCCGCGGGATATGAGCTGCGCACCGTGCACGTGCCCAAGACGATCGACAACGACCTGGTCGGAACGGACCACTGTCCGGGATACGGTTCGGCCGCCAAGTTCGTGGCCCAGGCTTTCGCCGGCGCGAACCTCGATAATCGCGCCCTTCCCGGCGTCTATATCGCGGTGGTCATGGGCCGCCACGCGGGATTTCTCACGGCCGCGTCGGTCTTTGCCAGGAAGTTTCCGGACGACGGGCCGCACCTCGTTTATCTCCCGGAACGCGTGTTCGATCCCGATCGTTTTATCGGCGACGTCCAGGACGTCTACTCCAGGCATGGACGCTGCATCGTGGCCGTTTCCGAGGGCGTTTGCGACAAGGATTGCAGGCCCATCATAACGACGCTCAAAACCGGAGACGTTGAGAAAGACGCGCACGGCAACGTTCAGCTTTCAGGAACGGGCGCGCTCGGAGATCTCCTGGCGGACTTCGTCAAGGCGAAAACCAAGATCAAACGCGTGCGCGCCGACACGCTCGGATATCTACAGCGTTCCTTCCTCGGTTGCGTGAGCGAGACCGACGCGCACGAAGCGCGCGAGGTGGGCGAGAAAGCGGTTCAGTTCTCGGTTTGGCACAACGTCGATGGCTCGGTGGCGATCAAGCGCGTGGGCGATTACGCTGTCGAGTATGAGCTACTCAATCTGGCCAATGTCGCCGGCCAGACCAAGGTGATGCCGAAAGAGTACGTCAACGCCGCCGGCAACGGCATGACGGAAGCGTTCAAGCTCTACGCGCGCCCGCTCGTCGGCGATCTTGCGGTCGTGGATCGAATCGCCGCGCCGATGGTGCACAAGATCAAGAGCGGCGACTGACGCCACAAGATCAAGGAGTTACCCATGTCCGAACAAAACGTGTCCTACAAGGAAATTGGAATCGTCAACACCCGCGACATGTTCAAGAGGGCCATGGCGGGCAAGTTCGCCATCCCCGCGTACAACTTCAACAACATGGAGCAGCTTCAGGCGATCGTCATGGGCTGCGTGGAGTCCGACTCGCCGTTCATCCTGCAAGTCAGCTCCGGCGCGCGCAAGTACGCCAACCAGGTGTTGCTGCGCTACCTGGCGCAGGGCGCGCTGGCCATGATCCGCAGCATGGGCAGCCGGCTCAACTTTGCCCTTCATCTCGATCATGGCGATACTTTCGAGTTATGTAAATCCTGCGTTGACACCGGGTTTTCTTCGGTGATGATCGACGCATCACATCATCCCTTCGAGAAGAACATCGAGCTGACGCGACAGGTCGTCGAGTACGCGCGCCAGCGCGACGTCACGGTCGAAGGCGAGTTGGGCGTGCTGGCCGGAATCGAGGACGATGTCGTCGCGGCCAAGTCGATCTACACCCAACCCGATGACGTGGAGCGCTTCGTGAAGGCGACCGGCGTCGATTCGCTGGCGATTTCCATCGGCACCTCGCACGGCGCTTACAAGTTCAAGCCGTCGCAGTGCACACGCGACGAGAAAGGCGTGCTTGTTCCTCCGCCGTTGCGCTTCGATATCCTCGAGGAGATCGAGCGTCGCATACCCGGATTCCCGATCGTGTTGCACGGCGCATCATCGGTCGTTCCCAAGTACGTCGAGATCATCAACAAATACGGCGGCAAGCTCGACGACGCCGTCGGGATTCCCGCGGAGCAACTACGGCGCGCGGCGACCTCGGCCGTCTGCAAGGTGAACATCGATTCCGACGGTCGGTTGGCCATGACCGCGATGATCCGAAAGACCCTGGGCGAGAAACCCAAGGAATTCGATCCGCGCAAGTATTTGGGGCCCGCGCGTGACGAGCTCAAGGACCTCATTGTCGAGAAAAACAAGAGCGTTCTCGGCTCGGCCGGCAAGGGGAAAGAAATCTTCGGCTAGAGATCACGCGCGCATCACAAAGGCGAACGTTCGCGATCTCTATCGGCGGCAATCCATTAAAAAGCGCACGGGGTTTTCTCTGCGCGGCTCTCGTGACTTGCGTATGTTCATCCGCGAACGCAGGCGACGACGCGGTCGACGAAGGAGTGAACGCTCTTTTGTCCCGCATATCGCTGGATGAAGATCGAGCCGTTGCCGGCGGCGTGACGGATTCATCTCCGTATTTCGCTCTCCACAAAGCGCGCGACAATCGCCGATCGATATGAACGAGTGACGGTCTGGGCCGTTATTCGCGAGACGCTTCGCCAGTCACGGCGGAACACGAACGAGATTCGAGAGGGAAAAAGAAGCGCTCTTCCTCGACCGCGCCGGCCGCGGTTCCGACGAGGTCGGCGACGTCCAGCGCCGCTTCGGCTTCCTGCGCCTCATGAAGACGGGCCGCGGTCGCCGGCCGGCGCGGCACGAAGAGCTGACAGCAATCCATGTCGGGGATCGTGCTCGTGTCAAATGTCCCAATGCGACGGGCCTCGCGCACGATCTCCTCCTTGTCCATTCCAACGAGAGGACGGAGTATCGGCATGCGGGACACATCGTCGATGACCGCCATGTTGTCGAGCGTCTGTGAGGCGACCTGCCCCAGGCTCTCGCCGGTGACAAGCGCCTTGGAGTGCAGCCGGCGCGCGAGGGCTTCCGCGATGCGCACCATGAAACGACGATAGAGCACGACGCGCAACGATGATGGACAGGAAGCGACGATCTGTTGCTGCACGGGAGCGAACGGAACGAGCAATAAGCGTGACCGATACTGGAAATACGCGAGTCGCTGCGCCAGGCGTCGCGTTTTCTCGATCGTGGCGCGGTCGACGAGCGGGAACGCATGAAAGTGCACGAAGACGACGCTACAGCCGCGCTTCATGAGGCGCCAAGCAGCCACCGGCGAGTCGATGCCGCCGGAGAGCAGGCAGACGACGCGCCCCGAGCTTCCGACGGGGAAACCGCCCGGCCCGGGGTTTTTCTCAAGCGCAATAAGGATTCTGTCACGCAACACCTCGACGAAGATCGTTCGTTCGGGGCGGTCGAGATCGACGCTCCATCCGGTGGCATTCTGGATCACGCCGCCGAGTATCCGATCGATCTCGGAAGACATCAGAGGAAAGGTCTTGTCGGCGCGCTTGGTCGTCACACGGAAAGATCGAGCCGAAAGGCCGGCTACGCGCGCGACGGTATCGGCTTTGAGGGCGTCGATATCCCTGGCGGTTTCGACGGCTTGCGCGAAATTGGCCACGCCGAAAACCGCGGCGATGCGTTCCTGGATCGCCGGCGGCGGAACGTCTTCGGAAATCTCGACAATCAGACGCCCGGCGAGACGCTGGACTCGGGCGCGGCCGAGATCGTAAAGCGCATGTTCGAGATTGCGCGCCAGCCGTTCGATGAAAAACGGACGGTTCGCGCCCTTGAGCGCGATCTCATGATAATGGACGAGGATCTTCATCAAACCGGAATCGAAGAAAGCGATCGGTTAACGCATCGCTTCGAGCCCGACCGCTTTCCAGAAAATTTCATGACGCAACAGTATAACCTCCGAACAGTCGGCGCCGCGATCTGCATCAGGACGAACAGCGTGATCACCGAGCCAATCGTCACCGCCAGACCCATACAGCCTTGATCGAAGAATGCATAGCCGCGCGAGGCCCGCCTCGACGAGAGCGACTTTTATGCCCGAGACACGCTCACGTCCTGATTCATCACATGTTCCGAGTCGCTCGGGCTAGATGAAGAGTCGCCCGAGCTCCGCCCGCGGCGAGATTTTCCAGTCTCGCCTCGCCGCCATGCAGATGAGCCACCTCCCTCACGAAGGGAAGACCCAGGCCGGTACTTCCAGGCTGATCGCCGACGGGAAGCGAGTAGAACTTTTCGAAGACGCGCGGCAGTGCGTAAGCAGGCACGCCCGGACCCGTGTCCTCGACGACCAGAGTTGCGTAATCGGCGGCGCATGAAACGTTGATTCGGATCAGGCCGTCAGACGGCGTCGCGTTGAAGGCGTTTTGCATCAGGTTCATGAGCGCTTGACGCACGAGGAAACGATCGCCGGTGATCACGGGAGAGCCGGCGACGTCAATCTCGAGCCGCAGGCGTTGCCGGCGCAAGTTAGGTGCGATGCTCTCGGCCACCTCGTGCGCTAGAACCGCCAGATCAATGGAAGAGGAATTCTCGAGATGCTTGCGAGATTCGAGCGCGGAAAGCTCCAGCAGACGCTCCGCCAGGCGATGCAGTCGCTCGGTCTCAAGACGGATATTGCGAATGAACCGCCGGCGATCCTCGGGCGTCATCTCTTCCTCGAGCAATTCGGACGCGGCCCGGATCGCGGTGAGCGGCGCCTTGATCTCGTGCGTCAGACTGCGAACGTAATTCTCCACGTACTGTTTGCCTTCGAGAGCGTCGCGCATCGATTCGAACGCTGATCCGAGAACGGCGATCTCGCGCGATTCGGACGGGGGACGTCGCGGCCGGCCGCCCTGGCCGACGGCGCGCGCATAAACGGCCAGACGGCGGATTGGGCGAGTGATCCAACCCGCAAGCGCGAGACTGACGAAGAACGCGGCCAGGACGAGCGCGGCCGTGGCCGCCAGGATCCTGTTGCGCGCATTGGCCATGAAATGCTTGATCCCCGAGACCGGCTTCCCGACGCTAAGCGTTCCAACGACGCCATCGCCTGCATGAATCGGCGTCGCGACGTGCAGCACAGTCGAGTAGGAGTCCTCCGGGAAGCTGAGCGTGGCGCGCGCGCCGTAGCGTCCCTGCAACGCTCGATAGACGTCGTTCCATTGCGAATAATCGCGACCCTCGTCGCGTCCGTCTTCCGAGTCATAGAGCACGATGCCGCGCGCGTCCGTGACGTACACTCGCAAGTCGACCTTTCGCTTCGTGATTTCGAAAATCGCGGCATCGAGTCGACGGCGCCCGGCGATCTTCATCGCGCGCCTCAAAAGATCCGTCTCGACAGCGCCGCCCGCGATTTGCGCTTCAACCAGTGAAGCCAGAATGGCCGAGGTGTCGACGAGCGATTCTTCGGCTGTCTGAAGCGTGAGCGGCCAGAGATCGCGCGCCGCCAAGTATGACAACGCGAGACCGCCGGCGCCGGTCAGGCCGATGAAGCACGCGAAGATCCGCAGTCGAATGCTCACCAGCGCTCCCGGAGAGCGTAGCCCTGTCCGCGGCGAGTCTCGATGGCCTCGACATCGGGGCGTACGGCGCGCAGCTTGGAGCGCAAGGACTTGACGTGGCTGTCGATGCCGCGCGCGCTGGTGGCGCCGGGCTCGTCCCAGAGCAGATCGAGAAGCTGCTCGCGGGAATAGACCCAGCCGGGACGGCGCACGAGCTGCTCAAGAAGCCGGTATTCTGCGTGCGTGAGCGTGAGCGTCTTCCCGAAATACGAGATCAGCCGGCGATGATCGTCTATGGAAAAGGGGAAGGACGAAGAGACTGCGGGCGCGGCCGAACGACTTCGTTGCTGCAGCGTGCGACGAAGGACAGTACGGACGCGCGCCGAAAGCTCCCGGGGACTGAACGGTTTGGTGACGTAATCGTCGGCGCCGATCTCAAGGCCGGCGACGCGATCCAGCTCCTCCGCGCGCGCCGTGAGGAAGATGATCGGCACTTCATGGCTTCGCCGGATTTCGCGACAGAGGTCGAATCCGTTGACGTCGGGAAGCCCGATATCGAGGATGATCAGCGCGATTTCCCGAGCGCGCAACTCCTCTCGAGCGGCGCCGCCGGTTGTGACCCAGACGGGCTCGCAGCCGTCCGTGCGCAGCGCATAGACGATCGAATCAGCGACCGACCTTTCGTCTTCCACGACGAGTATCATTGGCTTCATGGCGGTCGTCACGCGCGCTCCATTACGCCAGGAACGATTCTGTCACGAGATCGTTGGGCGCGAAACGACGCTGGCGCGCGGATTCACATCGACGCGAGGACGTCATGAGATAACATGGGCGTGTGAAACGCGTCGCGTGGACCCTGCTTGGACTCGTCGCGATCATGCCGCAGCAGCCGGCGTCGATCGCGTCTCGTCCCGCTTTCGAGATCCAGGACGGAACGTTGGTGCTGCGAACCCGGACAACGGATGCAAAAATCTCCGTCTCCGGACACCTCCAACCCCTGCTCGCGTTGGGCGGCGGTTCGATCGACCCTGCCCTGGATCGCCCC
Source organism: Vicinamibacteria bacterium (assembly GCA_016934575.1). Classification (GTDB taxonomy): domain Bacteria; phylum Acidobacteriota; class Vicinamibacteria; order Fen-336; family Fen-336; genus JAFGSN01. The sequence continues at coordinate 16,632 of JAFGSN010000040.1, forward strand.
CGCCCTATGGTCGTCTTCGATGACGTCGGGTTGCCGGACGCGGCTCTCGACCTTGAAAGCACGCGCCCGGCCCGGGCGATCGCGTTCCGATCGGCGTCAGGATCAGCCGTCTGCCTGCGCGGCCGCGGGGCCGGCGCGCTTTCCGGGTTGATCAAGACATTGCACGTGGAGATTCATGACGAAACGCCGGGTATCGTCTATTTCCGGGCCACCTACCGCAACTCCGGCCCGCGGCCGTTGAACATCAGACGTCTCGAAGTCCTGAGATGGCGCATCGATTCTCGCGCGGGATCCGACGCGAGCGGCAAGGCGCCGGTCTGGTCGTTCCATGGCTCCGCCGAGCTTTCCCGCGAGAAGACCCTGACGCCTCTCCGGCCCGGATTCCAACGTGCAAACCGCATGGGCGGCATGACCAAAAAGGGTCGCGGCGGCGGCGTTCCGCTCGTCGCATTCTGGACGTCTGACGGCGGATTGGCGCTCGGACTGGCCGATACGACGCCACGGATTCTCTCGCTTCCGGTGCGCGTGCAAAGCGACGGTCGAGCGGAGATCGCAATAACTCTTAAGCCGTCGCGGCCTTTGAACGCCGGCGAATCCTACGCCACTCCGTTGTTGTTCGCGGGCGCGTTTCGAGGGGACTTTCACGACGCGCTCGTCGCATGGCGGCGCGCGCTCGTTCGCCGCGGATTGAGATTGCCGGAATTTCCCGACGGCGCCTACGAGCCAAGCTGGTGTAGCTGGGGCTTCGGCAGGCGTATCACGCCCGAATGGATGATGAGTGCGTTGCCAAAAGTCAAGGATCTCGGATTCCGATGGGTGACGCTCGATGACGGATGGTTCGATCGTTACGGCGATTACAATCCACGCGACACCTTCGGCGATGAAGGCATGCGTCGCGTCGTCAATGCCTGTCACGAGCTGAATCTCCGGATTCAACTCTGGTGGCTGCCGCTGGCGGTCGAGGACGGCTCACGGCAGTGGGACAACGAAATTCAGAAGGTCGCGCGCGTGGCCGAGGATCATCCTGAATGGCTCATTCTCGACCCGTCCGGAGAGCGATCGCGAACGTTCTCTCGGCTCGCCCTCATGTGTCCGGCTGTGCCTGAAGTCCAAAGTTACCATCGCGCTCTCGCGCGCAAATTCCTTAGCGAGTGGAAATTTGACGGCATCAAGATCGACAAGGTTTATGCCGTGCCGCCCTGTTACAACCCGGCGCATCAACACAAATATCCGGAAGAGTCGGTCGAGAAGATGGGCGAGGTTTTTCGCGCCGTCATCGAGGAGGCGCAATCCGTCCGTCCGGGAAGCGTCATTCAGGTTTGTTCTTGCGCGGCCTTGCCAAATCTGGCGTGGTTCCCGTACATGAACCAGCCCGTGACCGCCGATCCGTCGGATTCCGCCGAGGTCCGATGGCGCACGAAGATGCACAAGGCGCTCTTCGGGCCGTGCGCTCCGGTCTCGGCGGATCACGTGGAGCTGACGCGGACGCTCCGCGAGGGCTCGCGTTTTCTGACGATCGGCCGGGATTTCGCCTCGGCGGTCGGCGTCGGCGCGGTTCCCGCGAGCCGCTTCGTATGGCCGCCCGCCGCGGGATTCGAGGACGTCAATCTCACGCCCGAAAAGGAAGCGCACTTCAAGCGCTGGCTCGCGCTCTACGAATCGAAGCGCCTCAGCGCCGGCGAGTTCCGTAATCTGTATATCCATGGCGTTGATCGGCCAGAGGGATATGCCATCGCGAAGAACGGCCGCATGTTCTATGCGTTTTACAATGACGACGCGAAAGCGCCGTATTCCGGACCGGTCGAGTTGCGCGGACTCACGTCCGATCGATATCGAATTGTCGATTACGAGCACGAACGCGAGATCGGCATTGTCAATGGGCCCGTAGCGCGGATCGAGGTTCAATACGAGGAGCACCTTCTGTTGGAGGTCGAGCCGTTTTAAAATGTCGGTCCGCACGGGCCGTGATTTCGGCGCGGGAGGAAGCTGGACGACCAAGGATGCCGCAATACATCTTCACGATGAAGGGACTCAGGAAGGTCACGCCGCAGGGCAAGGAAATCCTGCGAGGCATATGGCTGGCCTTCTATTCCGGCGCCAAGATCGGCGTTCTCGGCGCGAACGGCGCGGGTAAAAGCACGCTTTTGAGAATCATGGCCGGCATCGACACGGATTTCGCCGGCGAAGCTTTCTCCGCCGAGGGCGTCACGGTCGGATATTTGTCACAGGAGCCGCGCCTCGATCAACGCAAGAACGTCAAAGAGCACGTCGAGGAGGCGGTCCGGGAGAAACGCTCGCTTCTCGATCGTTTCGATACGCTGACGACGAAGCTCGGCGAGAGCGCGAGACCGGATGAGATGGACAAGCTGCTCGCCGAGCAGGCGCGAGTCCAAGACGCGATCGAAGCCGCCGGCGCCTGGGATCTCGATCATGAGATCGAGATCGCCATGGAGGCCATGCGCTTGCCGGCGCCCGAAGCCGACGTGGCACGGCTTTCCGGCGGCGAGTTGCGCCGCATCGCGTTATGCAAGGTCCTTTTACGTCGACCGGAGTTACTGTTGCTCGATGAGCCGACGAATCACCTGGACGCCGAGACCGTCGCTTGGCTCGAACGCCATTTGAAGGAATACAGGGGCACGATCGTCGCCGTCACCCACGATCGTTATTTTCTGGACAACGTCGCTGGATGGATTCTCGAGCTGGATCGCGGCGCGGGCATTCCATGGCAAGGCAATTACACCTCGTGGCTCGAGCAGAAGCAGAAGCGGCTCGAGATGGAAGAAAAGGCGACGACGACGCGACGTCGCACGCTCGAGCGCGAGTTGGAGTGGATACGACTGGCGCCGCGGGCGCGACAGGCCAAGGGAAAGGCGCGCCTCGCGCAATACGAGCGGCTTGTCGCCGAGGACGAGGCGGCCGAGACACGCGAGGGACCGATTGAAATTCGCATTCCTCCCGGTCCACGACTGGGAGACGTCGTCATCGAGGCGCGCGGGCTGCGCAAGGGATATGGCGGCGATATTTTAATGGAGGGGGTCGATTTCATTCTGCCGCGCGGCGGCATCGTCGGCGTTATCGGACCGAACGGCGCCGGAAAAACAACGCTTTTTCGAATGATAGTGGGGCAGGAAAAGCCCGACGCCGGGGAGCTTCTGGTCGGCGAAACGGTCGTGCTTTCATATGTCGATCAGAGTCGCGAGTCGCTCGATGGCGGGCGCTCGGTTTGGGAAACGATCTCGGACGGCGGCCGAGATCTCATCGTCGTGGGCAAGCGCGAGGTGAGCTCGCGCGCATATGCCGCCGCTTTCAGCTTCAAGGGATCCGACCAGCAAAAGAAAGTCGCGGATCTTTCGGGCGGAGAACGGAACCGCCTGCACCTCGCCGCGCTGCTCCGAAGCGGAGGCAATCTCCTGCTGCTGGACGAGCCGACCAACGATCTTGACGTGGACACGTTACGCGCGCTCGAGGAAGCCTTGCTGGCGTTCGCCGGCTGCGCGGTGATCGTCAGTCACGACCGATGGTTTCTGGATCGCATCGCGACGCACGTTCTGGCCTTCGAAGGCGACAGCCGCGTGACGTGGTTCGAAGGCAATTACCAGGACTACGCGGCCGACCGCCGCCGTCGAATGGGCGCCGCGGCCGACCGCCCGCATCGCATCAGGTACAAGAAGCTGACGCTTTGAACGCCCGGCATCGGAGGATGTTCGGCGCGGAGCGGCCTGAGCGCCGTGGAGTAGAATACGAGGAACGCGCTGGACGCGAGAATCGCTCGGTCGCCGGACGGGCACATCGGGGAGGACGAATGACACAGGCGCAAATTGAGGCCCTGACGAACTACGATGCGCTTTTTCTCGCCGCCCATGAGTTCGACGCGCCGTTGTCCTCTGCGGCGCGTCTCACGCATGAAGCGCGGTTGGGAAAAAAAACCCTGGTCGCGATTCTCTTCGACGGCGGACAGGATCATGAGCGCGCGGCGGCGGCCCTGACGCATCTTGGAGTCGACCAGATTCGACTGCGACTGCCGCCCGCCGCGCAGCGCTCAAGTCGCTATTCTTCGTTCAGCGCGCGGATGTTCGGGAGAGAGGAGCGCGAAGATTCTCGAGCGGTCGATCTTCTGTGGCCGATCCTCGACGGATTGCGTATTCAAACGCGAGCCCGTCATGTCTATCTTCCGCTTGGCGCGGGAGAAGTCGATCATCGTCTTGTTCAAGACGTGGGATTCAGGATTTTCGACGTCGGCGCGGTTCGCAACGTGCTTCTTTTCGAGGAGCGGCCGTACTCTTTCTCTCCTGGCGCGATTCGCATGCGCCTGGCGCAACTCGGCTCGCGATTGCCTCCGGCCTTGACGGATATAGGCGACACGGGCTGTCTGATCCGCATGCTCTGGGGCGCGCTGACGGCGTCGCATCTGAAGCATCATGCGCGAGGCATCCGATCGAGAGCTCGCTATCTCTGCCGCCTGGCCGCCTCCTGGAATCGTGCGCGCGGATGGAAACCACGCAAGGCCTTCGGACTGCGGGTGCAGCCCATCATTCACGAGGCCTCGCAAGAGACGGACGGGACGCTTCGCCAGGCGCTCGAGAGCGCCTCTCTGGCCGCATGCGGCCGAGCGGGCTCGTCCGCGCAGTTGCGCAAGAACATGCAGCGATATTCTCGTCGTCTGGGGCTTGCGACGCCGGTCGAGCGCTACTGGCTCGTGTTGCCGCATCGAGAGGGAGACGGCGTCATGAATCCGGCGTCGCTGGCGGATCTTCCGGTCGGGAAAGCCAGAGATGGCTCTGCCCCAGAGCATGCCAGTGCTCAGGATCCTGAAGCCACAGCGTGTTGAGGTATATTTCGATTTCACGCGACGGAAACGCTTCCGCAAGCCGCCTCACGGCTTCTTGCGCTTGCTCGACCGTCGGTCGCGAGGAGAACGCCTCATCCTTGAGCACGCCGTCTTCATGGGGCAGCGCGAGCGCGTCGAGAAACGCAACGAGCAACGGGCGGCGCTCTCCCAGGTGGAGCGCGATGAGGAGCGACACCGCCACGGACTCGCCGGGCTCGAGAATGGAGCAGAGATAACGCGCTCGATCGTTCAGGGGCAGAGCCCGCGCGACCTGTGGCCGCAGCTTGCGCGCCTTGACGATGGCCGACAAGGCGCCGGCGAGCGACTCCTCGGGGGGGGCTTCCCAGAAGCGCAAGGCCGCCGCAAGACGCTCCTGAAGCGTCAGCTTTTTCCAGACCCGCGTCGCCGTCGATTGAAAAGACATACGTCTCACCCCCGTGAAAGTCGATGGAGTATAAGTGATCCGTCGACCGTAAGCACCTCCAACGCCGTCGTCATGGGCGAAAAATGACGGAGTCGAAGATGAGCAACTCGCATCCCGATACGGATCCGACAGGCGTCGAGAGCAACGATCAAGTCCTCATCGGGGCCGGCGGATGTCTGACGTCCGCCGGATTCGAAGCGGTCCTGCGCGCCGCGCCGGGTGAAACGCCACGCGATCTCGCCGATCACCTTTCCGCCTGCGAGCTTTGCCAAACGAGGCTTCTCGCGGGCCACGACCACGGCGGTGTTCGCGTCAAACGTCAGCCTCCGCCGATCTGGCGCAGTATCGTCGTTCTTTTCGTCATACTCCTGGCGCTCTCGACCTTCGCTTACCTCGCCTATTGGATCACGGGCGGATGAGAAGACGAGCTTCTCAGGGGCCGAGGTTTCGACGGTAGAGTTGATAAACGGATCTGAGCGAGGTCATCAGATCGCGCATCTCGATCTGCAGTCGCGAAGCGGCCTCGTAATCGCCGCGCGCCGTCGCCTCGCGAATATCCGTGAAGAGCGACGTGCGGTCGAGGTCGTCACGCATGAGGCGTTGGCGCAAGGATTGAACGGTTTCGAAGCGCTGCTCGTCCAGCGGATTGTGGTTTTCCGCCAGCCTGACGCAGCCTCGCACGAAATCGGCGTTCTCGGGTATGATCCGGTTGACCAGTTCCGCCGCCCAGCGACCGAGCGTGGCGCTCCGGTAAGCGTCGAGGATTTGCCCCGTGAAAACGCCGTCGGAGGTCAGAACGGCCGCACGCTCCGGGCGGCGGCATGAATGCTCGATCGTCTCCCATACGGTCGCCGGCGCCTTGCCAAAAAGACGCGAGCGTTCCTCGTCGTCATAACGCTCGAAAACGTCTTCCTCGCTGCGATAAGCGCGTTCGGTTTCGAGATAGGGATGGGGAGCGCCCGGCGTCTTGCAGAAATCCATCTGCAAATCGGCGGCGCTGCGCCCCGAAAGCGCGGCATAGGACATTCCATCGAGCATCGCCTGGCAAAAGGCGGACAGGGCGAGAAAAGTATTCGTATGCGGACACGGAGATCGAATTTCGAAACGCGTCGCCAACGGATCGTCCGGGTCGCGGATGAGCCCCACGAGAACGGTGCGATTCCGCGAAGGAAGGCGGACGTCCTGGCCGATCGAGGCGACGACGCAAACCGGTGCTTCGAAGCCCGGCTGCAAACGATTCAGGGCGTCGTTGCTGGCGCTGACAAAACCGCCGACGACGTCGTAATTCCTGAGAAGACCCATGAGCGCGCCCCATCCAAGGACGTTGAGGTAATCGCGTCGCGGATCACGCGGGCTGAAAAGATTGCGCCGACTTCCGTCGCGAAGAGTCGCCCAGATGCTGACGTGAGTATGCTCGCCGCTGCCGGCGACGCCGGCGACGGGCTTCGCGAGAAACGTCACTTCGAGACCGTGACGGCGGAACACCTCCTTGATGAGGATGCGCGCAAGCAGCTCGTTGTCCGCGGCTTGAAGCGCGACGTCGTAACGCCAGTCGATCTCGAGCTGTTCCATGATATCGCCGAAACGGCCCGCGTCTGAGATGACGGCCTTGACGCCGCCGACTTCCTTGTGTCCCATCTCGGGGGATAGGCCGAGCTTCTCGAGAAGGATCATGGACTCCTCGAGCGCCGATCGGACCGGTCCCTTTGTTCTCTTCCAGTACGATTCCTGCATGAGCTGCGACGCGGCGAGCTTTTCGATCTCAACGGTTGAGCCGGGCGTACGCACCCAGAACTCAAGCTCGGTGGCGGCGTACGGACGAATGCCGACGATCTCGTCCGGAGCGAGGCCGAGATCGTCGGCCACGCGCCTTTCCTCGCGCAATAAAGACAGCAACCGCCGCTCGAGGCTATGCATGGCGCGATCGAGGACGGCGCGGCAGTCGACCAGGAGTCCGTTGTGTTTGAGGAAAGAGGGGATGCGCAGCGTGCCGACTGGAACGTCGCGCTCATGGTCTCTCAGCTCGTAGTTGTAGTCCACGAACCACTTGGCGTTGGGATCGGCGACGAGATCGACCTTGCCGTCGTTCAGGGTCGCGATCCCCGGAAGCACGACGCTTGACCCGTCGGTTTGGACCCCTCCGGAAAGATACTGATCGATATGGCTCAAGAAATGCCGTGCGGGGATCTTCTCGTCGGTATCGTTGCCGCCAAGATCGACGGCCGTCAGGGAAACGAAGCGTATCTCCGGATGCGTCTCGAAAAGCTCACGTAGGCCGAAAGCATTGCGGGCGTTGTGAGGCACGACATGAAACAGGTCTTTCATGATGATCGCCGTTCTCCTTGGCCGTCGTCAGAGCACGACGCGCCGGCCACAATACGATCAACGCCGGCGACGTCGAGAAGATTATCTTCCGAAAACATGGTCGACACCCATGAGGGTCTCAATCTGAAGGCGCATCTGGCGGGCGGCCGCGCGCATGCGATCCGGCATGGGATAAACAACGGCGTCGCGCGCGAAGTCGAAGAGACCGGATCTTCCGGCGCCCGCCTGATTGTAGCCGACCGCGAGTCCGGTCCAGACGTTGTGATGCCGGAAAACGGCGAAACCAACGACCGTCATATCATCCAGAGCCGCGCCGAGAAGGCGGTCGAGCCAGGCGTCAATGTCCGCCTCCACGCTTCCGTGCGATAGTCCGAAGACATGCACGTCCTGGATATTGATCTTCTCCATCGTCGCCTTTGAACCTTTTTTGAAGGTCATGCGCAGATGCGGGTAGCTCCATTCTCGCAGACATAGCAGGGGATCAGCGCGAAGGCGCGCCGGACGATACCATAAAATGCGATACGGCATCCGCAGGTCGAGCGATCCGTTGAACCGTGCGATGATACGCGCTCCATCAGTCTCGGGCAGGCGGTGCAGCTCACGCAGTCGTCGATAGGGAAGACGCGAACGGAGACGATGGCTCTCGATCGCTGACATGAGCTGCGAGCCGGAAAGGCAGCCGAAGCGATTCGACTCGATGAGATGGATCAATATGGAAAAAACGGGGTCTTGGACGTTTTCGGCGGATGACAGTCGCACACTCAACGGTTCGCATCGCTGATTCTCGTCCATCAAGGCCGGCCGATCTTTTTCATTCGTGGTCGGCAACACGCTGGCGGAAGATGCGCCGCATTCCAGCGCACACGCAGCACACGCCAGGAGCGCGCGGGCATGGCATTGCAGTATCGTCATCAGGCGCATGAGTGTAGATTCTGCCATGGAATGAGGCGTGGCGGTTCCTGGAAGCTGAATGTCCACGGCGTGTGCTGTGTTAAGCTTAGTCATGCAATCGGACGAAGAATCAAGTCTTTGCCAGGGATCTCCCAACGCCACTTCCGGACGCAAGCAGACCGGCATGATCCGTGATCCGTCGACCGTGGCCCAGCGGCCATGCGCCTGTCCCGAACAGAACGTTATCGCGAGCGGCGCTGACGCTTCCGGGCCGAATCCTGTCAGGCGTCATCTTCCAAAATGAGACGCGTGGCCGTCCCGGACCGAGGCGCGGAAACGCTCTTCGGCATTCACGACGAGAACCTACGCTTTCTCGAAAGCGCGCATGGGGTCCGCATCTTCACCAGCGGCAACGAGCTGACAATCGAAGGCGACGATCGCGGGGAGAAAGCCGTGGCCGCCATTATCGAACAGCTCGTCGATTTGATGAAAGACGGATACGTCGTTTCCAACCCGGATGTGCGGCTCGCATCGAAGCTGTTTCACGAAGACGAGGCTTCGCGTCTTCGTGACTATCTGATGAAGAGCGCGATTCGCGGCGCGCGGAAGGTCGTCGTGCCGCGCAGCCTGAATCAGCGGACCTACATCGAGCGCATCGAGTCGGACGACATGGTTTTCGGAATCGGTCCGGCGGGAACGGGCAAGACCTATCTCGCCGTGGCGCAGGCCGTATCAAAGCTCATGGCGCGCGCCGTCGACCGGATCATCCTCGCCCGCCCGGCCGTGGAGGCGGGAGAGCGGCTCGGTTTTCTGCCCGGGGACCTGCAGGAAAAGGTCAATCCCTATCTACGTCCGCTCTATGACGCGCTTTACGACCTGCTCGACTACGACAAGGTTCAACGACTGATGGAGCGGACGGCGATCGAAGTGGCGCCCATCGCATTCATGCGCGGCCGGACGCTGAGCGGTGCTTTCGTGATCATCGACGAGGCGCAGAACACAACCGGCGAGCAGATGAAGATGGTGCTGACTCGTCTCGGGCCCGGATCCAAGGCGGTCGTGACCGGCGACATCACGCAGATCGATCTTCCGCCGGGACGAACTTCCGGGCTCGTCGAGGCGATCGCCGTGCTTCAGGGCGTCCAGGGCATCTCGTTCGTCTATTTCGATGAACGGGACGTCGTGCGGCACAAGCTTGTGCAGAAAGTCATCAAGGCGTATGAGGTCTACTCGCATGGCGAGAGCTCCGCGAGCTGACGTCGGACGCGGCATGCTCGAGAGACGGCGGTCCGCCCGGAGGATCCGCGTGACGATTCTCAACCGACAGCGGCGCCGCAGGATCTCGGCGCCAGGATTGCGCTCGATTCTCGAGCTCGCGGCGGCCATGCAAGACGTTCAAGATCTGGAAATGACGCTCGTTCTCGGCGGCGACCGGCTTCTCGGAAGCCTCAACGCCCGTTTCCGGAGAAGCGCTTACCCCACGGACGTCCTCGCGTTCGTCGCGGAAGGGAACAATGAGCCGGGAGACGTCGTCATCAACGTTGAAGCCGCGGCGCGTCAGGCGCGACAGCGCGGTCATTCGCTCCGAAGCGAACTGGCCGTCTTGGCTATTCACGGCTTGCTGCACCTTCTGGGGCACGATCACGAAACGGACGGCGGACGAATGCGTCGCCTGGAAACACGCATACGCCGACGCTTGCTCCTCGAAAGACCGAACGTCGGCCGGAGGCGCGTGAAGAATCGCGCGTGTTCCGTCCCGTGACGACGCTTGTCGTCATTATGGGAGTGATCGTGCTGGCGCTCTCGTCGATCGGCCTGTCGAGCATTGAGGCGGCTTTCTATCAGCTCAAGCGCCGGCGCCTTGGCCACGTCGCGTACCCCAATCGCCGCGCCGAGATCACGAACGGCTATCTCGAGGATCCGCCGCGCCTGCTGATGCCTGTTCACATGGGCACATATCTTGCCCACGTGGCCATGACAGGCATTCTGATTTCGTTGATGCTCGGACTCCTGGGTCTTTGGGCGATCGGGGCGACGCTCGTTCTCATGATCGCATACCTGCTGACGTTCAGGCTGACGCTTCCACACGCCGTCTCGCGGCGCAACCCGGAACGCGTGCTCCTGTTTCTTGTTCCGCTTTTTGACCGATATTTCCGTATTCTGGCGCCGCTCGTTTCCTGGCTAAGAAGACGTGTCGAGACGAAAGAGACGTCGACGGTCATGGTCCCCGAAAACTCCGTTGGAACAGGCGTTTCCTTGCCGGCGCCGGCGGCGTCTTCCGAGTCGCAGGAGCGCCAGCTTCAGGACGCCGTCGAGCGCTTCGCGACACTGCTTGTCCGAAACGTCATGACTCCGCGACCCGATATCGTGGCCTTGCCTGAGACGGCGACCGTCGCCGACGCCCAACGCGTCGTCGCCGACACAAAGCTTTCGCGCCTTCCCGTTTTTCGCGACAATCTCGACGACGTCCTGGGCGTCGTCAGCGTCCGCGATCTCATCGAGTACGCCGGAGAGGCGCATACGCCGGTGGCGTCCCTGACGCGAACGATGCACGTCGTGCCCGAGTCGAAGCCGGTCATCGATCTGTTACGAGAGCTCCAGAATCTGCATGCAACGATCGCCCTGGTCGTCGACGAGTACGGCGGAGTGGCGGGAATCGTGTCGATGGAAGACATCGTCGAGGAGCTGGTCGGAGAAATCGAGGACGAGTACGACATCGGAGGGGAGCCCATCGCCGCCGAGTCGGACGGCGCCTTTCTCGTCAGCGGACGAGTCGCCGTCAGCCGCGTCGAGCAGGCGCTCGAGACCACGTTCGGAGAAAGCGGCGACGTGGAAACGGCGGGGGGGCTGGCGGCCAAGGCGTTCGGACGGATTCCACGCACGGGCGAGAGCATCGAGTATTCAGGCTTCACGATCGAGGTCGTCGATGCGGCGCCGCGACGCGTCAATCGCGTGCGTTTTCGGCGTCACGCCGGCGAAGACGGGACATGACCGCCGAGGCGTCTGAATTTCGCGCGGGTTTCGTATCGATCGTCGGCCGTCCGAACGTCGGAAAGTCGACGCTCCTCAATCGTCTTGTCGGCCGCAAGCTGGCGATCGTCTCGGAAAAGCCGCAGACCACTCGCAACCGTCTTCTCGCCGTCGTCAACCGACCTCATGCCCAGATGGTCGTCTTCGACACGCCCGGCATTCACCGACCGGAACACCGCATGAACGAACGCATGGTTCAGGCGGCCGTGCGCAGTCTGGATCTGGTCGACCTCGTCCTATGGCTCGTCGACATCAACGAATCCCTCGGCCCGGGAGATCGCCATATCGCGAAACTGCTGTTGCGGGCCGATCGTCCCGCCCTGCTCGGAATCAACAAGATCGACTCCGCGCCCAAGCCGCTCATATTGCCGAAAATCGACGCCTATCGCAGGCTGTTCGAGTTCCGCGAGATCATTCCTGTTTCAGCACGAACGGGAGAGAACATCGCGCTTCTGACGGAAAGTCTGACGGCGCGGCTTCCTGAAGGACCGCCGCTCTATCCCGAAGACTTCTTGACCGACAAGCCGGAGCGTTTCTTCGTCGCGGAGCTGATCCGTGAGCAGATTCTTTCGCAGACGCACCAGGAGCTGCCGTACTCGACGGCCGTGATCATCGATTCGTTTAAGGAGGAACGGAACATCGTGCGTATTCACGCCTCGATTCTTGCCGAGCGTCCCGGACAGAAAGGCATACTGATCGGCAAGAACGGCGATCGGCTCAAAGGGATCGGCACGGCGGCCCGGCGGGAGATCGAGAATTTTCTTGGCGTCAAAATCGTCCTGCATCTTTTCGTCAAGGTGCGGGAGCAATGGCGGGAAAACAACAAGTTTCTTGATGACGTGGGCATGATCGACGTCGCGAAGCCGGAGGAATGACGAAAGGCTTCATACCCGCCCGATTCGCGCGATTGTCCTATTTATTATCAGGTTTTGAGCCGGCAACAGCCCGAAAGTTTATAGTCGGCGGCCGTTTTTCCGGTCACGCCGGCTTGATTTTGCGAATCAAGCAATAACTTCCCAGAGATCCAAGGGCGAGGCACCCGAGCGCGACAGGCATGTGGGCATACTCGAAACTGGCGTCGGGGGTCTTGATCGTCAAGGCGATGACGTACGTCAGAGTATTCAGGGTCGAGTGCGCCAGGATCGCGGCCCAGGTTGAACCCGCGTAGATCCG
>JAFGSN010000202.1 GCA_016934575.1 Vicinamibacteria bacterium
CCGTCATTCCGGCGCAAGCCGGAATCCACCTACCGTCTGGTCCCTACCGTCGCTCGCATGACGCGCAGTCGCTTGTCCAGTTCCTCATCCGTCATGTGGGCGTATTTCTTGGGAAGCAGCCGGCGGCTCGAAGACTCGAAGACGGCTAGAAGCTCCATGTATTCGATCAGCTCGACGTCGCGGCTCGGGAAGTAGTCGGCGGCGGCGCGTATCAAATGCTCGGCGGTGACAGGCGCTTCGGCGCCGACTTCGCGAGCGGCTTCATCATTAGCCAGGACGAGAACAGCCTCGACATCGGCGTTGCTATAGCCGACAAGCCGCGCCGAAAAGCCTTTGCGGATCGACAGCAGGTCGACTCGGGTGTTGATGCCGTTCTTCCGGATGAGCGCCTGGGCCACCTGCTCGACCTCCTCCGGCGTCTGTGAGTAGAGGAAAGGAATCTTGCGGTCGAGTCGCCCGGCGCGCTTCAGGTCCACGTCCAGCCGGTCCGGCCGGTTGGTCATGACGATGAAGAGAATCCGTCCGCGGTTGCTCGTGTCGGCCATGAACTCCTTGATGCGCGCGATCACGCGGGATGACGTCCCGCCGTCGCTCTCACTGCCGGTACTGCCGAAGGCGCGGTCTCCCTCGTCGATGATCACGACCACCTGGCCTATGGCGCGGATGACAGTCAGGATTTTTTCAAGATTGCCCTCGGTGGCGCCGACCCACTTGGAGCGGAAGTTCTTGAGCTTGATGGTCGTGAGGCCGCATTCCTTTGCGAAGGCCTCGGCGACGAAGGTCTTGCCCGTTCCCATGGCGCCGGTGAAGAGCAGCCCCATCGGAACCCGGCTCGTTCGCCCCTCGCGGATGTTTTCGGCGATGACCAGCAAGTCGCACTTGACCTCATCCATGCCGCCCACCGCGTCAAAGCCATAACGCGTCTCGACGAACTCGACGAGACCAAAGCACTCGCGCTCGATGATCTCGCGCTTGCGGCGCGCGATCAGGCGGTCGGCCTCGCGCCGCGCCAGCTCCATGGGATCGATGCTCTCCGGCGCTTTGGCGCCGGGAGCGAGCAGGCGCCGGATTTCCTCGCGGTCGAGGGCCGCAGTGAGCGCCGCGAGCTTGTGCGCGCGCTCCTTGGCGTTGGGGCCTGGGATCAGCAGGCCGGCGATGAACGCTTCGCGCGCCGAGGCGTCCTCCTTCGAGGGAGGCGGCGGCGCGAGGATGGTCTCGATTTGGATGGACTTGAGGCCGGCGGTCACCTCGGCGTAGCGTTCCACATCGTCGCCGGAAAGGCGGGGATCGGCCAGGCGCGCGACGGCGCGTCGCGTTGCAAGGTCCGGCATCGGCACCGCGATCGTGGCCACCTTGGGATTCGAGACCAGCTTGGGCGAGAGATCGCTCAGATTCTCCGCGATGAGCAGCACGACGTTGTCGCCGCGCTCGATCTCGGGCAGGAACGACCAGCGGTGCAGCGTGACGACGGCGGCGCGATCGCTGTCCGCCTGGAACGCGGTCTCACCCGCCGGCGCCACGGTCTCGGCGTATTCGACGACAACCGCGGCTTTCGTCGTTTCGATGAGCAGCCGCTCGAGCGCGCGCAGCACCCTTTCTTTCTGCGACGACAACAGCAACTCTTCCAGATCCGTCACCGTGGCGGCGCGCTTGGCGAAACGCACGCCCGTGGCCAGGTTATAGACCGCGATCGTCTCGCGGCTTTCCTGAAGCAGGACGTCGCACAGGAACTCGGTCAGGCCGAGCAGGCGTTTCCCGTCCACGACGCTGTCGTAAACGTTGCCGTGCAGGATGAACATCGCGGTCTCGCCGCGCAGGTAGCGCCGGCGCAGATCCTCGGCCCAGTCCGGCAGAATACGGATCTCGCCCATCTTCACGCCTCCACGCCGATCGTGCTTAGGATCTTGTCTGTGTCGAGCGCCGTCTGACGAATGGACTCGACACCGTCGATTAGCTCGTCGAGCTGGCCGGAGAGCTCCCGCGGCGACTGCATGGTCACGATCTGATCGGCGATCAACTGGAAAGAGTTTTCGAGCAGGTCGAGCTGGCCGCGGGCGAGCGTCAGATAGCGGCGGATTTCCCGCGCTTTCTCGAAGCGCTTGAGAATGACGGCCAGGTTCTTGCGCGCGATGGAGACGTTCGGATCGTCCTTATCGCCGGCGTCCGCGGCGCGCTCCCAGCGCGCGCGTTCGCGGTCGAGTTGATCGAGGTCCACCGTGTCGAGGTGCTCCTCATAGCGCCCGCAGGTCACGGCCATGTCGAGGAAAGCCTCGACCAGCCGATCGGTTTTCACGAGCTCGTTGCGCAGCAGCTCTCCGGTGAAGGAAGGATTGATCTCGGCCAGTCGCCGTATCTCCTTGTGTTTGCCGATCAGGTCCTTTACCCGATACAGCTCGCGTTCGCTCAAGAGCGCCATGCGCTGGGAGCGTTCTTGTTCGATCATCGCCTCCTTGATCCGCTCGAAGCGCGGATCCCACAGATCGTGACGGAGCCGCTTTGAATCGGGCGCCCACAAGAGCCATAACGCCTCGAGGCCGACGGCCGCGACCGCCAGAAATGGATTGAACGTCAGACCGGCGGCGGCCAAAGCTCCGAAAAAGAGCGCCAGATTATAGGGACTGGTGAAGGCCAGCTTGAGGTACGGCCGATTATCGAGGAACTTGGCCCTCAATACATCGCGCGTGACGATGGTCGCCGCGGCGCGCGGCGCGCGGCGCTCGGTCATGCGCGGTCGTGCCTTCTCCTCATGCGCGTGAGGAGGTGGAGGCTTGGGTCGTTGTCTCTCGGCGGAGTCGGGCATAGAGCTAGGCCGATAAGGCCGCCTCCGACGAGTAGAGCATGTCGAGGACCTGCTGCTCCACGGCACGGAACTCGGCCGAGGACTGAAGCGCGATGTCGCGCACCGGAAAAAACGGAACATCGACGCGATGCAAAACGCGCGCCGGCCGCGCCGAGAGAACGTACACGGTGTCGGCCAGATACACGGCCTCGGTGATGTCGTGCGTCACGAAGACGATCGTATTGTCCTCGCTGCGCGAGATGTCGAGCAGCAGGCTCTGCATGCCCCAGCGCGTCTGGGGATCAAGGGCGCCGAAGGGTTCGTCCATCAACACCAGCTTCGGTTTGTTGATGAGAGTGCGGGCGATCGCCACGCGCTGCTTCATGCCGCCCGAGAGTTGCTTGGGATAGTGGCCGGCGAAATCCGCGAGCCCGACGGACTGAAGGTACTTGTCGGACGAACGCCGTCGCTGAGCCCTGGATACGCCCTGCAGGCGCAAACCATACTCGACGTTGTCGCGAACGTTCAACCAGCCGAAGGATGTGTAGGCCTGAAAAACCATCCCTCGGTCGCGCCCGACGCCTTCGATTTCCCGCCCTCCCGCCACCACGCGTCCCGATGTCGGACGTTGAAGGCCGGCGATCGATTTCAGAATCGTCGATTTTCCGCAGCCGGACGGACCCAGCAGCACGATGACCTCGCCGGCGCCGGGCTTGTCGTCGACCTTGAGCGAGACGTCGCGCACGGCATCGGTGCGTTTCCCGAAGCGATCGACGTAGGTGACGCTGAGGCGATCCAACTCGAGCTTGGGAGGAATCATTGCGCTCACTCCGACTTCTCCCGCCAGCGGAAGATCATGGATGACAGCGTTCGGATGAGAAAGTCCGTCAGCAGGCCGATGCCGCCGATGACGATCAGGCCGGCGAAGGACCAGGCCGCCTTCTGGTGGGTGCGCGCCAGTTCGACCATGTAACCGAGCCCGTGCTCGGGATTCACTGCCTCGGCCAGAATAACGTAGGTCCAGGAGATCGCGTTCATGACGCGGAAGGAGTCGAAGATCTCGGGCAGCGACGAAGGCACCAGGACCGTGAAGACGACCTGGAGCTTCGAGGCGCCCAGCGTGCGCGCGGTCTGTACCAGTTCGTCGGGGACGGCGCGGATCGCTTGCACGACGACGGGAAGCAGATACACGAAGACGCCGATGAAGAGAAACGCGATCTTCTCCGACTCGTAGATCCCGAACCACAGAATCAGGAGCGGAATGAAGGCTGAGATCGGCATGTAGCGCAAAGGCGCCATGATGGGCTCGAAGAGCCGATTGATCGGCTCGAAGGCGCCCATGAGCACGCCCAGCGGCAGGGCGACGGCCGAGGCCAGCAGGAACGCGATGCCGATGCGTCGCGTCGAAATCCAGATCGCGCTCCACAAATCGTGCTCGATGAAGAGCTGCAACGTGCCGCGCAGGACCTCGGTCGGCGACGGCAGAAAGTCGGGGGGCGCCAGCCCTCCGTAGCTGGCGATGCACCACGCCGCCAGAACGAACGTGGGCGCCACGAAGCCGAGCGCGGCCGCCGTCCCGGAGGGCAGCGGCTCGCGCAGGGCGAAGAAGTCTTTCTTGCGCGCCATGCTACTCGGCGGCCAGAATGACCTTGATGTCGGTGCGGCGGTTGAGCTGTCGACCGGTCTCGGTGACGTTCGAGGCGACCGGCTTGGACGAGCCGTGCCCGATGGTCTGGAAGCGCGCGGCCTGCACGCCCGGGAACTCGCGCAGGATGTAGTTCTTGACCGCCAGCGCGCGGCGCTCCGAAAGCGTCAGATTCAACTGCGCCGGGCCGGTGGAGTCGGTATTGCCTTCCACGCGCAGGTACGTGTTGCCGAACGAAACCATGGTCTCGCCCAGGGTGTCGAGCACGATGAACGAGCCGGGCATGATCTCGTCGGAGCCGGGCGTGAAGTGGATCTGAATCTGCTTGTTGATGATGGCGCGGTCCCTGACGGACGGCGCCTTGACCATGACCTTGGGCTCCTCGACCTTTTGCCCACCATACTGCGGAGCCAGAGCCTGCAGGAATCTCGTGTCGGCCCAGTCGCGCGCATCGACGGGCCGCGTCACGAGCCCCTTCTTGCGCCAGATGACGAAGGCGGTGTTGAAGAGCGTCTCGTAGTGCGCCTTGCCGCCGCTCAAGCCGTAGAACTGCGCATTATCGGCGTACGTTGTGAGCTTCAGGCCCGAGAGCATGCCCGACACCGTCTCCGCGTCGAGCTTCAGCTCGCGTCCGATCAGAGCGTAAGTCCAGGCCGGATCGCTCTTGATCATGTCGATGCCGGCCAGCCAGCCGGCGACGAAATCGGAGACCGTCCGCGGCGCTTGATCGATCAGGTCCTGCCGCGCCACGAGCGTATCGGCGATGATGTTGGTGGCCGCCGTGGTCGAGACCAGGATGTGCGCCTCGTCCTCGCGCGCCGTCACCGCGGAGGATAGGTCCGGCTCCCACGTCACCGCCGCGTCCACCTGGCGCGCCTTGAACATCGCGGCCGCGGCCGGCGCGTCCTGCGTGAAGACGATGTCCTTCTCGATCGCGATGCGCTCCTGCGGCGTGAGGCCCGACTGCGCCAGGAGGTACAACAGCAGGAAGTGCGATGGCGTGAACTGCGTGCACGCGACCTTCTTGCCCTTGAGGTCCTCGATCGAGCGGATGGTGTTCAGCGAGACGATGCCGTCGCCGCCGCGCGACCAGTCCTGCATGATGATCGATTTGGCCTTCTGCCCCTGCTCGGCGAGTATCGAAGCCTCGCGCGCCCAGTTGTCGACGGTGTTCCACATGATGTCGACGTCTCCGTTGCGGAACGCCGCCAGCTTGGCTGCCGGATCCTCGAGCAGCACGAACTTAACGGACAGGCCGTAACGTTTGGTGTAGTTCGACGTGGACGACGGCTCCATCCCCATGTTGTAGACGATGCCCGGCGCGTGGCCGGCCCAGGTGTTGATTCCGACCACCAGCGTCCGAGACAGCTTGCCCGATCCCGAGAGGCTCGTCGTGGCGACGCCTTCGACCGCCTCGTTGCGGCCGGGATCGGCCGGCGCGTTCTTGAGCGCGTCGAAGTCGGCGTTCGAGATCGGCGTCGTGGCGCCGGCGCGCTTCTCCCCCAGCGCCCAGCGCTTGATGATGTCGCTCTTGTAGTGCCAGCCGACGTAGCCGATGACACCCAGAACGACGAGGGTAACGAAGAACTTAGCGAATGGCGTGAGCCTCATGGGACCCTCCCGTATGATCGCAGCCCGTCATGGACCGCGGTTGACCGCGCCGATTCGGAACGAGCCGTCACGCGCGGCCGTTTTGCCTACATCGTTTTCTGCCCTTGCGACGCCTGCTGCGCCGCCCGCTTCGCCTTCAGCTCGGCGAGCTGCTGCTTGGCCTGAACGTCGCCCACCTGGCTTCGCAGAGCCTGCAGTCGATTGTCGAGCGACGACGATGCCAGCTCCTGTCCCAGATTAGCCTCGGCAATCGTGTTGCGGATGTGCTCGCGCACGTTGTCGAGCGCCTTGACTTCGGCGTCCACCGACAGACCCTCGAGCTGCTCCTGGACCTTGATGCGCGCCTGTGCCGAATGCATCTTGGCCAGCATCGAATCGCGCTCGGCCTTGAGCTTCTTGATCTCGCTCTGCACCGAGAGGAGCGACGATTTAGCGGAGTCGGCGTCGTTCTTGGCCGATCCAAGCTCGCCCTGAAGCTCGGCCAGCTCGGCGCTGATCTGGTTCTTTTTCTGAATGAGAACCACCGCCAGATCGTCTTGGTTGGTCTCGACCGCGACGTTCAGTTCCGCCTCCGTCTGCGCCAGCTCTTTCGTGGCGCGCTGATAGCGCTCGTCGATCTCCTCGCGCCTTCGGATGATGGCCGCGGTGGCCGACTTGAGGCGGCTGTACTTTTCGATCATCGAGTTGATCGCGTTCTCGTAGGCGATCTCCGGATGCGCCTTCTCGATGTCGGCGATCCACAGCGACAAAAAGCCCTTCCACAGATTCCCGAGTCGACTGAAGAAACCCACTGCTCTCCTCCTCTGCTCTGCCGGGCGGATTCGCTTCCGGCGCCTACTCCGCCGACGGGTCGATCAGCTTGGACGATTCGCGTACGACGCGCGCCACCTCGTCGCGCCCAAAGAACTCCAACACGCGCTGGACCTCCAGCTTCTTCGCGTTGCATGCCGTCTGCACGCCCTGCCGCTCCCGAACCCGCCCATCCATGACAGTGCGAATATTGCGGATCTCCTGTTCGTAGTTCGCGATCCTTGCGTTGGACTCCTCGATCAGCTTCTGAGTGTCGGCTTGGTCCGTTCGGATGTAACTCTCGAGCGCCTGAATCTCGGCCACTCCGGTCTCTATGATCTTGTCGATCGGCACTCCGAAAGCCTTGAGCGAGGCTTCGACGATCTGCTTCTTGGTCGCGAGCGACGTCTCGGCCGGCAGGGATCCGAGCAGCTCGGATGCTTTCCGGACGCGCTCGCGCTCTTCGTCATCGATCCCGGCGGCCTCGAACACGCCGTCGTAGTCGACATGGCCCCCCGGCGCGGCGGGCGGCTGCTTTGTAAAAACCTGCGGAACCGGAAGCGTCGACGAGGCCTCGTCCGGCCGGCTTTCGGCGGTGTCCGTCGTGTCGGTGGCTCCTTCGTGGTCCTTTTCGATGAACCAGCCGAGAACCGTGTGCCCCCAGGTTTTCTTATCGTCACTCACAGGCTCGCCTCCCGATCAATCACGCGACGGCACGGCGCGCAGGAAGTCGCGAATCCGGATTGCAGTATGCATTCGCCGCGGCGTCCTGACGACTGAGAAAGAAGTATACCTCCGCTCGGCAAGGGGAACACGACGCCTTGCGCTGGGGAACGATGCATTGTGTCCCCGACCTATGACGATCAGAAGTGAGCACCCATCACCCGAAGGCTGTACGATGCATCCGAACGTAACGGTATGCGCTTCACCCGAAAAGTTGCGCGCAGCGACCCGTCACCCGTCACCAGACCCCGGCTTTCGCCGGGGTGACGAAAGCCGTCATTCCGGCGTAAGCCGGAATCCAGGCACGTCGATCACTGCACCCCAGCTTTCGCCGGGGTGACGAAAGCCGTCATTCCGGCGCAAGCCGGAATCCAGACACGTCAATCACTGGACCCCGGCTTTCGCCGGGGTGAC
>JAFGSN010000203.1 GCA_016934575.1 Vicinamibacteria bacterium
GTGCTCGCACCTCCGTCTTCTTCGGGCGGATTCTCCGATCCCGACGACGTCGCCGCCATAGCCGCCTGCTCGGCCGCAAGCCGCTCCGCTTCCTCGACGACCGGCTTGGCCTCCTCGTCGACAACTTCGACGCCCTGGGCATCCGAGTCGGCGATAGCGGCATGCACAGTGCTCGCACCTCCGTCTTCTTCGGGCGGATTCTCCGATTCCGACGACGTCGCCGCCAAAGCCGCCTGCTCGGCCGCAAGCCGCGCCGCCTCCTCGGCGTCCCGGCGATCCCATTCGGCCTTGGCTTTCGTCGCGGCCTCACGGATTCTCTCGGCCGTCTTCAATCCGACTCCTTCAATCAGGCAGATATCGTCGTCGCTCATTTCAAGCAAGTGCGTGAGTCCGCCGATGCCGTGATCGATGAGCTTCTGAATCGTCTTGTCGCCGACGCCCTCCAAGCTCCGCAGCTCAGCCACGATGCGCGCCATGCGCGCCATCTCCGCCTCGACCTCCTGCCGCTTTTCCTCCTCGCTCTTGATGTCGATCCGCCAGCCGACGAGCTTGGCCGCCAGCCTGACGTTCTGCCCTTTCTTGCCGATGGCCAGCGATAGTTGTTTGTCCTCGACGACGACCTCCATGATGCGTTGTTCCTCGTCAACGATCGCGACGCGACTCACTTTGGCCGGAGAAAGCGCCTTCTCGACGAAGGCCACCGAATCCTCGCTCCATTCGACGATGTCGATCTTTTCGCCGCGCAGCTCGCGAATGATCGATTGTACGCGCGTGCCCTTCATCCCTACGCAGGCGCCGACGGGATCGACGTCTTTCTCTCGTGAAAGCACCGCGATCTTGGCGCGTTCGCCCGACTCACGCACGCATCCCCTGATCATGACGGTGCCGTCATAGATCTCCGGCACCTCCATCTCGAAAAGCTTGATCAGCAACGCCGGATCCGTGCGGCTGACGACGACTTGCGGGCCTTTCGCGGCCTTCATGACCTTGGAAATCACCACGCGCACGCGATCGCCGATCTGATAGGCCTCGGCGCGGCTCTGTTCCTTACGCGGCAGCACCGCCTCGGCGCGACCGATGTCGAGAACGAGATCTCCCATCTCCTGTCGCTTGACGATTCCATTGATCACGTCGCCCACGCGCCCCGAATACTCGGCGAAAACGTTGTCGCGTTCCGCTTCGCGCACTTTCTGGAAGATCACTTGCTTGGCCGTCTGCGCCGCGATTCTTCCGAGCACGTCCGTCGGTTTGGGGAACTCGATCTCGCTTCCCAGCTCGGCCTCGGGAATCAAGCCGCGCGCCTCCTCGACGCCGATCTGAGTCAGCGCATCCTCGACTTTTTCAACCACTTGCCGCACGGCGAAAACCTCGATCTGTCCAGTCTCGTCGTTGAAGCGGCTGCGCAGATCCTCTTCCGTGCGGTAGTACTTTTTCGAGGCCGTGAGAATGGCGTCCTCGATCGCCGCGATGATGATCTCGGCGTTGATGTTCTTCTCGCGACTGATCTGCTCGATCTGTTGTCGTAATTGACTCGCCATCTCTTATCGCTTGTTCCTCTCAAATCGTTTTTGGCGCCCTGAACATCCGGGAGCGAAGTCGATCGAGAGCCGCGCGTGCTCGATGCTCGCCAGCGGGATAATGATCGTCGCTCCCGCCTGGGACGCCGAACTGATGCAAACCGCTTCCGCATCGACGGATTCGACGCGCCCCTCGAAGTCCCGTCGCCCCTCGATAGGACCACGGCTTTTCATGCTGACTAATCGTCCAATGCAGCGTGAAAAATCCGCCTCGCTTCGAAGCGGCCGATCCAGACCCGGCGAGGAAATCTCGAGCCTGTACGCCGATCTAATCGGATCTTCGACGTCCATGATCGTCGAGATCTCCGAAGACACCGACTGAAGATCCGCGAGATCCACGCCTCCGTCCGATCGATCGACGAACACGCGCACAAGATGACTCCCCCGGCCGCGAGCCAACTTCACGTCAACGACATCGAGACCACGGCTCAGCGCCACTCTCTCGGCGATGCATCGGATACGGCCAATGACTCCGTTGGACTCCTGTTTCATTCCCAAAAAAAAGAGTGGGTCGAACCCACTCGGTGCCCAACCCCAAGTTGGATGTACATCTTAACCGTGTTCGGCTCTTTCCGCAAGCGTCAACGCACGGTTTTAACGACGAGATCGTAAGGACCCGCCTGAATGATCTCGCATCGGACGAAAGCGCCGGGAACGACATCACCGCCAACGATCAAAACCGATCCGTCGATATCGGGCGCCTGCGTGGAAAGCCGGCCTCGGGCTGGCCCATCCGGCGAACCGGGCGTCTCGATCAAGACGTCGACTCGCTCTCCTACTCGCCTCCGATTGCGCGCGAGGCAGATGGATTGCTGGAGCCGCATCAATTCGCCCCTTCGTCTTTCTTTCGTCTTTTCCGGCGTCTGCGCGCGAATCCCGTCAGCCCTGGTTCCCTCTTCGCGAGAGAAGGTGAAAACGCCCACATGATCAAAACGCGCCGTCTCGACGAATCTCATCAGAATCGAGAAATCACGCTCCGTTTCTCCCGGGAATCCGACGATGAACGACGTACGTATCGCCAGACCCGGCGCTCGCTTTCTCATCCTTTCCACAAGTCCGTTCAAGCGGGCGTGACCTGTTGGTCTTCGCATCATCGAAAGCACATGATCGCTCGCATGTTGCAGCGGAAGGTCGATGTATTTCACGACCTTCTCTTCCGAAGCGATCGCATCCAGCACTTCATTCCCCAACGTCGCCGGATGGGCGTACAGCACACGGATCCAGCGCAATCCCTTGATGCCGCACAGGCTTCGGAGAAGTCGCGCCAAGCCGTGTTTCATGCCCAGATCCAGGCCATATCGTGTCGTGTCTTGTGCAACGAGAACGATTTCCAGAACTCCTTTCGCGACCAAGCCTCGCGACTCCGTCACGATGCTTTCAATGGAACGACTCCGATATCTTCCGCGCAACTTCGGAATAACGCAGAAAGAGCACGCATAATTGCAGCCCTCGCTGATCTTCACGTAGGCCAGATGCGGCGGCGTCGAAAGCACGCGCTTGTAACGGCCGCCCGGAAGCCAGCCCGGCGTTCCCGACACCGTGGTCTTCATGCCCAGGACGGCGCGCTCTATCCATTCGATCTGGCCCGTGCCGAGTGTGGAGTCGATCTCGGGAATGGCGCGACGCAGTTCGGCGTCATATCGCTGCGCCAGGCAGCCCGTCACGACCATCCTCCGAACGCCGCCGTACTGCTTGTGGCGAGCCATTTCCAGTATGGCGTCGATCGATTCGCGCTTGGCGGGCTCGATGAAGGCGCACGTATTGACGATGATCACATCGGCCTGCGCGGTATCCGACACGATTCCGCAGCCACGCGCCTGAAGGCGCGCCAGCATTGCCTCGCTGTCGACGCGGTTCTTCGGGCAGCCGAGACTGACAAGCCCGACGCGTGGACGCGCATCCGGCGCCTTGGACGGACATCGACCATGAGGCTTTCGGGACATCAGCTCAGCCGAAACGTCGCCATGACGAGACGAGCGGCTTCCGCCGCGCCGTCCAGGCGAGGCGGAGACGGAAACGGCCGCTCCAACGCGGTCCGAATCGCTTTATCGAGACGGCCGGCTTCGAGATCATCGTTGCGCACGAATGCGCACGGCAAAAACTCCCTCATCTCACGCACCAGAATCGCATATTCCGGGAAGTCGCCGCGCTCCGTATAAACGATTCGTGTTCCGCCGCTGATCGCGTCCGTGACGATTCCATATCCCGGCTTCGTGACGACGACATCCGCCGCCGCGACCAGATCGATGTACTTCAAACCCCGCAAACGCATCTCCGTTCGACTCAAACCGATCGCGTTTTCTGGCAGGGCCCGATCATCATCGACGAAAAGAAAGCGATATCCCTTCAGCGATGCGAGCACTTGCGGATCGAGTCTTGCAAGCCCGTGCCCTCCAAACGACATCAGGACCAAAGGCTCCGCTCCGTGTCCCAACCGACGCCTGACTTCCGCCGCGTCATGAAACGGCCGACGAGCGACAAGCGGGATGTCGGCGATATGGGGAAATACCGAGAGATCCCCGGCAAACGGCAGCCGGAGCAGCAACGTCGCCTGGCGATAAGCGTCGGCGGCACGGACGGCCATGACGCTCATCCCGGACAAACGCTGCGATAAATGACGGTAGATCCAGTCCCATGAGAAATTCGCCATCGCGACGCTGGGAATGCCGGCGCGCGCGGCGGCGGCGAACGCCAACGGAGGGATGTCCCCGATAACGCCCCTGACTCCCATTCTCAACCGGCGCGCCTCGTTTTCGACCAGCGACTCCCACTGCCGTTGAAAACTCTCGAGACGCGACAGCGTCGCTTGCTCATTGATGTCGACGGCGTCGTTCTGCGCCAGACCAACGTCGCACGCGAGCGAACGCACGTCGATCGACTCCGAAACGGCCTCCTCGAATAAAAATCTTGGAGCGCTCGTCACCACCGTCAACGCGATCTCGGGCCGCCGCTGTTTCAGCTCACGCAAGACCTCTGCCGTTCGCGTTGCATGGCCGAAACCGTGACCTGAAACATAAGCTACGATCATCCGTGCTCCTGCAAGTCGCCGGGATAATAGCGTGAAACGGGCAAAAACGAGTCGCTTGAATCGGACCCGCGCGACTTTTCTCGCGACCATGCCGATAGCCATGGCAACGAAATGCATCGCGGACTTTCGTCGGACCGAGTTTCTTTCTCGCGATCGTTGGCCTGTGCGCCGGCAGGCGGCCGGAGAGTCGTTGCATAAATCCCTTTCCCGTTCGAGAATCACTCGTGCATCCGATCCGCCTGGCGATCGACGAGGTCCGCCGCATATTTGAAAAGCCGCGTGAGGAGCTGACGCGGGCCCAGGCCGCCTTGCTCTATGGTTTCGATTTGGGACGGCATTGCGCACGCGAGCTCTATCACGATCGCGCCACCCAGATGGCGGCCGCGCTGACCTACCACACGCTCTTCAGCCTGCTCCCGACTCTCGTGCTGATGCTCGTCGTATCGCGCGCCTTCGTGACGCAGGCCGAGCTCGAGCAGTTCCGTGAATCGAGCGTGAGCTACGTCATGCAATGGCTCTTGGAGGCTTCGCCCGACAGCGCAATCGATTCACCCGGCGCATCCTCGGGACAGGCGGAGATGGCCGCCATCGCCAAGGAGCTTCGAGAAGGCATTCAATACTGGCTTGACCGTTTGCAGACGCTCAGTTTTGAGGGAATCGGCGTCGTCGGCGTCTTGCTTTTCATTTATGGCGCCACGGGCATGCTGGCGACGACCGAAAGAAGCTTCAACCAGATCTTCGGCGCCTCGCACAACCGTCCCTGGTACATCCGCCTCTCCATGTACTACACGGTCATCACCCTCGGTCCGCTGGTGATGATCGCGGGCCACTACATCGAGGTCCAGACGCTGCGACTTATCGCCGGCGGCGTGTATACCAGTTGGCTGAGCGGCCCTCTCGCCTTGACCTCGCCCGTGCTTGCCACTTGGATCGTTCTGTGCGTCGTCTTCGTGCTGCTGCCCAACACACGCGTGAGCATCCGCGCAGCCGCCATCGGCAGCTTTATCGCGGCCCTCGGCTGGGTCGGCGCCATCGAGCTGTTCGGCCTCTATGTGCGTCGCGCCGCGTCCGCCACCCTCTACGGCGCTCTGGCGCTGCTGCCGTTGTTTCTGTTCTGGCTCTGGCTGATGTGGCTCTTCCTTCTCTTCGGCTTGGAGCTCACGTATACGCTGCAAGCGATGCGCGGACGGAAGTTCAAGAGCCTGGAGAAGTCCGAAACTCGGGACCTGGTTGACGTGACGTCGATCATCCCGATGCTCACGCTCATCGGCCGAGGATTCGAGGAGGGCCGGGCGCTGTCCGCCGAGGAGATCGCCGAGAAACTCATCCTTCCCGTTCGCTCGGTACAACGAACCGGCGAACGGCTCGAGGCGGAAAACCTGCTGAATCGCATCGAAAGCGGATCAGGAAGCGTTTCCTACGCGCTCGCCATGCCTCCCGACCGCATCGGCATCGAGCGCATCATCGATCTATGTGGCGCGCTTTCAACGCCGCGCCGCGTCGGTTCCGCTCTGCCCGGAGGCGACCTCATGGCGCGCCTCGCCGACGCCCAGAAAGCCGCCGCAAGCCATATCACCCTGGCGAACGTCGTTCGTCCGAAATCCTGAAGATCACGAGCGCCCATCCGACACAACGCGCGACTTGACACCTCATCCGAATCGCCGGTATA
The DNA here is from genome assembly GCA_016934575.1 of Vicinamibacteria bacterium. Classification (GTDB taxonomy): domain Bacteria; phylum Acidobacteriota; class Vicinamibacteria; order Fen-336; family Fen-336; genus JAFGSN01. The sequence goes on from JAFGSN010000203.1 coordinate 6,275, forward strand.
AGCAAATCATGGCGATCGATCGAACCCCCGGCCCGCGCGCGACGGAAGCGCGGCGACGGATGTGTACATGGCCAGCGACGCGCCGGCGGGGCTGGATTCGTCTTGGATCGCTCATCCACGACCTCACGACGCGCTAACCGGCGGCCTCCGACAAACCCGAAAACGCTCAAGACCGCGTACCTTGATCGAGCGCATGCGACGCGCGCGAAAAGGATGAAGACAATGGCACGATTCGAGACTCTGGCGTTGCACGCGGGCCAGTCGATCGAAAGCGACACGCTCTCGCGCGGCGTTCCCGTCTATCGCACGACCTCGTTTGTCTTCAGAAGCGCCGCGCACGCGGCCGATCTTTTTTCCCTGAAGGAACTGGGCAATATCTACACCCGACTCATGAATCCCACGCATGACGTGCTCGAGAAAAGGGTGGCGGCGCTCGAAGGCGGAGCTGCCGGCCTGGCGTTCTCATCGGGCACCGCGGCCATCTTCAACACGGTCGTCAATATCGCCGCGGCCGGCGATGAAATCGTTTCGGCCGACAATCTCTACGGCGGCACGTACACGATGTTCCACGACATCCTGCCGCAGCTCGGCCTCCGTGCATGCTTCGTAGATCCGCGCGACCCGCGCAATTTCGCACATGCGATCACGCCACGGACTCGTTTGCTTTTCGGCGAGACCGTCGGCAATCCGGCGCTGGACGTCCTCGACGTCGCCGCCGTGTCGGAGATCGCGCGCGCGAATCATCTGCCGTTGATCGTCGACTCGACCTTCACGACGCCTTTCCTGCTGCGGCCGATCGAGCATGGCGCGGACGTCGTCGTCCATTCGCTCACGAAATGGATAGGCGGACATGGCACGGCGATCGGCGGCATCGCGATCGACTCCGGCCGATTCGACTGGACCGACGCCAAATTCAAGCTCTACAACGAGCCCGAGCCTAGCTATCACGGGTTGCGTTTCGCGCATGACCTCGGCTCCCTGAATCCCATCGCCTTCATCCTCAGAATGCGTCTTGTTCCTTTGCGCAACCTCGGCGCCTGCATCTCGCCCGACAACGCCTGGATCGCGCTCCAGGGCGTCGAAACCCTGCCGCTCCGAATGGAGCGACACTGCGAGAACGCCATGATGATCGCGCGCTTCCTGCTTTCGCACCCGAAATCGTCCTGGGTTCGCTATCCCGGACTTCCGGAAGATCCCTCGCACTCCGTCGCCCGCCGATATCTCCATAATGGTTTCGGCGGCATGGTCGTCTTCGGCGTCAAGGGCGGCAAGGAATCCGGCCGGCGATTCATCGAGAGGCTGTGTCTCTTCTCGCACCTGGCGAACGTCGGCGACGCGAAGAGCCTGGCGATCCATCCGGCCACGACCACCCACTCGCAGCTCACGGAAGAAGAGCAACTCCGTTCCGGCATCACTCCGGATCTCGTGCGTCTTTCTATCGGCATCGAGCACGTCGATGACCTCATCGAAGACCTGCGCCAGTCGCTCGACAACGCCTAGGGCATTGCTTTGACCATGGACACGGTCCGCGAAGACAGCGCGTCGTCACGAGGCCGCCGGTCACGAAACGGCCCCTCCGTGGGCGTCGTGGAAACGCGTCATGTCGTCTTGTTCGGAGAAGAAGACGACCGCCTGCGTCTGGACTCGGGCGCCCGCCTCGGCCCGATCACCGTCGCGTATGAGGCATACGGCCGATTGAACGAGGAGCGCACTAACGCCATTCTGATCTGCCATGCGCTGTCCGGATCGGCGCACGCCGCCGGCTTCCACGGAGAATCCGGACGCGATCCCGGCTGGTGGGAAGGCGCCGTGGGTCCCGGCAAGGCGTTCGATACGGACAGGCACTTCATCCTGTGCTCGAATGTCCTCGGAGGCTGCGTCGGCACGACCGGTCCTTCATCCATCGATCCCGAAACCGGGCGCCGCTACGGCGTCCGTTTCCCGGTCGTCACCGTGGGCGACATGGTCAAGGTTCAGAAAGCGCTGGTCGATCATCTCGGAATCCCCCGTTTGCTAAGCGTGGCCGGCGGATCGCTCGGAGGCATGCAGGCGCTCGAATGGGCACTGCGCTACCCTGAACGGGTCCGTTCCGCCTGCGTCATCGCGGCCACGGCGCGGTTGTCGCCGCAGGCCATCGCCTTCAACGCCGTCGGTCGCAACTCGATCACCAGCGATCCGAACTGGCGAAGAGGCGAATACTCCGGCGATTCGGTTCCGGCGCTGGGATTGTCCGTGGCCCGCATGATCGGCCACATCACGTACCTGAGCGACGAGGTCATGCACGTCAAGTTCGGCCGCCGCCTGCGAAGAAACGGCTTGAGCTACGACTTCTCCCGCGAATTCCAGGTCGAGAGCTATCTCGACCATCAGGGCACGAAATTCGTGGAGCGTTTCGACGCCAACGCTTACCTCTACATGACCAAGGCCATGGACTATTTCGACGTGCCGGAGACCCACGGCGGCGGCGATTTGAACGCGGCGCTAGCGCGCATTCAGGCGCGCGTGCTCGTGCTCTCCTTCTCTTCGGACTGGCTCTTTCCGCCCTATCAGTCAAGAGAGATCGTGGACGCATTGCTGGGAAACAAGAAGGATGTGACCTACGTCAACATCGAGACGCCCTGCGGCCATGACGCCTTTCTCCTGGAGATCGAAAAGGAGGGCTCTGTCATCGGCGCCTTTCTCGCCGCTACGGCGGAGGGATTGGGGCAAGCTCCCGCGGGAGCACGACGGTGAGGAAGCTTCTTGCCACAGTCGACGGTCGCATCGATCTCACGGCGATCGCGGAATGGATCACGGAGGACGGCAACGTGCTCGACCTGGGATGCGGCGACGGCGCTCTTCTCGACCATCTCATCCGCCACAAGCGCATCCGCGGCATGGGCGTGGACATCGATTTCAAGAGATTGCTGTCCTGCGTTCGACGGGGAATCCCCGTCGTTCAGAAGGATCTCAACCAGCCGCTCGGCTGTTTCGGCGACGGTTCATACGATCACGTCATCCTCAGTCAGACGATTCAGCAGGTGAGTCGGCCCGAGGATCTCATGATGGAGATCCTGCGCATCGGCCGAAACGCCATCGTCAGCTTTCCTAATTTCGGCCACTATTCCCTGCGTCTCCAGCTCCTGCTTTCGGGCCGAATGCCGCGCACGCGCGCGTTGCCTTACGAGTGGCACCGCACCCCCAACATCCATCTGATGACTCTGGCGGATTTCGAGGCTTTCTGTCACGAACGGCACGTTCGAATCCTTCGTCGAGCGTACATCCTACGCCGGCGATTGCGACGCCGCGTCGTTTTCGCCAACCTGCTCTCCGAGGGAGCGGTGGTGCTCGCCTCGCGCGATCGCTCATGAGTCGGGCGCTCGTCGTGACTTGACGAAACACGCCGATTATTGGAGACTTCGTCGTATCCTTTGTTTCTCGGCCAAGCACGGCGCCAGCAAGCGCCGATGCACGAGCCCTTGGAGGAGGAGATGGACGAAGACACCCCCCGGACCGAGGCGCCGCCTTTCACTCAGTTGCCCATGGAACCGGAAATACCGTCGGCGTTTCCGGAAGACACTCCGGAGTCCCGGTTCCCGGCCGTGATACAAGAGGCCTCCAAGCCGAAGCCGGCACAGAAGCCGGTCAAGAAGGCTAAGAAAAAGGCCAAACCGGCGAAGAAAAAAGCGATCAAAAAGGTCGTCAAGAAAAAGGCGGCGAAAAAGAAGGTCGTGAAAAAGAAGGCCGCCAAGAAGAGCGTCGTGAAGAAGAAAGTCGCGAAGAAGGCGCCCAAAAAGACGCCCAAGAAGAAAGCGGCGAAGAAGGGGCGAAAATCATCCGGCAGGAAGTAGGCTCGGAGTCCCCGGACTCGCAAATACCGCGATACGGACGGTGGGGGTGATCTGACGTTCCATCCCCACCGGGCTTGTTTTTCTCAATTGACGAAATATCCGTTAAGGACGGATGATTGTTTTCATTTTTCTTTTCCTTTGTGTCATTTCCTTCAGAACACGCGGGAGCGCCCTCAACGGCTCTTCCCCTTCAATGAATTCATTGGGATTCACGGCTCCTGCCGCAACCAGCTCCAGCGCCCGACGGATGGTTTCCGGAGTGTGATGGAAGGTCCCAAACAGTCGATTCTCCTGATAATGCGCCCTCTCCACGTCCAGTGAAGCCGTTGTTCCCGCCGCGCTGCCCCCAAACAGGTTGATCTGCCCGCCCTTTCTCACAACCGAGAGAGCGGCTTCGATGGTTTCGGACGTTCCGATGGCCTCGATGACTAGAGAAAAGCCTTGGCGCCCCGGACTGATCGCGCGAAGCTGACTCCCGAGATCCCCATGACGTTTGGAGACGACTTCATGCGCGCCCAATGCCTTGGCGCGCTCGAGCCCATCGAGGCTTCGCCCGGCGACGACGACACTCAGCCCCTGCTTTCTTGCCAGGACGAGAAGCATCAAACCGAGCGGTCCGGCGCCGATGACGGCCACGGAATCGCCTTTTCGAATCACGCATTCATCGAGACCATGGATCGCGCACGCCAGCGGCTCGATCAACGCCGCTTCATGCGCCTGGACGTTCGGAGGGCGATGCAAGAGATTCTTCTGAACGATACGTTCCGGAATGATCGTCAATTCCGCATAGGCGCCGTTCCAGAAAAGCAGGTCTTCACACAGGCTGGCGCGGCCGGTCTGACAGTATTCGCAAAAGCCGCAGGGCGCCGAGTTCGCCATGACGACCGGATCTCCGGGCGCAAAGCCGACGACGCCCTCGCCTGCCGCTTCGATCACGCCCGCCGCCTCGTGGCCGAACACGGCCGGCGGAACGATCATCCGCGCGTGATACCCGCGTCGAAACACCTTGGCGTCCGTTCCGCACGTCAACGCCGCCTCGATGCGTAATAGAACCTCGCCCGGACCCGGCTCGTCCACCGCGATCTCTTCGATGCGGACGTCTTCCCGTCCATGAAGAACGGCCGCCATCGTCTTTCTCGCCATCTCGCGTTTCTCAGGCTTTCTCGCGCTGACCGCGTATTTCGATCATCGCTTTGAGCACGCCCGTACAAGGCTGCGCCGCGATCTCCACGGCGCGAGCGGTCTGCTCGAGAGAAAATCGATGGGTGATCAGCTCCTTGACGCGCACCTTGCGCTGGAACACAAGTTGGGCCGAGGTTTCTTGCAGATCGATAGACGAGCTGTATGCCGTCAAGATCCGCTTCTCGCTCGTGCAGAGGAGACCCAGTTCCACCTCCGCTTTCTCCCCTTTCGACGTGGCCGAGAACACCATGACCCTGCCGGCCGGCCGCGTCGCGGCAACCGCCTGAGCAAAGGCAACCGGGCCGGGCGCCGCAAGAAAGGCGCAGTCCGCGCCGCGTCCGTCGGTCCACGATCGCACCGCTGCCGGCACGTCTTCGCTCGCATCGACCGTCCGCTCAGCTCCCAGACGACGACCCATATCGAGACGATCCGCGAGCATGTCGGAGACAACCGTTTTCGCCCCTCGTAAGCGCGCCAATTGCATAAGAATCAGGCCGATCGGCCCTTGCCCGACGATGAGCGCCGTCTCGTCCGCTTGCAGGCAGGTATTCTCCACGGCCTTGAGACATGTGTTCACCGGCTCGACGAACGCCGCCTCTTCGAAATCCACGCCGTCGGGGATGCGCAAGATCCCGCGTTCGACGATCCAATCCATGGCCCGCACGTACTCGGCGAATCCCCCGCCGGACGGCTCGAAACCCGCGGTCGTTCCATTGCGCTTGTAATGCGCGCACTGGGCAAAGGCGCCGCGATCGCAGTAGAAGCAATCACCGCATGGAACGTGGTGATGAGCCACGACCCGATCGCCTTCGCGGAAAGCAATCACGCCGCGGCCGACCTCAGCGACAACGCCCGCCATTTCATGACCGAAGATTCGGGGCGCCGGCAGGAGCCCTTTCTGGATCTTCTTGATGTCGGTCGGGCAGACGCCACACGCCTCGACCGCGATCAAGATCTCTCCCGGCCCGATCGCGGGACGAGGGACATCCTCGATCTCGATCCGCCCGACTCCTCGATAAACAGCGGCGCGCATGGGATTCAAATCCTAACGCGGCCGATGGCTGCGGCCAAACGACGGCCTCGCGATGACCTGCCGTCATTGCGCGCCGAGCGCCACTGTCGCTCCAGCGGCTGGTCTACATCGACAAGCAGTAGAAGCCGGCGAAGCGCTTGACTCCTGTCGCCGCGCAACGACACGGCAGGAGGCGACCTGGCGATGTGAGATCCCGGCAAGCACGCTCTTCGACGCCTGGCGAGGAGGTTGGCGACGGTCAGAGCCGCCGCCCCGACCTGCGGCGTGGCCGACTCCGGCATCACCTTGACACCGCTTGCGGCTTTGGGCGCGAAAGCAAAGGCCTATCAGTTGGTGAGCCGCCCCGCGGCGAAATGCCGTCTGTTCAGTTGAAGGCGGCCGGCCGCCCCGATGTTGGCGGGAAAAATGGATCTTTTCTCAATCGATGCCGTGACAGGCCAATCCGAGGACAACACCGATCCTCTCCTACGACACGCTTCCGAAATCGAGTGGTGGTGGTGTCTTCTTGAGCTCGATCGCCGTTTTGTCCTGACGACTCGCCTCTTGCGTGTCCGGCCCCGCTTCAACGGAAGCGAAGGCTGGATGGCTTCAATGTCCATCCAAGAAAACACTGGCGCCATCAGTCATGGCGCCACATTCGTCTGCCGAAATCTCGCCTCGTTTGTTCGAAATCAAGTGCGGAAATTGGTCCGCAAATCAACGGATGTCTTTCTCAACGCTTTTCTCGAAATCAATCAGGACGGCGGGATCCACGCACCTTTTCGCTCAATGGCAACGCCAAGGGTCTCCGGGGACTCTGTATTCGAGATTTCCTTCGACCTCGATCCACTTCTGTGGACCATTGACCGCCAGAATCGAACATCGCACTTGAGGATTCGCACGCATTTCCTGGAATTCGAAACAGGATTCGATCTTTTCAAGCGGTCGATTCCTATCCCGACTCCGAAGGCCAACGGCTTATCAGGGCGTCTGCTCTGTCGCGCCCGAATCGCTCCCAGCAGCACCCTGGCCATCAGCGGAAGGCAGGAGATCATCGGGAACGGATCGATCTGGATGGAACACTTTTGGGGGCCCTGGCCTCAGCGGAATTCCATACGCCACTTTTACCTGCCGGAGATCAATCGGTTTATCGTTCATGTACACGATCATTCCACGCTGTTGATTCAGCACCGTCCTGCGGAAGAAGCCCTTATTCATCGCCTGGATGCCGACGCCACCGAATTCGAAGACGTCAGTCCAGCATGTGCCGTCTCGGCCGACACCTTCGAAAGCGCCCGCACTTTCAACCGCTATGACACAAGCTGGTCTTTCAGTCAGGGGGACGCCCAGAGCTTGAACGTCCGGCTCACCGCCGCACCCGCCGAAATCCCGGTACCGAGTATGAGAAGGGGCTTCTTGATCTCCGGCTGCCAACTCGAAGGCACGCTTCTCAACGTCCCGATCCGTGGAAGCGGGTGCGCAGAGATCTTCGGCCAAGAGGTGAACGTCAACCGTTTTTTCTGGGGAATGCAGAAAACCACTCTGGCGACCCGCCTGGAATCGTTCATGCCGAGGGCGTTCGACCCGTCATGGTTTCAACGTATCTGCATGACCCCGAACCCCTTGATTCTGGACCCCAACGACGCTCAATTTGCCATATTGGATCCCATCTGGTCCATGATGGACCGCGGCGGAAAGGGATGGCGATCCACTTGGTTGGCGCTCTGCCTGTACGCGCTGTCCTACGAAGGGCGCCAATTCATTGATCTCCTTCCCGTCATTGAACTGCTCCACACAGGCAGCCTGGTTATCGATGACATCCAGGATCAATCCCGCATGCGCCGTGGAAAACCGGCGCTTCACGAACAGATCGGCACCGATCTGGCCATCAACGTGGGAAATTTCCTGTATTTCCTGCCACTGATCCTCATCCAGGAGGCTCATTGGCTCAGCGACACACAGCGCCTTCACATCTTCGAGCACATCGCGACAGCACTCAGGCAAGGCCATATCGGTCAAGGAATCGACCTCATGTGGTCCAAGGGCCGGTTGGATACCGACGCGAAAGCGTCGGACCTTGAAGTGGCGCAATCCCAATTATTGGAGCAATACAGACTGAAATCCGGATCTCAACTCGAATCGATTGCCCGAATCGCCGGGACCATCTCCCAAGCGCCTCCAAACCTGGTCGCGGTTCTTGCGGACTACTCCAGGGTATTTGGCGTTGTTTTCCAGATCGTCGACGATCTGATCGATGTTCAGGAGGGTTTCGAGAAACTGGGAAAAGATGAATTCGAGGATCTTAAGAACGGCCGTCTCAACATGGTGCTGCTCCACACCCTGTGCCGCCTTTCGCCTCGAGAAAGGAGGAAGGTGATCCGAGCCATGAATGACGCGACCGGCAAGAATCGCGAGACAATCCGGACACTGATCTCGGCTTCAAATGCGGAACAGCAGTGCATCGCGCTGGCCGAAGAGATGATCGAAAAAGCCTGGACGCCCATGGCGGCATTGCCGGCCACCGATGCCAAGATCGTCCTACGCTCCGTTCCCAAATGGCTGCTAGAGCAGCGGAGGGCCGCGTCGACAAGAAGACGCGGTGTTTTCCAGCGAAACTGGAAACGCGCTTGCCAATTCGCTTTGCGGTAGCCCCCCGGTCATTCCTGTGACAGTCCTGTCCCCTTTCTCGGAATTCCTGATCAAGCATTTTTACTTCTCCGCCTGCCTGGCATTGGTGTTCCTGGCCCTGCTCTCCTTGTTGGTCTTCGCCGGCCACAGAAACACATCGGTGATCAGTGGCGCGCTATCTCTGCCATGCGGGCTCTACGCAATCTTCTTCGTCCCCGAATACTGGGACCCCGTCCGGGTATTCCGCTGGTTTATCGATGTCGGTCCGGAGGATTTTCTGTTCTCGTTTGCCAACGGATGCCTGGTCTGGCTTCTCTGCGTGATGCCCCTTGGAAAGCGGCGTCCGCGGTTCGAGATCTCTGCCCATCCCCTGCTCTTGAGGTATGGAACCTGTTGCGGAATCTTCATTCCTGCTCTGTTCATCGGGCCCGTTCTAGGGATGGGCGTCATGACATCGTTTCTGGTGGCCAGTTCCGCTGTTGTGATCGTGGCGCTTTGTCGGAATCCCAAGCTTTGGGTTTTTTCTCTTTCCGGCGCATCGCTCTTCCCATTGTTCTATTTCTTGGTCACGGCCGCGCTGTTTGCGTTGAAACCGAGTTTTCTCGACGAATGGAACCTTGTCCAACTGTCGGGTGTCCGGGTTTTACGTGTCCCGTTGGAAGAAATCCTCTGGGCATTTGGGTACGGCTGCGGTTGGTGCACGGTCATGGCGTTTTCGTTTGACGCAAAATTCCCGAAAGCCAACGTGCCACCTCGGCCCCGGGATCCCGCCGGGGCTTTCTCCGAACGTCAGACCAGGCGCCGCGATTCATCCCAACCCGCCCGGAGTCATGCAATGGTGGACGCCATTAAGATTCCGGCTTTCGACGGCCAGGCGCCGATATCGCCCCAGAAGCCGGAAGCATGAAGCCATCCCAAACGTCCGTGTTCTGTGAGCGACCGCGGAGGTGGACCCTTTTCGTATCGCGTCTGTCCGACTTCAGTTTTGACCACGCCCAATGTTTGGCGTGGGCTTCCGGGCTCTTCCTGCTATCGTCATTCTTCTTCACCCGAGGTCTGAAGGTTGACGCGGATCTTTTGAAGCTGCTGGATTCGGATGACCCGGCGTTGAATTCGTTCACCGTTCATCAAAATCTGCCCGGGGCAGCGAGCCCACTTATAGTGACCCTGGACAACGAGCCAGTAGCCTCCGGCAATATCGGTGAGTTCAAGATCAGGTTAACCGAAGAGCTGCAGCGCTTTGAGGATATCGAGACGTTTCCTGGGCGAATTGAGGATACGCTTCCCGCCGCGATGCGGCTGATGGCCGCGATGCTCAACCAGGACCCTCCTCGGATTGAGCCGTTTTGTTCACGACTCAGCGCAGCCGGGATGGAAAAGCATGTTCGAAGAACGAGGAGAAAACTCATCACGGTGAATGATCCGTCAGTGAGAGCGCAACTGGCTTCGGATCCATTGAACTTGCTGGCCCTGGTTGAGCCCTTTCTCCTCAGCCGCTTCTCTCCTTCGCTTTTTTCCATTGTTACCGGCGACAGAGCACGTCTGCGCGGCGATCTTGGCCATCGAGATTATGTTTTCCTCAAGCCGAAAGGATCAGCGGAAGACAGTCACTACTGTCGGGACCTTGTGGCTCGCATCGACCAGGCATGCCGAAACGTGGCCATGTCGCTGCCGGACGGATCATCGATTCGATACGAATTCCTGGGTCTCCATGCCCTGACGGCGAGAAGCACCGTGGTGTTACAGCGCGAGATCATCCGGATCACGGCATGGGCTACCTTCCTGCTCTTGTTGCTCCTGTTCATCGCGTTGAGGAGGGTGTCGGCCGTGTTCGTGGTGTTTTTCCCACTCTTGCTCTCCATGGCGGCCCTCTTCTTGTTCGCGCGGCTGTTTTTCAATCCGATCTACTTCATCACAATCGGCTTTGTCGCCATCGTTTTGGGATTGGGACTGGATATATCGCTGCACCTCGCCGCACATCTCCTTATTAGCAAGTGGGACGGAAAAACGAATCGCCGCGAAGCGGTGAGAACCACCATGATTGAATGCGCCTGGCCGCTCATGATCAGCACGATCTCCACCGCATTGGCGTTCATCGCGTTGTTGTTCACGAATATGGAGGCATTGATCCAATTCGCCCTGTTAACGTCCGCCGGCCTGTTGATCACCATGGCGACCACATTTTGTCTGTTTCCTTGCCTGGTTCGCCTATTGATCGTCCATGAGACCCCAGGTGGACTCAGCATCCGGATTCTCCCCCAATCGTTTTTTGGGGGTTGCGTTCGGAAACGCGGATGGTGTCTCGTAACGGGGATGATTCTCATCGCCGCGTGCCTGCCCTCTTGCGCGCGCTTCAAATTCAATATCGATCTGAAGCATCTGTTTCCCGCAATGATGCCGGAACTCGATATCACGCGCTCTTTTGAGCGGGAATCGGATGCGTCTCTGACCTCCACGTTACAGATCAGCATCGATGCGCCCAGCATCGAAATCGCCAAGGACGTTCAGAAGAGCCTGGATGAACGGCTTCAAGCCGACGTGAGATCGGGCAGGATCTCTTGTTTCGAATCACCCAGCAACCACGTACCGTATTCCACTACAACGTGCCCGTCTCAGGACGCGGTCTCGGGTCTCCGAGAAATGCTTTTTTCCCTTTTGAGAAAACACCACATCAAGGTCACGCCGAACCATGAGGTCTATGGTCGGCTCCTCGAAAGGATGGCCTCGATATCGGAAAACGGCATGGACTCTTTTGCTTATAATGCCGATTTGGCGCCATGGATTCACAACGGCCAGAATCGCATCCGATTCCTGACCTCCGTCTGGCCCAGCCGCACATGGGCGGGAGAGACTCTGTTCTCCCCAGTCCCGGCCCGAGACCTGCAGATGGAACTGGATGGATGGTCCCATCCCGCCGACGTCAATGTAAGAGTCTTTAGCACGGCGCACCTTCTCCAGTCACTGCAACAGATGATCAGAAGGCAATTCGCAGAAATAAGCTGGATTTCGATCGCGTTAGTTTTCGGCTTCGTGTTCCTGTGCTTTCGCAGAATCCGACCATCGATCATGAGCCTTGCGCCATTGTTCGGAGCATTGCCGGTCATGGCGGCGTCCGTTGTGGTTTTCAACATTCCGTTCACGCCTACCGGAATTGCATTCATCGCCATTGTCCTCGGGGTTGGAATCGACGATGCCGTCCACCTGATCACGCGATCGGGATCTTTGCCAGCCGATTCCTTTGCGCGGGCATTCGCCGAAATCGGCCCCGTCTTGACTCTGACGTCGTTCACAACAGCGATTGGTTTCGGCAGCCTGACGCTCTCATCACATCCGGTGGTCTCTTCACTGGGAATGGTGGTATCCACGGGTGTCATGGCATGCTGGCTCTTCACCATGCTGTTCATGCCCTTCCTCTTGGTTCGACGCACGGGATCGGGTCGCGCGATATCGAAGGGCGCGGCGGCCCTCGTCTTCTTGACGCTCATCGCCCCGCATGCCATGCCTCAAGAGACGGACGTGAATGACCTTCTGCTCGAAATTCAGCGAGACATGGCGGATATCAAGGCGTGTTCATGTCAGTTCTCCGCCGAGAAGAAACTCAGCGAGTTGACCAGGCCGGTTATTCTCGAGGGGAATTGCCTCTTTCAGCAGCCTGATCGGTTCAGAATCGAAGTCACGGGCGACGAGCGCCTACTGATCCTGAGCGATGGCGGCGCCATTACTCTGATCGATTTGGATTCTGAGGATCTGGAAACCTTCGCTATCGATGAGTTCCGCGAAGACACGAATATGGGATTTCTCCCGCTCGCGTGGCGATTCGACCCGGAACAGTTGAAACAGCGTTACACGATGCACGCTCGGGTTTCGGGATCCTCATCCAAAACACTGGAACTCACGCCACGCGACGCCGAGAGCCCCGTTGCGAAAGTGGCGATCGAGCTTGTCTCCAGAAGTAGAATCAAGAGGGCGACCGCGTTCTTCAAAAACGGCGACCGGATTCAAACCACGTTCCGCAAGTGGCGTAAACGGAATCCCGTCGGCGAGTCAACATTCCGGTTCTCGCGGCCGCAATAATTCGATCACCCAGCCAGACTCCCGCTCGAGATGTTGCCAATGCGAGGCCGGCGGTTCGGTTTTGGGATGGCGGCTTTCGCGTCCGAGATTTCCGGCTCCATGTCGGCCTCCATCGGGCGCGGAGTCTGCGAGCACGACAAAGGCGACTCATCATCGCAGGTCCGGATTCTCGGCCCTCCTTCTCTCTCTGGTCTCTTCGTGGTTCAATCCTGGACCGCGAGATCCAACGTGACGTCGTTGTCCGCAGGGGGGAGGTCGGTCCAGATACTCTGAAGCATGACGGCCGCCAACTGCTCGACGAGGCGGCCGGACACGAACAAACTCTGGATTTGGGCTCTTACATCGGGGGAGATGGCCTCGTCGCCAAGGTAGTGGGCCACCAAGCCGTCGGCGAGCCAGGGCGCAATCTCCGCCGCTCGTTTGGCCGGGAGCGAGTACGGCGGAGACTGGATGAGCTCGGCGGTCAAGGGAACGAGCCTTAGGCGCTGGTTGTCGTTGGCGTACGTCTGAAAGTCCGGCGCGAGACCCAGGTCGTGGTCGATAGCGGTGATGTATTTGGTGATGACGATGAGCGTGTCCGCGGCGATATCAACGATGCGGTAGGGACAGGGGTAGGAGGCGGCCGCTCCGGTTTCGATGTCGAACAAAGGTCGTTTCCGGCCGTCCACGACGAACTGGGTTATGTCGTTGGCGTGGAAGTGACCCGTGAAAACCGCCCCGACGCCGCCATCTAAAAGCAGTGAGGCCACGTCCGCGTGATCGTCGACAACGAAATCGGAGAAAAGCAACGTCTGCCTGGTGAAGTGTTCGATCAGCCCATGGTGCAACATACCCACGACCGTCGTCGCACTCCGTTTGGCTTCGTCAAGCATGGACTCGATCCAGGCCCTGGTGCTCGCGGACAGCCGTCCTGCGTGCTTCGAGCTGCCACGCGTGTCGCCGTAGATGCACGAGTCGATCGCCAGAAGCCACAGTCCCGGCGCCAACTCGGCGACGTAACTAAGCGAGGCCGGATCGCGCGCGATGGCCTCGCCGTAGCCGGCATCCTCATAGATGCTGGCAAACTCGGCGGCGGAAACCGTCGGGACTTCTCGGGTCTCGGTTCCAGCGTAGCTCAAGGCATTGGCGTTCTGAATGTCGTGGTTCCCCGGCACGACGAAGACCTTGCGTCCGCCGCTCTTCATCTGGCGCAGGTAGTCGGCGATGCCCTCGTGCGAGACGCGTTCGCCGTCCTTGGTGAGATCTCCCGCGACCAGTACAATCTGTGGATTCTCTCTCTCTACCAGGTCCGTCAAGGCGCGCATGATTGCGTCGCTCTCCATGAGCAGCTTGGGGTCGTGAGCGAGATAGTCCTCCAACGCCTCACCCTGGGACCATAGCGACGGAGCGAAGTAGTGCGGGTCGGAGAACACCATCAGCCTCGCCATGGAAGTCTCGTTCTGAATCGTCCCGGGAGTGTCGCCACATCCCGCGGTCAGAAAAGGCGCAAGAAGAGCGGTGACAGCAAGGCGCAAAGGCAGACGGCGAACGTCCGACGCCAGTCTTCTTGAATATCGCGCATATATGCTCTGCATCTCGTTCCGGTATTCCCTCGTTTGGCGCGCGTAGACTACTTCATCGAGCGTGAGCAAACGATTGTCGCCGCCTCCACATGAACAGACGGCATTTCGCCCCGGTGCGGCTCACCAGATGGCGCAGAACGACTGCGCGTTGCGGCAGCCCGCGCTCACTCAGCGAGCCTGAGCCGAACCGACTTCCGCACCGCTCTCTTCGAATAAGGAGCGGACGTTTCCTCGGATGCGGTTCGCGGCAATTCGAGGCAGCGGTCCAGTCATCCTGATGAGCGGTCACGACCATAATTATACTGGTCCAACCGTTCCTTGCGCCTGTGGCACAGCGGCGCGGTACGCTGGCCGCCACAACAAGATCTTCACGACAGCCCTGGGAGAGATGATGCTGTAGCGCGCCTACTAACATGCCTGCAGGTTCCTTGCGTCATCAGTAGGAACTCATGCCCTGCGCCCAGCGTAAGCTGCCGCAACCACGTACGGCGGCACGGCGGGCCAGGCGGGAACGTTTACCCGCCTGGCGTCCAATTTCGCGCGATCATGAGTGACACGCAAGAAAAACCCTTATCGCCTCAAGCTTAGAAATTGAAATTCAGCGTGGCCACCGCATAAGTTCTGCGGAGAGATGCGGAGACCTTGGCTTCCAGATCCAAGGCCATGTCATCCCACCCGTCATCAATCTCAATATCATCCAAATCGGACAATCCTTTGACCTCGGCGGAAAGGCTATAGAGGTTTATCCCAAACTCTCCGCCCACGCCGAAATGTTCGTTGACCCGGTACTCCCCGCCAAACCCCACCTTGAATCCCTTGAAACCGAGTACGTCTTCCAGAAGTTCCTTGACATCACCGTCCAACATATCTTCGCCCGCCACATCGAGTTTGACGCTCGCCATGGCCTTGAAGAATCCTCCGTAGACATAGGGACGTACCGGCTCACTCGAGAAGTAGTATCTCGCGCCGACATGCGGCACGACGAGAGAGAGACTCGCCTGGATGCCCATGCCCTCTTCCACCTTGCCGCCCAGTGAAAAATAGTCCACGCCGATATACGGCTGAAACCGGTCGTTGTTCAATCCCAACTGAGCGGTCTGAAGATTATCCCCGCCGACTTTAACGCAGAAAACGGCGCCCTGAGCGGATGCGAGCGCTGGAACGAGCATCAGAACCAGGGCCGAAAAAACGGGCCCCATTTTCATCTTTTTCTCCTTTCCATAAAACTGGCCGCTAAACCGCCGAACTAATTGGGCCATAAGGCGATACCGATCATCGACGCCAGTCCGGTTCTCGTTTCTTGGTTTCATTTTCGTGCCCTTTCTCATTAGCTTGGTGTCGTTCAGCCACCACCCACCTAGACAGACGACGATTTGGCCAAACGCGGATCACCGCCAGGCGCGGAAACGCGGAACCTCCGGGCACGGCAGGGCGACGAGGGCGACGCAGCCCATGTGCTTCTTCTATCTGCTAGGCTAGGATCACTCGGCTTCCGGGACCTGACGCGCCTCGCTTGGTGGGGAGGGTG
The DNA here is from genome assembly GCA_016934575.1 of Vicinamibacteria bacterium. Classification (GTDB taxonomy): domain Bacteria; phylum Acidobacteriota; class Vicinamibacteria; order Fen-336; family Fen-336; genus JAFGSN01. The sequence goes on from JAFGSN010000203.1 coordinate 22,091, forward strand.
GCGCGGATCTCGGCGAGCCATGGTTGGCCCCCGGCGGACGGTCTGTACTATCGGTGCACGACGAACGGTCCGTCGGAGTATCGCGACCGAGGTGCGCCATGGATGACGTCGGCGAAATCACGCGGCTCCTCGCACGGCTCGACGAGGAGCGGGGCGCGGGTGAAAGCGCCGCGCTCAAGCAACTCATGCCCCTCGTCTACGGTGAACTCAAGAAGCTCGCCCGCGCCAACCGCCACAGGTGGAGCGGCCAGCCGGCTCCTGGGACAACGAGTCTCGTCCACGAGGCATACCTCAAGCTGGCGGGTCAGGCCGGCGCGGGCATCGTCAATCGGAGTCGTTTCTTTTGCGTGGCCTCGAAAGCGATGCGGAGCATCCTGATCGACAACGCGCGCTGGCAGCGGCGCCAGAAGCGAGGCGGCGGGAGCACGCCACTTGAGCTGAAGGAGTCGATGTCGGTGTCCGCCCAGCGGCCAGAGGAGCTTCTGGCTCTGGACGAAGCGCTGGATCGGCTGGACCAGCGGGAGCCGCGGCTGGCGCGCATCGTCGAGTGCCGGTGCTTCGGAGGTCTCAACGTCGACGAGACGGCGGAAGTTCTGGCGGTCTCTCCAGCAACCGTCAAGCGCGGCTGGAGTCTTGCGAGAGCATGGCTGTATCGCGAGCTGCAGGCCGCCCAACCATAGTCATGGAGATCTCGAGATGATCCAGGCGTCCCTGGAACGACTGGAGGAGCTGCTCGCGGAGGCGCTGGAGCGCCGGCCCGAGGATCGTGGTCCCTTCCTCGACAGCGCCTGTAGTGGCGACGACCCCGCCTTGCGCCGGGAGCTGGAAGAGCTTCTCGGCCTGCACGACCGTGCGGCGGAGTTCTTCGGGCAGCTTGAAAGCGACATCGTCGCCACCTCCGGTCTGGAGCTGGAGAGCGCCGCTCATCCGCGTATGCGGATCGGACCCTATCGAACCATCGAGGCGATCGGCCACGGCGGCATGGGAGTGGTGTTTCGCGCCGAGCGCGTGGATGGGACTTACGATCAAGAGGTGGCGCTGAAGCTCCTCCACCGCGATATGGACACGCCCAAATTGCGGGCACGGTTCTTGGCCGAGCGCCAACTGCTGGCTGGCTTGTCCCACCCCAACATCGCGCGACTCCTTGACGGCGGCGTCACCGACGAAGGCCGACCGTACTTCGTCATGGAGCATGTGGCGGGCCTGCCAATCACGCATTACTGCCGGCAGAACCGCCTTGCCACCGAGCAGATCCTGCGCCTCTTCCTGGCGGTCATCGACGCCGTGAGCTACCTGCACCGCAACCTGGTCGTGCATCGGGACCTCAAGCCGAGCAACATCTTCGTCGACCAGAGCGGGCAGGTGAAGCTGCTGGATTTCGGGATCGCCAAGCTGCTGGCCGATGGGCCAATGGAGGTCGGGGTAACTCGTACCGGCGAGCGGCTGATGACCCCTGAATACGCAGCTCCGGAGCAGCTCGCCGGCATGCCGGTCACTACCGCAACGGATGTCTATGCGCTTGGGGTCGTCTTGTATGAGTTGCTGACAGGCAGGCGGCCCGGCCTACCGGACCGTGGAACGACTGCACGGGACTTGCCAACTCGGCCCAGCTCGATCCTCCGAACGCGTCGCAAGAGCACGAACAAGGCGCCATCAGCGCAACCCAGTGGCGGTCCCTCTTCCGACATCGCATGGCGCCAGGTCGCCGGCGACCTCGATACCATTTGTCTCATGGCGTTGCGCCCGGAGCCGGAGTCGCGCTACCCGTCCGCCGAGCAACTCGGCCAGGACATCGAGCGACACCTCCAGGGACTGCCGGTTCGCGCCAGGAAGAGCACGCTCGGATACCGAATCGGTAAATTCGCCCGCCGCCATCGACGAGGCCTAGCTGCCATGACCGGCGTGTTAGCGCTGATCACGGCAGGCTTTGCCCGCGAGCGCGGCCTGCGAACGGAAGCGCAGCAGGCTCGGACGGAAGCGCAGCAACAAGCGGCCAAGGCCTTGGCGGTCCTGGACTTCCTGAGCGAGCTGCTATCGTCGATAGATCCGGCGAAGGCGCAGGGGAAAGAAGTCACGGTGGCGACGGTGCTAGACCAAGCCGCCGGCAAGATCGCGAAGAGCGCCCAGATTCGCGACCAGCCCGCGGTGGAAGCGGCCGTGCGTCTGACCATCGGCAAAACCTATACGGCGCTGGGCAAGTACGCCGAAGCGCGGGAGCACTTGGAACGTGCCGCGGAACTGCGTGGCGGCGTCGACGCACGGGATTCCGATGCGTTGGCGGCCGCCGCTAGTCTCGGCGACCTGTACCTGCGGCTGGGGCGCTATGACGAAGCGGAGAGAATCCTACACAGGGTGCTCGTCGTGCGGACCGAAATCCTCGGCGAGGATCACCCGCTCTCGTTGCAGGCGATGAATCAGCTCGCCGATGTGCTGTGGGCAGCGGGCCGACACGACGAGGTTGAGGCGATCGACCGCAAGACCCTTGATGTACGCCGCCGACTCCTCGGCGAGGACCACCCGGACACGATCAAGTCGCTCAACGGCCTGGCCGTCTCGCTCTTCATCCGGGGGCGCTACGGGGAGGCGGCTACGCTGTTCGAGCAGGCTCGCGCGTTCCTGCGGCGGCAGGAGAGCGACAGTCATCCCTACACGCTGGCGCTCAGCAGCAACCTCGCGGCGGCGTATCTCGAGATGGGCCGCTATCGAGAAGCGGAGTCGTTGGAGCGAGAGGTTATCCACGACAGCGCCCGCGTGCTGGGCGAAGCGCATGATGGGACGGCGTTGGCGGTGCACAATCTGGGAGTGATTCTGGCGCAGCAGGCCCGCTACACGGAAGCGGAAGAGCAGTTACGTCGAGCGATCGCGGTCCGCGAACGCCTGGCGGGCGACAAGAGAGGCTTCTTCTTCTCGAGGTCCTATCTGGCAGACGTCTACCGCGACTGGGGTCGCCACGCGAAAGCTGAAGCCCTCTACCTCTCGACCCTGAAGCAGCAGCGTCAGAACTTCGGCAAGGAGGACCCGGAGACCCTCAAGACCGCCAGCGGACTGGCCGAGCTACGGCTGCGCCAAGGGGACCGGAGAGCCGCCGAGGCGTTGATCGTCCAGATCCTGGAGCCGCAGAGGGGCGTACGCGGGGAGGAGCACCCGGATTATCTGCAGAGCCTGATGACGCTCGCCCGGATCCGCCGCGCGCAGCGTCGCTACGCGGACGCCCTCAAGCTGAGCGAGGGGGCGGTTGCGGCCGCGAGTCGGGGGCTGGGAGCCAACCATCCGCTGGCCTTGACTGCGGCTCTCGAGCAGGCGCGAGCGCTCGTCGGACAGCAGGAGCATCGAGCGGCCCGAGACCTCGCCGCGCGGGTTTACGCTGGACGCGCGAAGCTGCTCGGCGACCAGCATCCCGATACCGTCGAGGCCCGTAACCTGCTCGGCGATCTCGAACGAGCTCTATGACGCGCTGGCATGGTGGGGCCGCTGGCCACAGGTCATCACGAGGCTACATCGAGTAGACGGATGCCGCCCGTGGCGAACCTCGACCGATCCGAAATTCGATGGAGTGGCGCGGCCGCGCTATGAGCGATACTCACTATATGAGCAAGGCTATGCCGGCGCTCGACCGCGGGGGATGAATCGACTCCACATCGCGGGTTGTTGCGCCACGTCTTCATTCCCGACCGACGTGCTATCCTCAATGCCATGCAACGTATCGATCTTGTCCGCTTCCCGGCCGCGCTCGGTCTACTACTAGCGCTTGCGGCTGTCTTTCTTTCCACTTCGCTCAATGTTTCCGCGGATTCCACCATGCCCAATCCCGCATACCGCAATCCCGGCCTGACAGTTGAAGAACGCGTCGCCGATCTGCTCGGCCGTATGACCATCGAGGAAAAAGTCGGCCAGTTAACGATGTGGGACGCGCGCGGCGAAGACCTCTCGTTCATCAACAACCGTCGACCCGGCTCGATCCTCCATATCCTCGGCGCGAAGATCGACCGCGCCATGGACCTCGCCGCTCAGAATCGCCTCGCCATCCCGCTCCTTGTCGGTGAAGACGGCATCCACGGCCACTCGTTCTGGAAGGGAGCGACCATTTTCCCGACCCAGCTCGCGCTCGCCGCAAGCTGGAATCCGGATCTGCTCGAACAAGTCGGACGCGTGACCGCCGAGGAGATGGCGCCCACGGGCATCCACTGGACCTTTTCGCCCGTCCTCTGCCTGGCACGCGACCTGCGCTGGGGCCGCATCGGCGAGACGTTCGGCGAGGATCCGTATCTGATCGGCGAGCTGGGTGCCGCTCTCATTCGCGGCTACCAGGGCGAGGGCCTCGACGACCCGACGGCGGTGCTCGCCACCGCCAAGCACTACGCCGGCTATTCCGAGACTCAGGGCGGCCGTGACGCTTCCGAGGCCGACATCTCACGCCGCAAGCTGCAAAGCTACTTCCTGCCTCCGTTCGAGCGCGCCGTACGCGCCGGCGCGATGACCTTCATGACCGGTTACCAGTCAATGGATGGCGTGCCTTCGACCGCCAACCGCTGGCTGCTCACCGACGTCCTCAAGAGCGAGTGGGGCTTCCGCGGCGTGCTCGTGACCGACTGGGACAACGTCGGCCGCCTCATCTACGAACAGAAGGTCTGCGCGACCCACGCCGACGCCGCGATCATGGCGCTGCGCGCCGGCAACGACGTCATGATGACCACCCCGCGGTTCTACGAGGGAGCGATCGAAGCCGTGCGCCGAGGCCGCCTCGCCGAGTCGGAGATCGACGCGCCGGTGCGCCGCCTGCTTGCGTTGAAATTCCGCATGGGTCTGTTCGAGAATCCTCGCCGTCCCAACCTCGAACGCGCCGCCATTGAGATCGCGCGTCCCGATCATCGTGCCGTCAATCTTGAAGCCGCGCGTCAAAGCCTCGTGCTGCTCCAGAACAACGGCCTGCTTCCCCTCGATCCGGCCAAGGTGAAGTCTATCGCCGTGGTCGGCCCCAACGCCGACGACGATCTCCAGCAGCTCGGCGACTGGACGCTCGGTTCATCACAGCACCCGCCGGAGGCCGGCAAGCAGCCGCGCGAAAAGACGACCACCGTGCTCGACGGCATCCGCGCTCTGGCGCCTGCCGGCTGCTTGGTTCGCCACGACCGAGGCTGCTCAATAATCGACGACGACATCTCCGGTATCCCCGCGGCCGTCGCCGCGGCGCAGGCGTCCAACGTGATCGTCGCGGTCTTGGGCGACCACCTGCGTTTCATCGGCGAGGGACGCAGCACCGCCACGCTCGAACTGCAGGGCGGACAGGTCGCGCTGCTTGACGCCCTGGAAAAGACCGGCAAGCCGATGATCGTCGTGCTCGTGAACAGCAAACCGCTCGTGCTGCCGCCCTCAGCCAAGCGCGCCGCGGCGATCATCGAGAGCTTCAACCCCGGCATGGAGGGCGGACGCGCCGCCGCCGAGGCGATATTCGGACAATTGAATCCCTCGGGCAAGCTCACGATCTCGATCCCGGTCCACGTCGGCCAACAGCCAGTTTTCTACAACCAGGTGCGCGGCCAGCACGGCGACCGCTACGCTGATCTCACGCAGGAACCTCTCTTCCCCTTCGGCCACGGCCTGAGCTACACACAGTATCGCTATTCGAATCTGCGGCTTGCCGCGCCGACGCTCGCGCGCGGACAGTCGGTCGATGTTCACGTCGACGTGGAAAACACCGGCCAGCGCGCGGGCGATGAGATCGTGCAGGTCTACGTGAGCGACATCGTGACCTCGGCGACCTGGGTGAACAAGGCGCTCAAGGGCTTCGCCCGCGTGCGCCTCGATCCCGGCGAAAAGAAGACAGTGCAGGTTTCGCTGCCGTGGAAAGCGTTCCAGATCGTGGACGCCGAGGGCCATAGCGTGGTCGAGCCGGGCGACTTCGAGATCCTCGTCGGCCCCTCGTCACGCGATCACGATCTGCTGAAGGCGACGCTGCGCGCGGAGTGAGGCTTCATTCCGCGCCGGTCGTCCCCGAACGAGTGTCTTCCTTTACTGCGAATGCCATTTTTTCGTTAAGATGCAGGTCCGTGCAGCGGACATCACGTACATTCCGTTGACGCGCGGCTGCGCCTATCTGCTAGCACGTTCAGTGATAAAAACAACGCCTTGATCGAAGACACGGGAGAGACGCTGCGGATCGTGCGGCCGTTTCCGAACGACTAACCGAACTGATCGGCGCTTGGCGAGTTCGGAATAATCCGGGATGCAAACCGAGCCCGGGCATGAGAAGCGCCGAAGGAAAACATACAGCGCTCAGCAGCAAGCGCTTTCTACATCCTCACCGTCGGGCGTTCACTTTCGACAACGCCCGGGGGCGTAGTCGGCTACTTCTGGCAATTGGACGGCGTCACCATAATAACTTTGATGCCGTGCCAATCGACGGTGCCGGGACCGGCGTTGTTTTTGTAGTTCGACTCATTGAGGACGCGGTTCGTGTTCACCGTTGCCTGGAACGGATGCGGCACCTTGGTCGTCATGTGACGCGGATTGGCGGAATAGTATGGGATTGGGATCAAGATCTGTTTGGTCTCGCCCTCTTTCAGGGGCGGATGAATGTTGACGCTCGCGCCCCACTTGGCCGACAATCCGGGATGGATGTCCGTCACGAAGACTGCCGGCTCGACTCCAGACCAGCTCGCTCGACCCTGATTCTTGACGCTTACACCAAACGTGAAGACCGTCTCGCGAGGAGCGCAGGTGCCCCAGGAGACAAGGCCGAACGAAGTGATCACCAGGTCGGGCAGCAGACGAGGCACGCTTGGAGCTTGCGTCGTCGGCTTGAAATCAGTCGGCGCCGCGACCGCCAACACCAGCGTGGACGCCACGCAGAACGTGACCAGCATCGGGATGACCGTTCTCTGTCTCATGAGCGCTCTCCTTCTTGTCACATGAAACAACTATTGCCGAGCTGGGCGTGAATGTCAATGTTCACGACGCCATCGGCGCTCCGGTCCTGATTCTCGCCCGCATGCGCATGCTTTTTACACGGACGGCGCATTCTCCGACGAGGGCGCCTTCCATCCGCTCGCCGACCGGGACGGCCATGAGCTGATGCGGCTCTTTCGCGAGCGACTGCTCGTGCGCCTGGTCGAGAAGCACTATCTTTCTTTCGGCCGTTCTCAACTCCGGAATGGCGACCCTTTTACTACGGCTTGCGGAAAGAAAGGCCTACAGGTTTGACAACGCTCTGGCCGTGGGAATATCATGCTCCCTGTACATGCAAGCTCAAGAGGGTGCGATCGGAGAGCGGCCGTCCGTCCCAGTTGCACGGGACTCGCTGAAGTGTTCTGCATCGGCACGGCCATTCGTCCGTTGACACCCATTCGAGAAAGGAGCCTTCCCCAATGAGTATCAAGCGTAAACGCGCGAAATCGATCCTGACGGCCTTCGCCATCGCCATGGCTTTTGTGGCCGGTCTGATGCTCAATACGACGACTTCGACGAACGCCGCTCCGCCTGAGACACAAAAGACCGAGTCGAAAATCAAGCTCCCGCAGCCGCCTACCTCGCCCATCTTGCCCCGCCTGAAGTACGAGGGATACGTTTACGACGAGGGCACAAAGAAGGGCGCGAAGGGCGTCAATGTAAAGCTGCAGGGACCGAAGACCTACACAGCGACGACGGATGACGAGGGCGTTTTCCGGTTCGACCAAATCGCTCCCGGTGAATACACCATCGTGCTCACCGGCCATCAGGACTATGGCTACGCTCCGAGAGGCGTCAAGCTCGTCAACAAGTTCCGCCAGTACGCAGAACCCAAGTAGAGCGTTCTCCGCGGAAATGCCTGACGGCGACGGGCGGAGTTCGTCCATCTGAGCCCGAGTCGCCTGCTTCCCGTGCCTTTGTGGAAGCGATGTCCATCCGCGCGAGCTGAAAGCGATGATATCGTTAATTTGACGGATCACTGTCGAGCCTTGCGCCCCCGTAAATCGTCGTATGTTTGAGGGCGCTCGATGACGGGCCGGGCCAATGCTGGGGCCCGTACAACACCGTGTAAAGTCGGCATGCTGGCGGCCTGCAGAGCCAATTGCTGCTGAAACCGCCTTCATGGTTGCGTCGGCCTTTCGAATCCTCCCCGTATTGGTTCGAAACCGAGAAGGAGCACCCGTAATGGTGCGGCATGGTAGGCCGGCGACTCCTCCCTATGGTCCGTGGCAGCCAGCCACCTTCGAACAGACGACCCGAAGCCGTCATCTTCGGCGATGCCGGAGGTGATGATCTCGAGAATTGGAAAAACGATTGAAGGAATTCAATCTCACTATCGGAGGAAGAGGCGAATGAAAGACTGGAAAGATCTGCTGTTGGGAACCGTGTGGGAAGGCGTCGAGGATGAATATGGGCCAAACAGCAATGCTGTTGTGAGTGCTTTTGAAACCCTTAGCGAAACCGAGTGGTTTAAACATGTAGGCGAAATGGTTTCTGCGAAGGGAGAAATTGTTTCGGTCGGATCTTGGCAGGAAAGCATCGTACCTCTCATCGATGAAGATGGCAAAATCTATGGTCCTAACGGCCATTTACTCAAACCTTCCAATTTGTGTATCGAGGTAATTGAATCTGAGCGATATCATGATCTTTGGCAGCTTGCTGGATCTGACGCTTTTGATTACTGCGATGTTTTAAGTCACATACCAGACTCGTTACCCGCCTTCCAGCAAGATTTCATCGATGAGTACGTGTACGAGTTTGTATCTTTTCTGCTTGCTGAGATTGTGGGGTCTGACGTTGTCGGAACCACTTACTTTCGGGAAATGCTTTCTTGGTTTTATGCAGGGCACTTTCCCTGTGGATGGGTAGGCGTGTGGCCAGAAGGAAGGATGCGAGTATATTAGCTTAGCCCGCGTAACAATAATTCCAGCCATCTGATCGAAATATTGACGTAGCTGTGAAGCGGGAGTTCCGCATATAAACGGCGCGAGAGTCCGGCCTAAGCGCTGTCGCCGCGATTGTTGGGGTCGTGAGACACGAAACGTGGGGTGCGGTTTGCGTTGAGTCGGTCGGCACCCGAAGCCCCGCCTCCTATACGGAACACCTGCCGGGCTGGTATTGAGGCCGAAGAATCCATGCGGCCCTTGACGCACGGGGCCGGCGCGGTCTCAGCTCGAGTCCGAGATCGGCGCTTGCAGGCGGGCGAGGTCGTCAATCATCTCATCGACCAGACGACTGATCGTCCGCGTGGCGTTCTTGCCGCGGTCACGGCCGTAGGATCGAATCTGGATCGGGCACGGTGGAACGGATAACGTTCCGTGGGAATGCGTATGTTCCCCCGGACTTATGCCTTCATAAACATCCTGAGGCCCAAGAAGATCACGGCCTGCACGGCGAGGAAGACTAGGGACAGGACGACGTAAATCCAGCCGATAGGCCGGCTCCGGAGGACTTCGGCGATCGCCTCCGCATCGAGCGTTCGCTCGCGACCGTAGGAGAGCGGGCGCGCGCGCACGGTGAACACGAGTGCGAGCGGCAGACAGAAGGTCACCGGAAGATACCCGAGGACCAGCGCCTGCCTCAGGATCCGCCTGCGCTGCTCCCGAAGGTCGCTTGAGTAGGGGACCACTCGCATGTACTCTTTTTGGACGAGCCACCGTGTCAGGGCCGGGGACGGGTTGAAGAGCACCCGAATCTGCTGGCCTGCTGAGTAGCGCCTGTCGAGATCCGCCTGGCTCGTGCAGGGGTAGAGGGTCAGCCTCTCCCGATGGCCGTCTACAGTGCCCTCGGCATGGCAGGAAGGCGAATCCGTCCCATCCGGGGATGGGTTCGCCTCGACGTAGACGGCCTTCTCTACGAAGAAGATGGCGGGAGCGAAGTCATCGGCGTTCTGCACCAGTTCCCACTGAGAGGCGATCAGGAACACAAACGCAAAGCCCCACAGGGCGGCGATCGTCGAGAGCAGCCCAGACACGTGCAGCGGGATCGCTGCGAGGATCTTGTCTTTCACTGGTAGAACCTAAACTCCGGACTTGAGTCTTTTGCTCGCCGAACAAGTTACTCCACGCTGGCGCCGTGCGTCAAGTTGTCACTTGATCACCGCTATTTACATTGGATCACGGTGCCCTCTCGATGAGATTGACACCACCAGCTTTCAGAAGAGAATGATCCCGAAGTATGGCGACGCGCCGGCCCACCCTGCATCTTCGAACGCATCTCGAGCTGCGCGGCGAAGAGCATGGCGCGGTCGACGTCTTCGGCCGCCCACTCGAGCAGCGTGTCGAGGCTGGGCTGCACGCGGCTGCGGAAGGACTCCTGATCGTTCGTGCGCACCACGACCTCGGCGCCGAGATCGAACTCCTCGGGGGAGAGCAACAGCCGGCACCGGCGAATGCCGATGGCCACGACTTCGACCGTGTTCCCCTTCCGCTCCGCGACCAGGCCTCCCGCGCGCTTGGGCGGGAGGCCCAGCACGCCCAGCTTGGCCGGGGTATCGGCCAGCTCGTCGATCACGACCCACGACATGCGGTTGGCGCGATCGGTCAGCTCGGTCGCCAACATGACGCGCTCCGGCAGTGGATCGCGGGGGTGCGCGTCGATGAATGCCTCGATCTGCGGCGCGCGCTTCGGATGCCAGCTCGTGTCGTGTCCGCTGTTCTCCACCTCGAAGGTGACGTCCGCGCCGGCGTTTCGGAAGGCGTCCAGAAGCGGCCGCTCACTCTCGGCCGGGTACAGAGGGTCCGCGCTCCCGTTGATCGCCAGGAAGCTCTTGCCGACGACGTTGGCGACGAACATGGAGCCCTCGACGCCGACAGCCGGGTTTGCGAGAACGTTCGGACTGCCGATGAGCGAGA
>JAFGSN010000041.1 GCA_016934575.1 Vicinamibacteria bacterium
ATCGCGGGGCGGGAGGCGTCATCCTGCATGCGGTCTTTCTCGTGCTTTGGATGATAAAGCGCTCGCATGTTTTCGCCGTCTGGCGAGCGTGCTGTTAGCATAGTCGCAGCTTTGAGAAGGGAGCGGCTTGCGATCGGCCGCGGCACCTTTGATGGCGGAAGCTTGGCGGCGAAAGGATGATCAAAGGAGAAACGCGCACATGAAGCGTCCCAATGGGGTATGTTCTGGAATGATGATTCTGTCTGTCGTCGTCGTCATGACAGGCGGCGGGTGTCGACCGAAGCCGGAGCCCGCTCAGACGCCGTCTCCTGGCGGTCCGCCCCAGGCCGTGCAGCAACCGCTCGATGGCGGCCCCTATCCGTCAATCGTTCTCGCGCAAGCCTGGTTCTATAAGGACGCGCAGGGCGCGACCAAGCCGGGATCCGCGCGCCTCGAAATCTGGCGGCAGTCGCCCAAAGGCTGGCACAGCACGCGGCTCGAGGACGCCGACAGCAACGTGTTCCATAAAGTGCTTCTGCGCGAAGGCGGCATCGTGACGATCGGCGCGGAGCAGGCGATGCTCAAAAAGTGGCGTTGGGACGGAAAAGCGTGGTCGAACGAGACGCTCTGGAGCCGCAAATGGGGCGGGCGTTTCAATCGCTTGCGGGACGTCGAGGTCGGCGACGTCGACGGCGACGGCCGGGAAGAATACGTCATCGCCACGCACGATTCGGGCGTGATCGCGATCGTCCATCCGCCAGTGAACGACGAACCCGCGAGGGTCGTCGAGCTGAACGAGCGTCCTGATACGTTCGTGCACGAGATCGAGATCGGAGACATCGACGGTGACGGTAAGCTGGAGTTCTTCGCCACGCCTTCGGAGAGAAATCGTGTCGGCGTCTCCCAGGCGGGCCAGGTGGTCATGTATCGTTGGGACGGCTCGTCCTATCAGAGGACAATTGTCGATTCTCTCGAGAGCCGGCACGCCAAGGAGATTCTCGTCTCTGATCTCGACGGCGATGGCCGGGACGAGCTTCTTGCCGTTTTCGAGGCCGAACTTGGCGAGGGCGGTCGCATCATTCGACCCGTGGAGATCCGGCAATACAACCCGCTGAAGGACGGGTCGTTTTCGCGCCGAATTCTGGCCACGATCGACGACGCACAGTGCCGTTTCCTCGTCTCCGGCGATTTCGATCAGGACGGCGAGATCGAGATAGTGGCGGCGGCGATCAAGGCGGGGCTTTTTCTTCTGAAGTCCCGGCCGGAGTCCGCCAAGAATCAGCGAACCTGGTCCGTCGCCCGTTTCGAGACGCAGTCGTCGGGTTACGAGCACGCCGCTCTCGCGGCCGATCTAGATCAGGATGGAACGTTGGAGCTGTACGTGGCGGCCGACGACCAAGGGGAGCTGAATCGTTACGTATGGAACAAGACGAGCGGATCGTTCGACAAGACGCACCTTTTCTTGATCGAGAAGTCCGGATTCACCTGGAACATCGCCGCCGGGCGACTCTGACCAATGGAGAATGACCAGACGGCGGTTTCCCGGGACGCCCGAAGCCGTGGCCGGCATTGTGATTTCCGGCACTTTCGTCTTCGAGCCCGGATCGGCTAGAATCTCAACAGCTTGTCGCGATTCCTGGAATTGCGCGGGCAGGCCGGAGAGGATCAAGCATGGCCTTCGGGATTCATTTTTGGGGCGTGCGTGGCAGCATCGCGTGCCCCTCGCCCCGCCACATGGCCTACGGCGGCAACACGAGCTGCGTCGAGATAATGGCCGGCGAGAAGCGCGTGATCCTGGATGCCGGCACCGGCATCCGCGACCTCGGGAAGACGCTGCTCAAGAACGATATGCGTCGCGCCCACCTCTTCCTCAGCCACACGCACTGGGATCACATCAGCGGCTTCCCCTTCTTCGCGCCGGCGTTCGACTCGTCTCACGCGTTCACGATCATGAGCGGCCATCTCCACGACAAAGGCGGTGTGCGCGCCACGCTGGCCGGACAGATGATGCAGCCGATGTTCCCGGTGCCCATCGACATCATGCAGTCGCAACTGATTTTCGAGGATTTCCGCGCGGGTGACTCCTTCCATATCGACGGTGGGATCGCCGTACGCACGGCCGTTCTCAACCACCCGAGCGAGGCCACGGCCTATCGACTGGAATACAAAGGCAAGGCCGTCTGTTATGTGACCGACACCGAGCACCTCGTCGGACGGCCGGATGAAAACGTTCTGGGTCTCATCGAGGGCGCGGACATCGTCATCTACGACAGCACGTACACCGACGAGGAGTTCCCTGAAAAGGTCGGCTGGGGACACTCCACGTGGCAGGAGGGCGTGAGACTCTGTCGCGGGACGAACGTCAAGAAGCTCGTCATCTTTCACCACGATCCGGATCACGAAGACGAGCAGATGGGCCTGATCGAGAAGGAGTCGCGCGCCGCCTGGGACCGTACGGTCGTGGCCCGCGAAGGGATGTTTTTAGACCTCGGCTGAGGTCGCGCTCCAGCGTCCGAAACACGACATCCGTATGCAGTGGAAATCGTCGAAAAAATTCCATGGCCAGGAACGAAGCTCGACGGATAAACCCGAAAAAAATGCGCCGGAAAAGACCGTTCTCGGCGGCCTATTTCTTCAAATGTGCATGCATGCACGACCGCAGTTGTTCGCTGTCTGTATATCCGATCGGCGCATGACGTCATTCCGCGTGATCGCGGAGAAGATGCGCCTTGTAGCGCCGAGATAGCTTTCGCTCCTCGCCGTTTTTCAGAATCACGATGTGATCGCCGTGAAACCAGGGCTGGATCTCCTTCACGCAATCGATTCTGACGATCTCCGCGCGGTGAATACGCGCGAACTGTTCCGGGTTCAGGCGGCCTTCGAGGCGCGATATGGTTTCACGGATGACGTGAGCGCCCTCGGCCGTATGGATTTTGACGTAGTTGCCGCCCGCCGCGATTCGAACGATCCGGTCTGTCGGTACGAAGAACAGCCGCTCGCCGTCACGAACGACGAGCCGTTGAAGATACGGGGCGACGGGACGGATGCGGTCGAGCAAACGGGCCAGCCGATCGCGCTCGTCATCGCCGGCCCCGACGCGCTCCACGGCGCGTTTCAGGGCGCGCTGGAAACGATCATCGCGGATGGGCTTCAGCAGGTAATCGACCGCCTCGACATCGAACGCGTCGAGCGCGTATTCATCGAAGGCCGTGACGAACACCACCGCAGGCATGGCGTCGACGCCGACGGCGGCGATCACCTCGAATCCGTTCATGCCGGGCATCTGGACGTCAAGGAAGACAAGATCCGGCCGCAGGCGCTGGATGGCGTCAACGGCTTCGAGTCCGTTCGCCGCTTCGCTCACGATCTCGACGTCGGCTGTTCCGGACAGATGGGAGCGAACCTTGCGGCGTGCCGGTGCTTCATCGTCCACTATCAGCGCGCGCAAGCTCATGCCGTTCTCCCGTATCGGGCGGCGGTCGTCCTGACGGGAATCTCGATCGTGAGTCGCAGGCCGCCCTCGGGCCGATTCGAAAGCTCAAGTCGTTGCGCCGCGCCGTGGAGATGCCGCAACCGTTCGGCCGTGTTCGTCAGGCCGATGCCGCGCGACGGAGCGACGTCGTTCGCGGCCGAAAGGCCGGGTCCGTTGTCTTCGATGACGATGCGCAGCCGCTCGCCCGCCAGCGCGGACGCGACGCGAATGCGGCCTTGCCGCGAAACGTCGGCCATGCAATGCGTGATCGAGTTTTCGACGAGAGGTTGAAGGATGAGGTGGGGCACGAGCACGCTGCGCGTTTCCTCCGGAACCGCGACCTCGATCAGGAGCCGATCCTCGAAGCGCGCCTTCATGATCTCGAGATAGGCGCCCAGAAACTCGATCTCCTGTTCGAGCGGCACCTCCTGCGCCGGGGCGTGGCGCAAGGTGGCGCGCAGGAAGTCGGAGAGGTGTCCGAGCGTCGCGTCGGCTCGACGCGGCTCATGCTCGATGTCCGACGAGATCATGTTGAGCGTGTTGAACAGGAAGTGGGGATTGATCTGCATTTTCAGGGCCGACAGGCGCGCCTCGACCAGTTCGCGCTCGAGCCTTGACGTCGTTCGCTCTTTTTCGCGGCTCTGTTGCGCGTACTTGATCGCCGTGAACACGAAGTATACCGACCAGTAGGTGAAGATCTGTTTGCCGCCTTCCATGAGGAAACGATAGCCCATGACGCCATAATCGTATCTGCCCCAGCCCAGGAAATAGTAAAGCGCCAGTCGGCTTCCCCACATGAAAAGCGTATGCGCGACGCCGAAGAGAGCGTTGGCGAGCATGTGCAGAGGGATGCGGAATCTCAGATTGCGCCGTTCGATTGGATAACGCGTCATGAAGGACAGCAGAGCCGGCAAGAGCACGAAAACTCCATAAGCGCCGGTCATCTCCCACACAAACGGATACTTCCAGGCGAGCTTGTCATGGCTGGCGAGAACGTTGGTCATCACGATGCTGAACTGAAGAAGCCAGATGATGGTGAAGGCAAGCGCGAACAGCGCCCACTTCCGGGCCGTCGAGCGCCGTAGGAACGTGCTCTTCGGCATTGGATCCTTCCAATTTGCCGGCCTTTGAATGGTTTTTTCCATGACCGCGGTTATCCTTTACAAGGATATTGAATCGTCGGCCGACAGTCGGCCCGAGTGTGACAAAAGGGGCGCACTCGTCGCAGTCGGGACCTGAACGTTGTGGGCGGCGGCGCGCCTTTCATCATCGCCAGAGCACTCCTGAGCCCGTGTCATCGTCTTTCATCCCATAAACATTGCATGGAGCGTCGCCCTTGTCGATACTGATTTTCGACGGATGCCGAGGGAGGTTCGATTGTGACTGCAAGGAATCGACAGGCCGCCGGCGGATGCGAACCGGCGCATGGCATTGTGATCGCGTTGGTTCTTGTCAAGCTCGCGATTCACTTGCCACTCGCCGCCCGCTACGGCTATTTTCGCGATGAGCTGTATTTCCTCGATTGCGGCCGGCATCTCGACTGGGGCTACGTCGACCACGCCCCGCTTATTGGCTGGATTTCCAGGCTGGCGTTGCTGTTTGGCGGCTCCCTTCCGCTCTTGCGCGGCATCTCCGCGCTCGCGGGCGCCGGCGTCGTGGCTTTGGCAATAGTGATGGCCGCCCGGCTGGGCGGCGGGCGTTTCGCGCAATTCCTGACAGGACTTTCGGTCGTCGTCGCCCCTGGTTGCCTGGGAGGAAATTCCCTTTTTTCAATGAACTCCTTCGCGCCTCTGTTCTGGACGGGCGGCGCTTACGTCTTCATCCGTATCGTCCAGACCGGAGACTCCAGGTTGTGGTTGCTTTTCGGAGCGCTGGCCGGTCTAGGCCTTGAGAATAAGCATTCGATGGCGTTCTTCAGCATCGCGTTTCTTGTCGGATTGCTGTTCATGCCCGAGCGGCGTGAGCTGGCGCGTCCCTGGATCTGGCTCGGCGCCGCGATCGCTCTATTGTTGTTCATGCCCAACCTGATCTGGCAATGGCAGCACGGTTTCCCAACAATCGAAGATCTTCGCAACGTCAAGGCCGAAGGTAAAAACGTCGTCTTGAGCCCAGGCGCGATCGGCCCTTATCGGTCGAAACGCCTGGCGATTCTTCCATCGCGGTATGCTCGACACGACATTCAAGCGGATGGATGCGCTCGGATCGACGAAGACGGATAATCCACAATGGCGTGTCCGGATCCACGGGACGCGCGCGACTCAGGACGGCAGGAGGAGACGACATGTTGATGTATGTTGACGCCACCGGTAGGAGGCTGGCTATGTCAAAGGCTGTTCTGATGAAGGTCATTATTCTCGCGTCATTCTGTCTGTGCCCGGCTGATCGTGCAGCCCTTGCGATCGGACAGGACCGGTATGTGGAGAGCGTGCCCTCGCAAGGCGGCTTTCCTATTGTTCAGGGGAGCGATGCCGTGAATCTCTATGTGGACTCCGAGGACTGGCCTGGAGTGCTCCGTGCCGTCAAGGATTTGCAGGCCGATATCGTGCGAGTCACGGGCCGTGAACCGGAGATTCTCCATGACGTTGATCGTCTCGGAAGACACGGCATTATCGTCGGCGCCATCGGCAAGAGCCGGATGATCGATGCTCTGGTCAAGGCCGGCAAGATCGACACGAGCACGATCGCGGAAAAGTGGGAGTCTTTCTTTATTGAAACCGTGACTGATCCGTTACCCGGCGTCACACAAGGTTTGGTCATTGCCGGAAGCGACAAGCGCGGGACGATTTATGGAATCTACGATCTATCCGAGCAGATCGGCGTGTCGCCCTGGTACTGGTGGGCGGACGTGCCGGCCCGTCACCAGGACGCTCTGTTCGTGAGATCGGGGAGATATCAGCAGGGCGAGCCTTCCGTCAAGTATCGCGGGATTTTCCTGAACGACGAAGCGCCGTCCTTGACCGGCTGGGTCGGAGAGAAATTCGGCATGATTCCGCCTCGCGCCGATCCTCCGATGCCCGACGGCGTCGCCAATTACGGCAGCGAGTTCTACGCCAGGATCTTCGAGCTGATTCTGCGAGTGAAGGGCAATTATCTCTGGCCGGCGATGTGGAACAACGCGTTCAATGAAGATGATCCGGACAACGCCCGGCTCGCTGACGAGTTTGGAATCGTCATGGGCACGACTCATCAAGAGCCGATGCTCCGGGCGCAAAAAGAGTGGGATCGACGCTACTTGGAGACGCTCGGGAGATGGAACTACTTCAAGCATCCCGACATTCTCCAGAGCTTCTGGCGGGAAGGCATACGGCGCAACAAGAATTTTGAAAGCATCATCACCCTCGGCCTGCGAGGCGCCAACGACACGCCGATGATTCCGGACGGAACCGTGGAGCAGAGCATGGCTTTGCTGGAAGAGATCGTGGCCGTGCAGCGTAAAATGATCGCCGAGGAGCTCGACCCTGACGTGACGAGGGTTCCCCAGCTCTGGTGTCTTTACAAGGAAGTGCTGGAGTTCTACAAGAAGGGCTTGCGCGTTCCGGACGACGTGACGCTGCTGTGGCCCGACGACAACTGGGGCAACATCCGCCGGCTGCCGACGGAGGCGGAACGCCGGCGCGCCGGAGGAGCGGGCATCTACTATCACTTCGACTACGTCGGCGGGCCGCGCAACTACAAGTGGATCAACACCAATCCGATCCCCAAAATCTGGGAACAGATGACGCTCGCCAAGAAGTACGGCGCCGATCGGATCTGGATCGTCAACGTGGGCCACTTCAAGGGCTTGGAGTTTCCCATCGAGTACTTCATGCACTTGGCCTGGAACACGAGTCTCTGGACCAATCGGAACATCGACGAGTACACGAGGCTGTGGACCAAGCGGGAATTCGGCGCAGCTCATGCCGAGAACGCCGCGGACATCGTATCCAGGTGCTCGAAATACAACGGCCGGCGCAAGCCTGAGCTGCTCGAGCCGACGACCTACAGTCTGGTCGATTATCACGAAGCGGACAGGGTGGTGGCGGACTTCAACGCGATCGCGGCCAGGGCCGAGGAGATACACGCCAAGCTGCCTCCGGCGATGCGGGATGCGTTCTATCAGCTCGTGTTGTTTCCCGCCAGGGCTTGTGCGCAGGTGACCGAGCTGTACGTCGCCGCCGGCATGAACGCCTTGTATGCTCAACACGGTCGTGCCAGCGCCAACGATCAGGCGGACCGCGTGGAGCGGTTGTTCAAGGCCGACGCGGATCTCATGGACTATTTCAATCACACTCTCGCGGGCGGTCGCTGGAACCATTTCATGGATCAGGTGCACATTGGTTATACGATCTGGCAAGATCCGCCGCAAAACATCATGCCCAAGGTCACGAGACTGAATGTTCCAGAGGCGGCGGCGCTGGGCGTCGCCCTGGAGGGTTCAACATCGGCCTGGCCGGGCGCGCCGGATGATCCGGCCTTGCCCGTGTTCGACGTATTCAATCGACAGCGCCGTTTCATCGACGTGTTCAATCGTGGAAAGGCGCCGTTAGACTACACGGTCGTCGCCAGCGAACCCTGGATCACGCTCAGCGCGGTCCAGGGCACGATCGACAAGGAAGAGCGCGTCTGGGTGACGGTGGATTGGGACAAGGCGCCACGGGGCTCCGCTTACGGTTTCGTCACGATCGCGCGCGTCGGCTTTGAGAGCATCAGAGTGAAGATCGAGTCCTTCAATCCGATCGAGGTGTCGCGCGACTCGCTCGACGGTTTCGTCGAGAGTGAAGGATATATCGCCATTGAAGCCGAGCATTTCACAAGGAATGTTCCCGCCGGTCCGGTTCGCTGGGAGAAGATCGACGATTACGGCAGAACCCTATCGGCCATGTCGATCATGCCCGTGACGGCGCCGAGCGTGACGCCTCCCCAGGGTTCTCCTTGTCTCGAGTACAAGATGTACGTATTCAATACTGGCACGGTTAAAGTGCTGTCTATCGTCGCGCCGACGTTGAATTTCGCGCCTGGACGCGGCCTAAGATACGCCGTTTCGTTCGACGATCAGCCGGTCCAGATCATCGATATCGTGGACAAGGAGTTCAGCGCCGGAGACGGAAACAGGGAATGGGAAGAATCCGTGAAGGACGCCGCCCGCATCGTGAAGTCGACGCACACGCTGTCCGCGGCCGGCTATCACACGCTCAAGATCTGGATGGTCGATCCCGCGGTCGTCGTGCAAAAGATCATGATCGATCTAGGCGGCTTGAAGGCGAGCTATCTTGGCCCGCCGGAAAGCTATCGACACTGACAATAAGGGCGGGTTTCAAACCCGTGTAGACGCAGGCGATGACCAATGCTTGTCCGGGCCCCACGGATGTGTATGCGCGCCGCGAGGCGGCCGAAAGCGCCGTCGTTTCGAGGCTTGACCGCCAGGCCCTGCGGCTGGGAATCGGCAAGCTGTTGATCGTAGCTGGCGGCATCGGCGCCGCTCTGACTTCCGGCCTTGCGACGCTCGGGTTGTTGATCGCGGCGGGCCTTTTCATCGCGTTGGCAGTGATGCAGGGTCGGGTGCTGCGCCGTCTCGACTGGCGGCGGCGTTTGCTCATGGTCAACCGGCGCGAGCTGCGGACCCTGCGTCGCGAGGCTCCGTTCGCGCCGCCGTTCGCCGCGCCTGTCGGCGTCGATCATCGCTACGTGGAAGACATCGAGATCTTCGCGGAACACGGCATCTTCTGCTTTGCCAATCGCGGCCTCACGGCAATGGGCCGTCGCACGTTCGCCGACTGGCTCGCCGCGCCCGCGCCGCCGCAAGAAATTCTGGCCCGCCAGGCGGCGGCGCGCGAGCTGGCGCCGCGGATCGACCATCGTCAGACGCTGGCTGCCCATGGCCTGGGTGGCGATGCCGCGGAGTCCCAGCGTCGCGTTGCGAGTCTGTTAACGGATCTGGAATCGGGTAAATCGGTAGAAACGATTGCGCCGGCCGTCATCCATACATTGCCCATCCTGACGCTGGCGGCGGCTGTCGCCGGCCTGTTCACGGCGTTCTCCGGCAAACCGTTCTTCGCCCTGGTCGGAGCACAGATCCTTCTCAGCCTGCTTTTCGTGCGCCGTGTGAACCGGCTGTTACGCGAGGCGTCCGGTTGCGCGCGCGTGCTGGACGCCTATGCGGCGGTGTTGCGGACCATCGAGACGGAAAGCTGCGAATCGCCACGACTGCGCGACATCCAGCGACGACTTGCGGCGCGCGGCGAGGCGGCATCGGTCGCATTGCGGCGCTTGGCCGTCCTGCTTCAATGGATGGAGGTTCGTAACGCGCCCATGCTCCATGGGCCGCTCAATGCGCTGCTGCTGTGGGATCTGCACGGCGCGCTCCGACTCGCGCGGTGGCAAAAGCGATATCGCTCCGCGATTCCTACGTGGTTGGACGCCGTCGGGGAGTGGGAGGCGCTGTGCAGCCTGGCCGCGCTGGCGTTCAACGAGCCGGGATGGACATGGCCGCTTGTACGGCGGTCCGGATTCGGTTTGCTGGCCGAGCAACTCGGGCATCCGCTTATCCCGGACCATGAGCGTGTGACGAGCGACGTGCGCCTCGCCGGGCGCGGGACGATCTGGATCGTCACCGGGCCCAACATGGCGGGCAAGAGCACCTTCCTGCGCACGGTCGGCGTCAACATCGTTTTGGCCCAGGCCGGCGCCCCGGCGTGCGCGCGCCGTTTCGATCTGGAGCCGCTTCAGCTCATCACGAGCATGCGCATCAGCGATTCGCTTGAAAAGCGTCTTTCGCTCTTCTATGCCGAGTTGCAGCGTCTGAAGCTGGTGCTCGACGCCGTGACGCGCGGCGAGCGGGTCTTCTTCCTTGTCGACGAGATGCTCAAGGGCACGAACACGCTTGATCGGCAGGCCGGCGCCCTGGCGCTGATACGCCAGCTCCATCGTGACGGAGCTTCAGGGATCGTAGCAACGCACGATCTGGCGCTGGCGCGGCTTGCGGACGAGCTGCGCGGATCGCTCTTCAATCATCACTTCGACGGCGCGGTCGAGGGCGAGCGTCTGGTCTTCGACTATCGCCTGCGCGCCGGCGCTTGCGAGCGTTTCAACGCGCTCTCGCTGATGCGGGCGATCGGCATCCGTCTGGACGAGCGAGGAGAATCGATGTCACAATGACGTCGCTGACGCCGTGATTTTCATGGGCCTGGCGCGTTGCCGCGTGAATGGAGGCTTGAATGATTTCGATCCTACTCGCAGTCGCGCTCGTTATCGTATTGATTGTTGCGGCTCTCGTTGTGGGCGTTCTCATCCTGGGCTCCCGCATGAACAGGGGCGTCGCCGGAAGCATCGAATCGCTGAAGACTTCAGGACATCCTGGACGGATCCAAGAGATACTGGCGCTCGACGACACGGCCGCCGCGCCGCAACTCAGCAATCATGTGTTCTTCGTCCGCATGCAAGAGGGTTCGCTCGAACGTCTCACCGGCGCGGAGCGCGCCTTTAGACTGGCGGACGAGGTGCTGCTCGAGGTCAATAACGGCGGTTTTCTCCAGTACTTCACGAACACCGCCTGCGATCACGCGCCGGAGGCCGTAGAGGCGCTGACGATGATCGGCGCGGCACGAACCGCGGCGCTGCTTGAAGAAGCCTGGGGTGTCGTTGGAAGCGCCGGGCGTGCGGAAGATCGCGAAACTCGTATTCGGCAGGTCTTGGAGCTCTCGGAGGAGAAGAAGACGCGTATCGCTGGTCTCGACGAGCGCTTCTATCAGGATGACGACGGCGCGGCGCTGCTCATGCCGTTCGTCAGAAAGCGCCAAGAGGACTTCCTGGATACGTAGGAATCCGCAGTGGAAATTGCTTCGAAGGCATCCTTGAGCAGTGAATACGCAAGAACGCTGGGGGTTTGGTCGTCGTTTCTAGCCGCCTTCTTGTCGTTATCCTTCGCCGTTCTCGCGGTTCTTTTTTCTCCGCCGGAATGGGAGGGAATGGAATCCTACGCCAAGGACATGAATTTCCTACAAATGGCGAATATGATCCCCGTTATTCTTCTGACCTTCGCGATAGTGGTGGTAATGTCCTGTGTCTATTCCCTTGCTCCGGAATCGAAAAGGGTGTTTGGCCTGATCGCGGTTGCTTTCTCCAGCGCATACGCGGCGATCATCAGCACGAATTACTACCTTCAGTTGTTCGTCGTGAGGTTGAATGCGTCATCCGGAGACTGGGAGGGGCTGTCCCTGTTGGCGATGCCGAACTTGCATTCGGCCTTTTTTGCGCTGGAAACGATCGGATATGCGTTTCTCAGCGTCGGGACGTTGTTTGTCGTCCCGATACTTACGGATGGAAAGCTGGAGAATTGGATTAAAGCATTTCTCATCCTCAGCAGTTCGCTTGGATTGTTCGGGGCGCTGGTTGCGCCGCTGGATCAACCGGCGCTGATCTTCGCCGGCCTAGGGATCTGGTCGTTGACCTTTCCGATTGCCATGGCCTTGCTCGGCTTCTACTTTCTTGGAATAAAAAATGGACGCTAGAAAATTTCCCGGCACACGGTCTTTGGGTTTCATCCATCCTGGGAAGCCTCATGGGGAGGCCGTTGGGAGAAACCCGCAGTCCCAAATGGAATGCCGTCCTAAACAAATCCCGATGAGAACCGCCGATCGGGTGTCCGGCGGATTGACGTAGCGCGCGCCTGAACGAATTCAACGGAAAGCGGGGTATCCATAACCAGAATCTTCAGTTAGTCATTTTGACCATGCTTGCGAGTGTTCAGACGATCTCTGATCGATCGGCGTCGGATCTGCCGTTGAGGCTCGTCCGATTCGGGCTAACGGCTCTGGTGGGACTGACTCCGCTGGTCATCGTCCCCGGGCTGTACGAGCCCATTTTTATACCGCAGTCATTCTTGCTTCAGGCGGGAGCGCTCGCGTTGATCGGGGTCGGGGCTTGCTCGAGATCCTTACGTTGGGAAGCTCGGCGAAATGCGCTTGATTTACCTCTCGGTCTTTTTCTCTGCTGGAGCGCATTAACTTTGATCTGGGCGAACAACCGTCGAATGGGGGGGGCGCTGCTTGGCAACTGGATGGCGGCGGCGCTCGTCTTCTGGCTCGCGTCTCGCGTTCTCACGGACGGCCGCACGATGCGACGAGTCATGTCGGCGCTTTTCGTATCGGCCGGGATCGTGTCCTCGATCGGGATCCTGCAATTTGTTTTCGGGTTGAAATGGCTGCCCCAGAGCCACCCGCCCGCCGGCACTCTGATGAACAAGAACCTGGCCGCCGAGCTTGTCGTCATGGCGCTGCCCTTAAGTCTTGTGGCATATCGCGCCGTGCGCCGGTTCGCCGGCAGAGTGGCTGTCATTGGCACGGCGGCACTGATGCTCGCATATCTGTTTGTGGCATATTCGAGAGCCGCCTGGTTTGCGCTCGCCGTTCAGGCGGCGCTTCTCGCGTTTGTCACGGCTCGATCATGGAAACGTCGCGTTTTCAGGCCGCGTTTCCTGATGATCACGATCGCCGGCGCGGTGTCGCTTCTCGTGCTCATCAGTCAGTCGCGCGTGGTTCATCCGAGTCTGGGCGTTTCGCCATATCGGCATCTACGGGCGTCATTCGAGGCCGCGATGGGCGGAGGAAGATCCGAGACGGGCGTCTTGGCTGACGCTAGCGCTCTCAGCGTCAGAACGCGACTGGCCGTGTGGCGGAACACGGTGGAGATGATCACGGACCATTCTCTGCTGGGTGTCGGAATCGGCAATCACCCCGTGATCTATCCCAGATATGCGCGCTCCGCAGTCAGGGACCCGATGTTCGGCGAGACTCGACAGCTCAATCGTGTTCACAATGAGCCATTGCAGATTCTCGCGGAGCTGGGGCTGCCTGGCCTCTTGATCGCGGCGTGGCTGGCATTCGGATGTTGGCGGCTTGCCGTGGCCGGGCTTCTCGGCAACGATAGCCGTCGATTCGGAGCGGCCTGCGCGATCGCGCTGGCTGGCCTAACAGTGACAAGCACCTTTGGTTTTCCGCTGCAAATGCCGGCGTCCTTGCTCGTCGCCGCGGTCATCGTGTCGAGTCTCCAGACGAATCAGGGGTTGGAACGAGCGGAACGGGAAATCCGCGCCGAACACGCGCGCATCATGAGGATAGTGATGGGTGTCGTCGTGGTCCTGGGGCTCGCCATCGCCGCGCCTCGCCATGCGTACCGAACGGCCGCGGATCGTCATGTGTTGCGAGCGATCAAAGCTCTGAACGAAAACGATTTCAGGCAGGCTGAGGAAGAGGCCGCGCGCGCCTTGTCGCTCGATCCCCGTCGCAAGGAAGCGCTTTTTGCTCATGGCACCGCCGCGCTTCACCGCGGACTGCCCCTCACGGCGCGCGCCGTGCTCGACGGCGTGGTCCAGGATTACCCCTTTGACCTGACGGCCATCGGCAATCTTGCCGCGGCATATGCGGAGTCGGGAGACTGGAATCATGCCGTGACGCTTTACGGGCGTGTCGTGGAGCTGGCGCCTGAAGACGCCGCTGCGCGTCACAACCTTGCTCTCGCGCTCGAGCAAACCGGCCGCATGCTTCAAGCTCTCGATGAACACCGGCAGGCCGCGCGATTCGAATCGAACCAGACGACATATCGATTGCGATATGCCGTGGCGACAATGCGACTGGGCCGGATCGACGATGCGGTCAGAACCTTGCGAGAGACTCTCGAGGAGCAGCCGGACTCGGCGATGGCCCACAAAATGCTCGGTGTATTGCTTTTCGAGCATCTCGGACAGAAAGACGAGGGCCGCCGTCATCTGGGTCGTGCGCTCGATCTGGATCCGGGCATCAGTGACGCGGAAAGGATGCGGCAGCTCTTGCGGATGTAAAAATCCCGCAATCGGGAATAGCGCAAAGGCCCAGAGGCGCCCCTTTACACCTGCGTGACTTTGCGCCTCTGCGTTCGACCTATCGATCAGACCGCGTCAGTGATTTCAGGTGAATTATCGGGCTCGAAAGCAGCCATGTTCTCTCCGATGAGCGCTCCGACGATGCGTTCGGCCGCGTGACCATCGCCAAATGGACGAACCGGCCGCGCCATTCGTGAATAAGCGGCAGCATCGTCGAGCAGCCCGCATGTCTCGCTGATGATGAGAGCCTGGTCCGTGCCGACAACCCGGGCCGCGCCAAGCTCGACGACCTCGGGACGCTCCGTCATCTTTCTTAGAACGAGAACGGGTTTGCCCAGCGCGGGCGCCTCTTCCTGCAATCCTCCGGAATCCGTCAGCACGAGATGGGCGCGGCGCAGAAGGTGCGCCAGCGGAATGTAATCCATGGGCGGCAGAAGCAAGATGTTGTCCCTTGATCCCAGGCGGGATTCGACGATCGTTCGTACATCGGGATTGGGATGGACCGGAAAGACGATCAGGATATTCCGGCCGTATATCGCCGAGATCCGGTTCAGCGCATCGGCGATCGATTCGAGCGGCGGGCCGAAGCTTTCCCGGCGATGCGCCGTCACGAGAAGGAGGCGACGCGCGGGATCGTCAACGAGGGCCTGAAGGCCGAGCGCGGCGAGATCGCACGGTTGATCGAGAGCCCATGAAAGCGCGTCGATGACGGGGTTCCCGACGACCAGAACACGCGCAGGATCGACGCCTTCGCGCAGCAGGTTCGCGCGCGCGACGTTCGTCGGCGCGAAGTGCAGGCGGGCGATCGCCGTGACGAGTCGTCGATTGCCCTCTTCGGGAAAAGGATGGCCCAGGTCGCCGGTGCGCAAGCCGGCCTCGACGTGCGCGACGGGCATGCCGGAATAAAACGCTGTCACGGCGGAAGCCATGGTCGTTGTCGTGTCGCCCTGCACGACGACCCAGTCCGGACGATTCGCGAGCAGGATCGGCGTGAGTCGCGTGGCGATCCCCGCCAAGACATTCTGCGGATTCTGTTGATCCAGCATCACGTCAAGATCATGGTCGGCCGTGATCTCGAACGTGTCGAGCGCGCGGTCGAGCAACTCTCGATGCTGAGCGGTGGCGCAGACGCGAACATCGATCGGCCGCGTCGATCGACGGCGACAGGCCTCCCGGATCACGGGCGCCATCTTGATCGCTTCCGGTCGCGTGCCGACGATGAATAGAAGGCGCCTCATGCCATCCCGTGTTGATGCAGAATATCGATGATCCGTTCGACGCGAAACCGCCAGTCGTTCGCTCGCGCCATGTCCACACGTCGCCGTCGTAATGAAGCGTCTTGCGCCGTCTTGAGGGCGTCCGCGACGCCGGCCACGAAACCAACGGAATCGGCGATATGCGTGACCGATCCGTACGCCTCGACCGCCGGAAGCGGCGTGCTCACGACCGGGCATCCGGCGGCTAGATACTCGAAGAGCTTGATGGGGCTGGAGGCGAGGGTCAGGGGCGTGATCTGAAACGGGATGAGCCCGACGTCGAAATTTCTCACGTATCGCGGCAGATCGGAGTAGCGTTGACGTCCGAGCCAGTGCGTATTGGGCAGCTTACGCAGTCGCCGGATTTGATCGGATTCCGCCGGACCGATGAGAACAATGGAAGCGCAAACGCCCGACCGCGACAGACGCTCGATGATGGAGAGATCCAGCCACGAAGCGATCTCGCCGACGTAGCCGGCGATGGGCCGCGGAAGACGAGCCAGTTCCGCCGGAGGAGGCTCGTGTTTCTTGTCCCGCGAGAAATGGGCGAAATCGACGGCATTGGGAACGAGATAGGCGTGGGGATTGACGGAGGACAGGTCTCGATGCAGGTTCTCGCTCACGGCCAGAACAACGTCGGCCGAGCGGACGATCGACCGCTCCGTATCAGTGATGAAACGCGCGTTCTTCGGGTGAAAGGCGGCGAAGCGATCGACGGCGTCATACACGAAACCCGTTCGGGGAAGACCGCATGTCGCTTCGAGCACGATCGGGCTGGGACGACTCGCCCAAAGGAGCGGCGGCCGTCCGCTTCCGCGACGCATCCAGTTGCGCACGATGCGACGAGTCCTCCATGCGTTAAGGCGCGCTATCAAGCTGTATCGGACGCTTAGCCAACAGGGGAGCGTGCGTGAAACATCGAGGTTCGGCACGGGGCGGCTTTCTTGACGTCCCGATCGCGCGAAAAGCCTGAAGATGTCGGACCGTCGAGGGGCGCGCAATCCCGGCGGATCGAGGTACAGCACGCGACCGCATCGGGCCAGACGCGACGCGAGATGTTGTGAGCGCTGCCAGGTATGACGCCAGTCGACGCTTGCGAAATAGACGACGTCGAAGGAGGCGTTCGGCCCGGCGTTCTCGGCGGTCATGATGCTCCGCGATACTTCGCCACGACGCTTGACGGCTCGCCGTCGGCCGCGATCCTGCCGCGGTCGAGCCATACCGCGCGGTCGCAAAGTTTCTCGACGAGCTCGAGGCTGTGTGAAACGAAGAGGATCGTCACGTCCCGCTCGCGCGTGCGCGCGAGCCACGAAAAACACTTTTGCCTGAAATGTTCGTCGCCCACGCTCAGGACTTCGTCAAGCAACAGGATTTCCGCGTCGAGATGCGCGGCGATCGCGAATCCCAGGCGCATGTACATGCCCGTGGAGTAATTCTTGAGCGGCATGCGGGCGAACGGAGCCAGCTCGGAGAATTCCATCACGGACGAGAGCATGCCCCGCGCTTTCCGCCGTGACAGGCCGAAGAGCGAGGCGCCCAGGAAGACGTTTTCTTCCCCGTTCAGGTCGGGATGGAAGCCTACGCCGAGCTCGATGAGCGGCACGACACGCCCATGAACGGAGAGCGCGCCGCGCGTCGGAGGATAGATGCCGGCCAGCAAGCGCAAGAGCGTGCTTTTGCCGGAGCCGTTCGATCCAACGACGCCGACGAATTCTCCCCGGCGCACCCGTAAATCGACGCCGTTCAGGGCGACGAGCCTCTCGCGCCGCTCCTTCTCCCGGCAGGGATGCAGAATCCGGATTAGTTGCACCTTGAGGTCCTGGGCGGGGTTGTGGCGCAGGACGAACTCCTTGCTCACCCGAGACAGCTCGATGGACCACATGCCGATCACACCTCTTCGGCGAAGAAAGCCGCGCGGCGTCGAAAAACGAGAACGCCGACCGACAAAGCCAGGATTGCGCCCGTGATCATGGCCAGCCAGAGCCGGCCATCGGGCGCGCGCCCCCAGTAGAGAACGTCCTGATAGGCGATGGTAAAAGCCGCCGGCGGGCTGAACGAAAACAGCCGGACCAGCGCTTTCGGCGCGAGAGCGACGGGATAGAGAATCGGCGTGAGCCAGAAGACGAGCGTCAGGGCGACCTCCGTCAGATGGATGACGTCGCGAAAACGCACGGCGAGCGCGGAGAGGCAGAGGGCGAGCCCCAGCGTCAGTATGAAGTGAACGCCGAGGATCGGAACGAAGAGAAGCGCCGTCCATGAAAGCCGAAGGCGAAGCAACAGCACGGCTGCCGGAAGAAACGCCGCGAGCGCGAGCGCGAGCTGGACGAACGCGAAAAGAACGGTGGCGAGCGGGAGCGTCTCACGCGGAAAGCGCACCTTGCGCATGAGACCGCCCGCGCCAATGACGCTGAGGGTCGATCCTTGCAGCGAGGTCGCGAAGAACGTCCAAGGCAGAAGTCCGACGAGCAGAAACGCGGGATAGTTCTCGACGGGCACGCGCATGACGATCTTGAAGGCCAGCGTGTAAACCGCCAGAAGAAGCAAAGGGTGCAGCAGAGACCAGAGCACGCCGAAGACGGAATCTCGATACTTGAGCCTCAGATCCTTGAGGACGAGGTTGAGTGCCAGCGCGCGATAGCGGAAAAGCTCCTTCAGCACGATCATGAGCATAACCGATTCGAACGCGCGTGATCACGGCCGCTTGAACGAGAACGCTTTCCAGAGAACGAATAAAGCAAACAGGAAGACGCCGCCGGTCATGAGCAATGACATTTCCTTGGAGGCCAATGAAAGCACGACAGCCGTGAGACCGAAGACCGCCGTCACGCCCAGGAGAACGCTCGTTGCTCGAACGGGCGACAGACCCCGCCGCAAGAGGCGATGGTGGAGATGGCCCAGATCGCCGCGCATCGGATTCAAGCCGTCGCGCGCGCGCCGTAGGATCGACAGCGTCGTTTCCAGAACAGGCAGCGCGAGCGCCACAAGCGGGAGCAGGAGAGTCAGAGTCGTCGTCGTCTTTCGGTTTTCGAGGAGCGAGAGCGCGGCGAGCGACAATCCGATGAAAGTGCTTCCGACGTCTCCGAGGAACACGCGTGCACGGGGCATGTTGTATGGCAGGAATCCGGCGAGCGCTCCGGTCAGAATGAAGCCGAAGACGGCTGTGTCGGTCTCGTGCCGCAACAGGCCGACGCATCCTATGCTGAACGAGGCTAGCAGGCCCGTGCCGGAAGCTAGGCCGTCGAGACCGTCGATGATGTTCAGGGCGTTGATCAGTAAAACCGTCCAGGCGACGGTCACGAAGCAGCTCCACGCCCCAAGGTCAAAGGGCGCGCCGAACGGATTCGTCACGTGCTGCACGCGCAAACCGTATATGAAGAGGACCGATCCGGCCGCGCAGTGCGCCACGAGCCGGGGCCAAATTCGGCAGCCGTGCAAGTCGTCCCGGATTCCCACGATGACAATGGGGACGCTCGCCAGGACGAGAGCAAAGGCGTGATCGGCATGAAGCGATCCGAGCCGGCCGGCGGCAAGCCACACGCCGACTAAAACGGCCGTGATCACGGCCAGGCCGCCCATCGTCGGGACCGGCCTTGCATGAATCTTGGACGGCAGCGGCCGGTCGAGCCAGCCCGCGCGCCGCGCCAGAAGAATGTGGATCGGCGTCAGCGCGGCCGCGATCAGACCCGTGATGCCGAACGGAAGGAATAACATGGTTCGCGACGGTTGCCCTTCAACCTGGAGGTGACGATCAGAAAGGCCGCGCGCAGCGCCAGGCCCAGCATCACGAGCGTCGACAGAATGCAGCAACGTCGGAGATGCTTGCGATAGTAAAGCCACATGCCGCGATGGCGCGCCCGGATCACGGACGCGGATCGCGTCTCGCGGCTCGCGCCGATCGCATGCGTCGCCACGGCGTCGGGCAGGTAGACGACGCGCATCCCCGCGTCATGGACTCGACGACACCAGTCCATGTCCTCGACGAAGAGGAAGAACCGAGGGTCGAGGGGGCCGACGGCGTCGAGCGCGCGGCGCGGCATGAGAAGACACGCTCCGGACAGCCAGTCCACATCGCGCTCGGAGTTGTGATCCCAATCGAGATAGAGATAATGACGCGAGCCCGGATTGCGCGGCAGAAGCTTCGTGAGAAATGCGTAGCGGCCGAAGAAGATCGTGAAGCAGCCGGGAAAACGGCGGCACGAGTACTGCAATCGGCCGTCAGGATCGAGCAACCGTGGTCCGACGGCGCCGACGCTTTGATGTCGGTCCAGGTATCGCACGAGGCGCGTCACGGCGTTTTCGTGAGTCGTCGCATCGGGATTGAGCAGAAGGATGTTGCGGCCGCGCGCCGCCTCGATGCCCTGATTGGCCGCGCGAGCGAACCCGACGTTATGCGCGTTGACGATGCATCGTACGTCCGGGAAACGCAGCGCGATCTCGGTCGCGTCAAGCGTTCGCGAGTTGTCGAAGACGAACGTCTCGTGATGCAGCCCGCGACATCCCGCTTCCAGACGATCGAGACAACGAACGAGATGCTCCTCGGCGTGATAATGCACGATCACGACGGAGCAGTCGATAACCTCGCCGGTCATTATTGTCTTCCCGGACGGATGTTATCATTCTCGGCGCCCGTTTCGCGGTCTTGCGTCTTGGATGATTTGAGCGGTAAGAAGCCCAGGCCTCCTGACGCCGAACGGCGTGTTTCGTATGATCAAGAAGCGGGCCAAGGATGTGGGAATGCCCGAGGATCTGTGCTGTCACTCGTGCCGCGCGACCGGGATCACGGCCTTCCTCGAAGGCGGCAGCGACGTCGAGACGGCACAGTACGTCGCCGGCCACGCCGACCCGCGCACGACCAAAGCTCTCCGACCGCCAAGCACAGCTCACTCAGGACGAAATCGAACGGATTAGGATTTGAGGGAAAGTGTAGCGCGGAGTCCGAGTAGCTCGCTTGGGCTTGCGGCCGAGATGCTTCCGCATGGGCGAGAAGGCCGGCTCCGAGGGGCCGGCCCTGCTCCTACGCTGTGGCTACTGGCTGCAGTAGGTAGCCACGCACTTCTGGTACCCAACAGTGCAGTTTACGACGTTGACTTTGTACATATGCTCGCACGTGGTAAGAATCCTGTCACCTTCGGTGAAGCATTCGTTGTCTGTGTAGCACCAGCACTCCAGCTCGACGCCCGCCGTCGGGCAGGTGTAGGGGCACGGGTAGCGGCCCCCGCCATTGTTGGCATCGCAGCAGTTGGACAAAAAATATTGAGCCTGCATGCGGCACGAATCCAAAGAGTTGCTCGCTTTCGCCTTGCACACCTTCGCTTCGTTGATGCACTTCTGCTCACAGGGAG
>JAFGSN010000204.1 GCA_016934575.1 Vicinamibacteria bacterium
GGGGATATTCACATAGACGAGATATCACTCGCGTCCAGATCCTACGCCAGACCAAGATACAATGATGCCGTACAGGAAACGCACATGCCCGGAACATTGATCGCGAGACTCTTTTTTCCAAACAACGGACAGTTCGAGGCCGTGATCCACGACCTGCTCGCCGAGTCCGCCGACGGCATCGTCAATGCCGCAAATGGCGGACTGTCCCACGGCGGCGGCGGCGCGGCGGCGATCTCGGCGGCCGCCGGTCCTGATTTGGATCGCGAAGGCGACGAACTGGTCCGCAAGCAGGGGCGAGTCCCGGTTGGAGAAGCCGTTGTCACCGCGGCAGGAAGGCTTCCCTTCAAAGGGGTGGTTCACGCGGTCGGACCGCGGTTTGGCGAAGGCGACGAAGAGGACAAGCTCGTCAGGACGATGAGCGCGGCCTTTCTCCGCGCGCATGAGAGGGGATGGCAATCACTGTCTTTCCCTGCAGTCAGCTCTGGAATTTTCGCCGTTCCCATCGATGTATGTGCCCGCGCCTACGTCCGGGCTGTCCGCGAATATTTCACGGCGCACCCCGAATCGAGCCTCCAGCTACTTCGCCTCTGTGTGTTCAAGGGACCGATCGTCGAGGCCATTCGGCGCGAGATGGGAGGGAGCGAATCTCTCTGATGCACGGCATTTAAATGGCAGTCGGCGCTTGAGATCCAGAAAGACCGTGGTAGGACCAGCCATCGCTGTCATGTTACGGTTTTCATGATGGCGTCCCCAACGACTTCATGTTTCTGACTGTGCCCAATGCTTGCCTTTGTATTTGTCTGCTGGGATCGCGTTCAACGTTTCGGTTGACGGACGCGCGTGAACGTGATTGTGAACGTCCCCGTTTCCCGTCCGTTTTACGAGTATCGCGCTATCAGGCGCGGGCGAACGGCGTGCAACGTTTCGGGTGACGGGAGCGGGCGGTCCCTTTCGTCGGTCGGGCGCGGGTCACCGCGTTCCCGTTGCCGTGATCATGAACGTGATCGTGCCCCTTCCGTTTTACGGGGAACCGCGTTCAACGTTTCGGGTGACGAGTGCGGATCACGCCGTTCGATGTTCGGGCGCGGTCGATGGAACAACGGTTGGGCGTCGCCGGTACGAGAACGACGACTCAGGTTGAACACGACCGTGAGACTCAGGATCCAGAGGCACAGTCCGAGGACCGTGTGCGCTCCAGCCGCCTCGATCGCGCGATGCGCCGCGCTTCCCGGAACGAGAATCAGCGCCAGATTGACGAGCGTGACCGCGATCAGCGCCGAACGTCCGAAGCGACGGCCCCGCAACAGGCAAGGCAGCGCCAGGGCGGGAACGAGCCAGCCGCAAAGATAGAGCAGCGTCGTATATGGACCGACGAGGAGTTGGGTCGTCATCCAGAGGCTCGCCAGACCGGCGGACCGCGCCGCCCGCTCTGCGCCACGAGCGCGTCCCAGACGAATGCATCCCGCCAACGAGAGCGCCCAGACGACCGCCACGAACAAACGCATCAGGCGACCGCTCGTCGCCCGGTCGATTCGGAAAAGGTTGATCTGGGGATAGTCGCGATCAATGCGTTGCGCGTAATCGGCCTCGCCGAGCCAACGCGCGCCTGCTCCGATAATCGAGACATCCAGCCGGCTTTCAAGTCGCAGCCGATCGATATTGGAGGCCACGTCCTCGTGCCAGTGACGATAGAGCGCGATCGTCGCGCGCGGGCCGAACTGCAAAACCGGCAAGAGCCAGAGCAAAACGCTCAGCCCCGCCGCCCGCGCAACAAGCCGCCACTGCCTCAAGAGCGTGAAGTAGACGAGCAGGAAGAGCGGAAAAACCTTGATGGCGCCGGCGAAGGCCAGCAGCAGGCTGGCGCGCCACGTCTGCCGCCGGCTCCAGGCGATGATCGCGGCCGTCGCGAGCATCACGACCGGCAGATGCACGTTCCCGCTTCGTAACCCGTAGACAACGAACGGCCCGGCGAGACCAAGCAAAACGCAGAGGCGCAGGCGGGTATCCCGTCCATTCCATGCGCGCCAACCGGCGCGCGCCACAGCCAGAGTCGTCAAGGCCGAGAGGGCAAACCAGAGACCGAAACCGTCCGCGAGCGTCAGCCGGCCCAGCGGCGCGACGAGCATGACGAAAAGAGGCGGATATACGTAACGCATCGGCGGCTGAAGCGCGAAGTCGCCGGCATACAGATCCGTCCGTCCCGCGAGCAGGCTGCGGGCCGCCTGGTGGTAGACGGCGTAGTCGATGCTGTGTTTCGACAGCGCGCGGCCTAGCAGGACCAGCGCCACGCATGCGGCGATCAGCGCCGCCGTATGCGCCGATCTTTCCGTGCAAAGCCGTCTCCTACGCCTCAATAATCTTGCCATCAAGGCCGGCTTGCCGTCACCTTTCCGCGCGCACGATCGCCCGCCCAAGCCAATAAAGCAAGCAGCGTCAGGGCGCCGCCCAATCCGTCGCTCCATGTGCGCGCCGCATATGACATCTCCACGAGCGCCTCCCGCGGAACGACGAGCATCAAAGAAGGCGCCACGAGAAACGGCCCGTCGGCCCCGCGAACCCGCCATCGCGGGTGATATGAGACCTTGACGAGAAGAGGATGGCCGATCCGGCTCGTGCGGATGAGAATCCGCTCGCCATGGATCTCCTCGTCCACTTGCACGTCATCGGGCAGACGGACTTCCGGAAGCGCAAAGTCATTTTCCGGATTCACGAGAGTGAATCGCTCATCGTCGGTCAGGACCAACGGAACACGCGCGGGAGGCTTGCGCCGCAGGTCAGCATACGCCTTCTCCCTCCATCGGCTCGGCGAGCAACGCACGGGAGCATAAGCCAGCGGTTCGACATACCCGGGCCCGGGATTCTTGACGTTGAAAACCACGTAAGGCGGCACATGAGCGGCGCGCTCGACGTCGGCGCGCGCATCAAGAGCATCGATGAGCCGAGCGCTCAGAGCGACGACCTGACTTACATTGAACAGACGCAAACGTTCCAGGGCCGTTTCGGGATCAAAAGAAGAGTACGCGAGCGTCTGATACGGATTGGGAGCAACGGCTGAGAGCTCCGAGGCGAGATAATAAACGGCCGGCGAAGACAGGCTGGCCTGATTGTAGACCCCCTCGAGCGTCGAGCGTCCGGAGAAGAACGGCAACGTCTCATAGGCCCTGATCGAGCCCGCTTTCTCGTGTTCAGGGCTGTATTCCACGGCCACGCGCGGATCGGCGGCGGAACCTCTCAGCTCTCGCGCCAGACGATCGAAGGCGGGCCACAGCTCCTTGGTCTCGAGACCCGTATAATTCCACTCGATCCACCTGCGCAGAACGCGGTTGCCGGCGTCAGCGAAGACGACGGCCAGAATCGTCAAACCAAGCGCGGTCAGATGGGGAGCGCGCAAACACGCGACGATGCGCGCGAGAGCAACCGCTCCGGCGAGGCAAACGCTCAACTGCGCGAAGGGCAGGAAACGGACGTTCACGACGCCCAACGCGGATCCCGCGATCGCCAGCGCCACGGCCACCGCCGCCGCGTGGAGCAGGAAAAAAAACGGCGCGCGCATCGGATCCGCGCGCCGGGCGCCGCCCATGAACACGACGAGTCCGATCGCGGACATCATGAACATCGGCCACAAGAGCGGCGGCGCGAGATTACGCCAACCGATATCGATCCACGGATCGTTGTAGGGCGTCGTCCATCGCCACTCGGCAAGCAGCGGCAACAGCCAGAACGCCGCTCCAGCGAAGGCCAATCCCCACACGATTGAAAGGCGCCGCAGGACCGCGCCGCGATCACGACGCGCGAAGAGAAAGAAAGTCGCGGACAATCCCGCCCACAGGACCGCGTAACCGTGGGCCAGGGCAGTGAGAGCCAGCATGAAAGCGGCGCTCCATCTCCGCCCGCTCCCGTTTTGATCGCGGAAAACCAAACCGAGGAACAAGACGGCGAGCGCCGTCCCGAAGGAATAGGCGAACTCTCCCGCGAGCATGCTGGCCATCGTCCCGCCCCAGATCGGGTTCTCCTCGAGAAACAGAAAGACCGTGGCGGCCACGGCGCCCAGAAGCGGCGCCGGAAAGCGCAGCCCCATACGACGCAGAGCGAGAAACGTCAGCGGCGGCAGCAGGAGAACGCCAAGCGCCGTCACGATTTTGAAAGCCGCCGGCATCGGCGTCATCAACGATACAAACGCCATGATCAAGAACGGAAGCGGAAAGTAGTAAAGCAGAAGAGGATGGCCGAGGTACGCGCCCGGATACCAGCCGTGGATTCGACCCTGGGGCAGCAGTTGCTCGCGCAGAAACACGGCGGTCGGGAAATGACACGGCGTATCTCCTCCGGCGGGAATCGTCGGAATCACCAGCAGTGACGGACGCAGATAATCGAGCACGAGAAACAGCAACAACCCGAGGCCGAAAACGTCCGTGAGCAGCGAACGGCGACGCGACGACCATTGAAGCCGCCTGGACATGATTTCCGTCATCTACGCCAAGAACATCACTTCACCTACGGTGAAACATCGATGAGCGCCGCCGCATAGGAAAGGAAAATAGCGGAAAGTCGCGGAGAAAAGCCGGGGAACTCCATCCGACGATCCTTGAGATCCGGCGTCTTCGTGTCTTGGCGTTTCTGCCATGCTTGTGTCAACGGCTAAGCCCAGAGCGGAGCTGAAGCCCCCGCGACTTCACGTTTCTTCCTATACGTTATCTTAGTTGTGGATTTTTACGACGGGGCGCCCGACTCGCCGCGCAATCGCCCACCTTCCGCCGCAATCGTTCCCTGCGCGCATTGAGATCGCGAGACATCACGGTTGAAGTCCCGACGCGACTCCCGCCAAGCCGCGCCAAGCCTTCCTCGACCGCCAAGAGCGCCGTTTCGGGATCGCGGCGCGCGTGTTCGTGATAAACGGCTAGCTCGCGAAAGGCCGGAATAAAGCCCTCCCGCGCCGCCGCTTCCCACAGCGCCGCCGCTCCAGGTCCGTCGCCCGAGCGCTTCCGACGCCGCGCGAGGCGCACGAGCGCCGATAATCGGACATGGCCCGCGTCGATATCGTTCCCGCTCGCGACCACGCGTCGATACTCGTCCTCCGAGCGCTCGTATAGCTCCGCGCGCTCGAGCACGCGCGCCAGGCTCAGGACGTCACGCGGGTCCTCGGCGCGCCCTTCCTCGATCCACTGACACGCGAGCGCCGACAGCGCCGCCAGCGACACGATGTCAAGCCGGTTGTGCTCGAAAACGCGCGACATCATTCCGCCCTCGCGATCACGGACGTAGCTGAAGTAGGCTTGCGGTATCGCTTCGCCCGGAATGTCTCCCACGCGAGTCACGCCGAGCAACGCGCTTTCAAGCGTTTTCAAGCGGCATGATTCGAGCCGCGCCTTCCACAGCCGGCGCGCCGGGTGCAACAAGTCCAGATGGCGCGCGATCTCAAGCGGAAAACGCGCGCGGTTCATCCGAAAACGCGTCTCCAAAAGAGGTATGTCGAACATCTTGCCGTTGAACGTCACGAGATCCGAAAAGCGCGCCAGGTCGTCGATCAACGCGTGCAGCAACGCCGGCTCCTCGTCATAGTCGCGCATGAAGTACTGCCGCACGACGAAGCGTCCGTCCTCGATAAAGCCGAGGCCGACGAGAAACGCCGCCGTTCCGGATCCGCCGGCCAGACCGGTCGTCTCGGTGTCGACGAATACCGCGCGCGAGAGATCGAAATCGGCGTGATCCCGGTCGCCGGACAAAACATGGACGCTGCGCGGCGCGATCGCCTGCAGCCGCGAGAGCGTAACGTCCCCGTGCATCGCGTCAAGCGCTCGGCTTTCCTCGACGAGCAAGAACCGGCCGCGTTCATT
Organism: Vicinamibacteria bacterium; assembly: GCA_016934575.1. Lineage (GTDB taxonomy): Bacteria > Acidobacteriota > Vicinamibacteria > Fen-336 > Fen-336 > JAFGSN01. The sequence continues at coordinate 5,835 of JAFGSN010000204.1, forward strand.
CTCGATCTCGCGCGCCGGAACAAGCGTTTCGAGAGGCCGATGCGGGGCGGTCAAACGCGCGCGTTCTCGCGCGCCGGCGGCGGCGACGAGGCGCTCGAGACGCTGTTTGAGCGTGAGACCCTCTCCCGCTTCTCCCAACATCGACCGCTCAAGCCGCGGAAGCGCGTCCGGCTCTTGCCGCCCATCCTCGCGCGGCGGATCCGGCGACGACACGCTCGCGCGTCGCAGGTTGCGCAATCGCTCCTGAAGCCGAGAATCGGGCATGCTCGTGTGCGTGACTCTCAACACGCCGCCGAAAGCGATCGCGTTCCTTGATGAACGGATCTCATCGACGACCTCGTTTCGAGCATACTACACGCCAGTACGCTCAGAGGACCGAAGCCGTCTTGTTCTATTTCGAAGCGGGCGCGGCCGCCGCATGCGTCTGGTTGACTCGCGCGAGCACGTCTTCGGTAACATCGAAAGCGTTCGAAACGGAAACACAGACGCGCTTATCGATCACGATATCCAGATTCTTCGCCTGGACGGCTTCCCGAACAACGGGCGCGATCTTGCCGTTCAGATCCTGGTTCAGATCCTGATTCTGCTGTTCCACTTGACGCTGCCTGCGCTGTAGCTCGGCCTGTCCGTCCTGAAAGAAAGCTTCGCGCTCGCGACTCGCCTTGGCGAGATCGTGCCGCTTCTCTTCAAACGCGTCCGCGCTCAGGGTCGCACGATCCTGATCGAGCTTTGCTTGCATCGTCCGGATACGCTCGTCCATGCGCTCCAGCTCCGCCTGCTTCTGCGCCATCTGAGCCTGGAGCTCCTTCTGAAGCTTCTCGATCCGAGCCGTATAATCTTTCCCAATATTGCTGTCGTGCAGGAGGCGATCCATGTCGAGGACCCCGACTCGAACGGCTTTCTCGCCGGCGATCGCGCCGTCCTGCGCCCACGCGCCGACGCCGATTGCGGCCAGAATCAAGAACGTCGCGAAAGTGGCTTTCATGTCTCCTCCTTGGTTTGAACCCGCCTTCACGTCGTGGAGATTGTAGTGCACGGCCAAGGCGCTCGCCATGGCCGGCAATAAATGCCGCCACATGAAAGAAACATAAGCGTAAAGACGACTGGACGCAAAAATCATCAAGGCGGCGTGATCGAGGAGCCTTGCATCACGCCTCCTTGCGACTTCGCGCCCTTGCTCCGCTCCCGAGAAACCTCATCGTTGTCGCGAAGCGAGGCGTTCATCGCGCGATCATGCCGGACGGCGACAAACGACGACGAAGTCCTTTGAGTCCGCGCGTAACGGATGGAGGTTCGCACGGCCCGGACGTCACGGATGAAGCTCGCTAGAAAGCGCCAGTTCCGTCGCGATCGGTCTCGGCGTGTTGCATATGAAACACAATCCCTGCTCTACTAATGGCGGAAACAACCCGGGCTCGGTCTCGTGGAAGCGATTTGCGGGAGTGAATGAGTGATGCCGACGAACAGGATTGTCGCGGTGCTCCTCACGCACAAAGACGAGACGCAGCTTTCCTGGCTCGAGGATGCGCGTCCTTTGGCCGCACGAATGAGCATCGACCTCGTCGACCAGTGGACGGAGAACTCCACGGTCCAGAGCCAGCAAATCGGCGAACGGGTTTGGAAGCAGCGATGCGACGCGCTCATCATCTTGGCCGCGACCATGATGGGACCGACGGTATTGCTGCGGGAAGCCGTGAGTCGCGGTAAATCGGTCGTCCTGCTGAATAGAACGTCCACCGACATGGATGAAAACGCGGCGTGGAGCTGGCCGCGGCTTAGACGGGATTTCCCGGGCACGCTGGCGGCGAGCACGGTTCCCGACGCCGTTGAAACCGGTCGCGTCCAAGCGCGTCAGCTCAAGGCCGTGTTGCCGAACGGCGGGCATGTCCTCCACGTGCTCGGCGATCCCGCCTCATTCGACGGCAAGGAGCGACTGCGTGGAATGGAGGAATCCCTGGCAGGTGACGATACTTACAAAGTTTCAAAGGTCACGGGAGGCTTTCAGGAAACGCTCGCCGAAGAGACCTGCATGCACTGGCTGAGGTTTGCGGTTCTCACGCCGGATTTTTCGCTCGATGTCGTCGTCTCACAGAGCGAGATCATGATTCCAGGCATTCGGCGCGCCGTGGAGAATGCCGCCAGGCGCTTCAATCGCCCCGATCTGCGGAACGTTCCGATGCTGGCGATCGACGGCCTGCCGCGATACAAGAAGGAAATCGACAAAGGCCTGCTCACCGCCACGGTGGAAATGCCGTCCCGCGTGTCTTCAGCGATAGAGACTCTGGCTCGTTACTGGCAAACCGGAACCAAGCCCACGCAGCCGATCATCCACCTTCCGGTCGCTTCGTACCCGAGCCTCGATATCTTACGCTCCCGCGGCGTGAGCAGAGCGAAAGCCCGTCGCTCATAATTGTCAGCCGCCAACGCGTCCTCACGAAGTCCGACGTGACTCAGGGCGTCTTGACGGGGTCCGGTGGACGCGACGGAAGCTTCAACGGATTCTCGTCCATCATCTTGACGAGCTCCTCGATCGCGCGCTCGAGCTGCAAGTCCCGGCCGGCGATGACCGACTTCGGATCGTTTTCGACGACGATGTCGGGATCGACGCCATGGCCCTCGATGATCCAGCTTCCGTCGACATCGTTCGTTCCGCTCTCGGGCACGAAGACCTGGCCGCCGTCGATGAGCGGACCATGATCGCTGATCCCCACGACGCCGCCCCAGGAACGCTTGCCGACGAGAGGTCCCAGGCCGGCTTTCCGGAACATGTGCGGGAAGATATCGCCGTCCGAAGCCGAGGTCTCGTTGAGCAGGCAGACTTTGTGTCCATGAAGCACCGTCTCCGGATACGTCCAGGGCAGGCTGTCGATCCTTCCGAATCGGGTGCCGAGCAGCTTCGAATCCAGCCGTTCGATGATCCATTGCGACACGTTCCCGCCGCCGTTGGAGCGGACGTCCACCACGAGTCCTTCCTTGCGAATCTGCGGATAGAACCACTTGATGAACTCATAACTACCGGCGGCGCCCATGTCTGGGATGTGCAGGTATCCGGCCCGGCCGCCGGTCGTCTTCGCGACGCTCTCGCGATTCCCGTTCACCCACTCGAGATAAAGCAAGCTCTCCTCGCTCGCGATCGGACGATAAGCGACCTTCCGCGCCCCTTCGAGAGTCGGCTTCGAGTTGAGCGTGAGAATCACGGGATCCGTCTTGTGGCGCAGCAGGCGATAAGGATTGTCACAACAGCCGAGCGGTTCACCGTCGATACTGAGGATGTAATCTCCGACCTGGGCGTCGATTCCCACCTCGGTCAACGGCGCACGGTACCGCTCCTCCTCGTTCTGCCCCGTGAAGATGCGCGCGATGCGATAACGGCCGGACGCGCTGTCCAGGGCGAAGCGGGCGCCGGGCAGGGCCACAAGCGGCCGGCGAGGAATCTCGTAATCGCCGCCCTGGATGTAGGTATGGCCGACGTTCAACTCGGACACCATCTCCCCGAGGACGTAATTGAGATCCGAGCGATGCGTCACGTGCGGCAGCAACGCGCGGTATCGCTCGCCGACGGACTTCCAGTCGTATCCATGCATGTTCTCCACGTAAAAGAAATCCCGCGCGCGGCGCCAGACCTCGCCGAAGATCTGCGCCCACTCCTCCACGGGAACGCGATCGGCCATGAGACCCGCGGTCGAGACGGTCTTCTTTTCCTTGACCTCGGGCTTGACTTCATACAAGTCGTACATATCGCCGGCCTTGACGAGCACCTTGCTCCCGTCGCCGGAGGCGGCCCAGCCGTCCACATCGGAGACCAGAACCGATTCCTTGCGATCCTTGACGGAATAGAGCATGAGCTGCGGCTTGACGACGGGATCACGCCCGTAGAAAAACGGCTCGGCGCGTAGATAGAGTAAATGGTCTGGAACGACCGCCAGGCCTCGATAATTGCCGGCCTCGATCGGCGCGGCCGTCACTCTCCGCGCCAGGCCCTCGAAATCGATGCGAAAAGTAGTCTTCTTCTCGGTTTCGTCGCCGTCTTTTTTCTTCTGCGACTCATCCCGAGGTTCGTCTTTCCTTGCTCCGATCGTCACCTCGTCCGATTGCGGCGGGAACGGGCTCGGACCGTCCATCTTGAGAGTCAGGGCGAAGATTCCCGTCTCGCGGCTCGTGGCGTAGTTCCACTCGAATCCGCTGATCTGGGGCGCGAACTGCCGCTCGCTCAAGTAGTACAGTTGTTCGCCCGTCGGGTCCCAAACGGGGTCATGCTCGTTGAAAAGCGCGTCCGTGATCCTGTGGAGCTTGCCGTCCTCGCCGCTCCAGATGTGCAGCGATCTCATGCCGTCGAGATCGACCATGGAAAATGCGAGAAAGGCGCCTTCCGGCGACCACGCATAGTCGCGGATCTGATCGCGCGGATCGTCCGCGATCTCAACAAGCCGCTGGTCGGCCAGGCTGAGGACGTAGAGCTTGCCGTCCTTATCCGAGAAAGCGACTTTGCCGCCGTCGGCCGACCACTCGGGGGCATAACGCATGGCCTGCCCGCCGGTCGTGAGTTTCTCGGGCTTTCCGCCCGCCTGCTCCACGATCCATACCTCATCCTCGCCGCTACGATCGGATACGAAGGCGATGCGCGCGCCGTCCGGGGACCAGCGCGCCCACTTGTCATGCGCGCCGGAGCTGCGCGTCAAGTTGCGCTTCGGCCCCTTCTCGATAGGCACGGTGAAGACGTCGCCGCGGGCCACGAACAGCGCCCGTTCGCCCTTCGGGCTCAGCGTGAAGTCCTCGACGTTCTTCTCGACCGAAACACGCAAAGGTCTCATGGCGACGCCGTCGTTGGGCACGAAAAGGGCGAGCGCCTGATCCTGCCCCGTCTTCACGTCGAGAACGCGCAACTCGCCTTCCAACTCATAGACGATACGTGAGACGCCGTCCGACGACGGCCAGCGCACGTCCCATGTCTCGCTGTTCGTGAGCTTGACCACTTCCTCGGTCTCGAGGTCGCAGGCGTAAAGGTTCAACTTGCCGTCGCGATCGGAGGCAAAATAGACCGCGTTCCCGATCCACATCGGGTCCCGTTCGGTGCGCCGGCTCGGCGCGATCGGGCGCAGCTCGTGGCTTTCAAGATCGAAAACATAAAGATCCTGCGCCCAGCCGCCCTCGTATCGTTTCCACGTGCGAAAATCCCGGAAGAGCGGCGAGTAGGCGACGCGTTTGCCGTCCGAAGAAAAATCGGCGGCGCCTGACGTGGGCATGGGAAGAGGCGCGGGTAGTCCGCCCGTTGGGTTTACCGTATAAAGCCGGCCTTCGGAGCGCACGCCGTCCGCATCCCTCAGAGAACGAAAAACGACGGCGCCTCCGTCAGGCGTCCAGCCCATTACCTGATTGTCGTATCCGTGGCGCGGCGCGAAAGGACCGCGCGCCGGGTAGTAGGTGAGCTGCCTCGGTTGACCGCCCTGACTCGGGATGACGTAGACCTGTTCGTCGCCCTCGTACTGGCCGGTGAATGCGATCCAGTTCCCGTCCGGCGAGTATTTCGGGAACATTTCGAGACCGGCGTGAGCCGTCAGGCGTGTCGCGGTTCCGCCCGACGCCGACGCCGTCCACAGATCCCCGGCATGGCAGAAGACGATCCGATCGCCCGCGATATCGGGAAAACGCAGCAGCCTCGTCGGCTGAGACGGAGCGGGCGTTGCATCTAGAGCAATGCCGGCGACGAACAGGCCGGAAGCAATAAGCACGGGTTTATACATGATCGCTCCTTTCATTGCAGGCGCTATCGTACCGCCCGGCGTGCGCCCAGAAAAGCCGAGGGCGGCCTGAAAAAACGCCAAGGCGCCAGCGACGCATAAAGACGGAACAAGAACCGGGCATTTACTTATGATGCCCTTGGCGACTTTGCGCCTTTGGGCCCTGGCGTTTCTTCCGTGCTCAGCCAGCGGCATGCCGGCGCGATTCAACGCCGGCGCCAGGTCGTGCCTTCGCGAGCATCCTCGATCAGCACGCCCAGATCGTCGAGGCGATCACGGATGCGATCCGCAAGCGCCCAGAGCTTCAGACCGCGCAGTTCGTTGCGCATATCGATGAGTAGTTCGATAAAGGCGGCCGATCTGTCTCCGGCCGCGGCGGGTCGTTCGGAATGAAGCCCGAGCACGCCCATCAGAAGCCTGAGCTGATCTTGCGCGCTCGTGATGCGATCCGCCGCTAGGCCTTGCTCGCACGCTTGATGGATGACGCGGACGATGTCGAAGAGATGACCGAGCGCGCCGGCCGTGTTGAAATCGTCTTCCATGGCGGCAAGGAAGCGTTTTCGCGACGCCTCGATCTGCCGTTCAAGGTTCTCCGCCTTGCCGGCGTCCGCTCCGCCGCTCGCGGAGGTCACGGGTCTCAACGCCGACCGTAGGCGCTCCAGGGCGCTTGTCGCCTGGGTCACGGTCTCATCGGAGAAGGTGAGCGGGCTGCGATAGTGCGAGCCCAGCACCATCATTCGCAGCACGTCGGCCTCGTGGCGCGCGAGGAACTCCTCGATCGTGACAAGATTGCCGATCGATTTCGACATCTTCTCGCCGGCGAGCTGCATCATGCCGTTGTGCGCCCAGTAACGAGCCAGGGGCTGTCCGGTCGCCGACTCGCTTTGCGCGATCTCGTTCTCGTGATGGGGGAAGATGAGATCATTTCCTCCGCCATGGATGTCGATCCGCTCGCCCAGGTGGCGCAGGATCATCGCCGAGCACTCGATGTGCCAGCCCGGACGTCCCGAGCCCCAAGGACTTTCCCATGACGGCTCGCCGGGCTTGGCGGCCTTCCACAGCGCAAAGTCCACCGGATCCTCCTTGCGCTCGTCCACGGCGATTCGCGCGCCCGCCCGCATCTCCTCCAGTCGGCGGCCGGAAAGCTTGCCGTAATCGCCGTCCGTTTTCACGCGGAAATAGACGTCGCCCTCAATCGCGTACGCATGGCCCTTGGCGACGAGGCGCTCGATGAGCGCGATGATCCGAGGTATCTCCTCCGTCGCGCGCGGGTAGACCGTCGCTCGAAGAAGCCCGAGATCGGCGATGTGCTTTTCAAACTCGCCGATATAGCGCTCGGCCAGATGAATGGGATTGACGTCCAGCTCGCGGCCGCGCCGGATGAGCTTGTCGTCGACGTCGGTGTAGTTCATGACGTGACGCACCTGATAGCCGCCATGCTCCAGATAGCGGCGAATGACGTCGAAAGCCAGGGCCGACATGGCGTGCCCCACGTGAGCCTTGTCATAGACCGTCGGCCCGCACACGTACATCGTCACCAGGCGCGACTGTATGGTCTCGAACGTTTCCTTCCGTCGCGTGAGCGTGTTGTAGATCTGCTGGGACATCGAGCGCTCCTGTCTTCCGACGCGGCCGGGCCGACCGATGAAGAATCTTAATTCATTTGCGGCCGATTCCAGGAGCGCGACGGCCCGCGCGGCTCGCCGCCGGCGCTTCAATCCGCGATCGATGCCCCTTCTCGACCGGAGTCCGTCTATACTGAAATAAGCGCTCCGTGGAGGTCAACGATGCGAACAAGGCTGTTGTGGGGACCCATGACGCTGATTTTCGGCATGCTCTGCGCGCCGCCTGCCGGCGCCGAGGAGAGGCCCCTTTACCTTGATCCGAGTCAAACCGTCGAATCGCGCGCGCGCGATCTCGTCTCGCGCATGACGCTCGATGAGAAGGTTTCCCAGATGATGAACAACGCGCCGTCCATCCCGCGGCTCGGAGTTCCAGAATACGACTGGTGGAACGAATGCCTGCACGGCGTCGCGCGCGCGGGGCGAGCCACCGTATTCCCGCAGGCCATCGGCCTGGCGGCCACGTTCGACGCCGCCCTCGTGGAGCGCATTGCCTCGGCGATCGGCGACGAGGCGCGCGCGAAGCACCACGCTTTCGTGCAAGCCGGCCGCCGCGGGCGCTACCGCGGACTCACCTTCTGGACGCCGAACATCAATATCTTCCGCGATCCTCGCTGGGGGCGCGGGCAGGAGACGTACGGCGAGGACCCCGAGCTGACGGCGCGGATCGGAGCGGCTTTCGTCCGCGGTCTCCAGGGCGATCATCCGCGCTATCTCAAGGCCGCCGCCTGCGCGAAACACTACGCCGTGCACAGCGGACCCGAAGGCGAGCGGCATCGGTTCGACGCCGTGGTCAGCCTCAAGGATTTACGCGAGACGTATCTCCACGCCTTTCGTGCGCTTGTCGACGCGGGCGTCGAGGCGGTGATGTGCGCCTACAATCGCACGAACGGCGTCCCCTGCTGCGGCCACAAAGAGCTGCTCATCGACGTTCTTCGCGACGAATGGGGATTTCGCGGCCACATCGTCTCGGATTGCGGCGCGCTCCGCGACTTCGACGAGCGCCACAAAGTGACTGGAACGAACGCGGAATCGGCGGCGCTGGCTTTGCGAAGCGGCACGAATCTCAACTGCGGCGACACGTACGGTTCCTTGCTCGATGCGGTGAAACAAGGCCTGGTCACGGAAGATGAGATCGACGTCTCGCTGGCGACGCTGCTGGCAACGCGCTTCCGGCTCGGCCTCTTCGATCCGGAGGACGACAATCCTTACGCAGGCATCGGAATGGAGGTCGTCGGCTCGCAAGAGCACCGCGAGCTGGCGCGCGAGGCCGCGCGGAAATCGATCGTTCTTCTCAAGAACGAGAACGGCACGCTCCCGCTTTCAAGGAATCTCGACAAGATCTACGTCGCCGGCCCCGTCGCCACGGACGTGCAGGCTTTGCTCGGCAACTATTACGGGGCCAGCGAAAACCTGGCGACCATACTCGAGGGCGTCATTGGTCATGCCGGCCCGACCACGGTGGTCGAGTATCGCCAAGGCGCGCTGCTCGACCGGCCGAACGTGAGCCCCCCAGACCGGCTCGCCCGCATGGCGCGAGACGCCGACGTCACCGTCGTCGCGCTCGGATTGACGCCGCTTCTCGAAGGAGAAGAAGGCAATGCAATCGCCTCGCCGGACAAGGGTGACCGTCTCGACATCGGCCTGCCGGCGAATCAGATCGAGTTCCTGCGCAAGGTACGCGCCAGCGCGCGCAAACTCGTGGTCGTTCTGACAGGCGGAAGCCCGATGACAATCGCCGAGGTGCACGACTTGGCCGACGCCGTGCTCCTCGCCTGGTACCCCGGACAGGAGGGCGGCCATGCCGTCGCCGACGTGCTCTTCGGCGACGTCTCTCCGTCAGGACGTTTGCCGGTCACGTTCCCCAAGTCGCTCGCCGACCTTCCGCCTTTCGAGGATTACGGAATGAACGGTCGAACGTATCGCTACATGACGGCCGAGCCGCTCTATCCGTTCGGTTTCGGCTTGAGTTATACGCGCTTCACATACGGACCGCTTGCGCTGGATCGGCGGGCCGTCACGCGGAACGAAAGCGTCATGGCGCGAGTCAACGTGGCCAATACGGGCGAGATCCCGGCCGAGGAGGTCGTGCAACTGTATCTCACGGACGTCGAGGCGTCGGCGCCAGCGCCGCTCGCCGCCCTCAAGGGATTCCAGCGCGTCATGCTCGCGCCGGGCGAGAGCCGGCAGGTCGTATTCACGATCGCGCCCGAGATGATGTCGCTCGTTGACGAGCGAGGACGCGAGACGTTGGAAGCGGGCCGGTTTCGCGTCACGGCCGGCGGCGCCGCGCCGGGAGCCAGAGCGGTCGCGCTCGGTGCGCCGAAACCGGCGCAAGCCGAGTTCCGCGTCAATGAACCGCCGGCTGCGGCGCGATGATCGCGCGCTCCACGGACGGCGTCTCACGGAACACGCGTGCGGATCGCCTGATATCATAAGCTACACGAGCCGCGCCCATGGATATCCCGCTCTCCGATTTCGGCCGACGACTCACCGGTTCGACGGGCATCCTCCGTTTGATGGAGGACCTGGGCGAGGCCTTTGATTCGGGCGGTCCGGACCTGATCATGATGGGCGGCGGCAATCCGGCCCACGTGCCCGAGGTCGAGGCCGTGTGGAGGCGGCGTCTTCAGGAGATCCTGGCCGAGCCCGGCGCGATGGAGACGATGCTCGGCGATTACGACGCTCCTTCGGGCAAGCGCCGCTTTCTCGAAGCCTTTGCCCCTTTTCTGAGCCGGACGAGCGGCTGCGAGATCAGTCCCGAACACGTGACCGTGACGCCCAGCAGTCAGACGGGCTTCTTTCTGCTGCTCAACATACTCGCCGGAGAAAGCGCGCGCGGACGGAAGCGCGTGCTCTTCCCGATCGTGCCGGAGTACATCGGCTACGCGGATCAGGTTCTCGGCGAAAGTCCGTTCATCGCCAGCAAGCCGCGAATCGAGATCGTCGGCGCCCACCGCTTCAAGTACCGCGTCGACTTCGACCGGCTCGCCATCCCCGACGACGTGGCCGCGATCTGCCTCTCGCGCCCGACCAATCCTTCGACGAACGTTCTCGGAGACGAAGAGCTGTCTCGGCTGTCGCGACTGGCGCGCGAACGCGGCTGCCTACTCATCGTCGACAACGCCTATGGCCTGCCCTTCCCCGGCGTCGTTTTCAGCGACGCGCGCCCGTGTCCCTGGGCCGACCATGTGGTCCTCTCCTTCAGCCTTTCGAAGCTGGGTTTGCCCACGACCCGCACCGGCATCGTTGTCGCCGCGCCCGAGATCGTCCGGAAGCTCGCGGCGGCGAACGCCGTCGTCTCGCTTTCCAACGGCTCGATCGGCCAAGTGATCACCGAGCCGCTGTTTCTGAGCGGCGAGATCGAGCGCCTGTGCGCGGAACGTATCCGTCCCTTCTACAAGGAACGCTGCCGCCGAACGCTGGCATGGATCGACGAGCTTCTGGGAGACGACGTCGACTACCTCGTCCACGAGCCCGAAGGCGCGTTTTTCCTCTGGATCTGGTTCCGAGGTCTGCCGATCGACGATCGCGAGCTGTACGACAGGCTCAAAAAGCGCGGACTGATCGTCGTTCCCGGCAGCTACTTCTTCAGCGGGCTCGAAGACGATTGGGATCACTCCCGGCAGTGCCTGCGTTTGAGCTATTGCCAGCCGCCCGAGCGCGTGCGCCGCGGCATCGAGATTCTCGCCGAGGAGACGCGCCGAGCTTATCGATAGCGAACGCTTCAGATGAAGAGCCTCTCCGCCGGATGTCTTCACTCGAAATTAGACGAACCGCGTCCTGCCGCTCCGCCATGGGCGGCGACGCTCGATGCTCCGCGCGCGCGGCAAGGCCGGCAACCACGCGAAGCGGAGCCCGCCGGTTTCATCGCCCATGGTCCGAGTCGCGACTCGGTCGAAAATCCGCTCGAGCAGGCGCAAATCGATCTGACGATGCCGCGTTCCGGCCAAGCTTTTGCCAGTCCCAGACTGCGAGGAGGTATCCATGGCCGAAAACCCCGTCATATCCGTCGGTCTCAAGCTGAATGATCTGGCCAAGATCAATGCAGGAGTAGGGATTGTATTGCTGGCGGTCAAAGACGCCGGCAAGAATCCACTGGGGCTCAAATATGCCGAGTTGTACGAGGCGGTGCAACAGCATCTGACGCCGCGGCTGGCACGGTACAATATCGCCAATCAGGAGCAGATTGTCGCCGAGCTGCTCAAGTACTTGCGAGACTATCAGTCCGTGTTCACAATTGCGGCGCACTGAGCGCGGCTGTGGCACTGGAGAGGAGTGGAGTGGACCATGGACAATATCTATATCACGAGCATGGTGATGATTCTGCGCCTGGGCATTGGCGTGATTCTGTTCCGCCTGGCCCTCAATCCCAGATACCATAATCTGCACTGGCTGGCGGCCGTCTTCTATCTGAATTTCATCAATCTCTTCCTCCGCGATCCCGCCCTGTTCCCGCTTCCTCTGATCCTCATGATTGTGATTCACATTTGTCTGGCGCTGTTCACCCATACCACCTTTTATCAACATCGGCGCAGTCCGGTAGCCTGGATCATCGGCGGCTTTGTCGTCGTTGGGGCATTGCCGTTCTTTACGGCGTTGGGCGGACCGCTTTTTTGGGGCGTGACGCCGTTGCACCTGATGTGCGCCATCAACTGGTTTTGGCATGCGCTAGTCGCATGGCAGGTCTGGCGCAAGCTGCGGCTGGACCGGTCTATCGAAGACTGGATCAAGGTGCGCTATACCTTGGTCGTGGCATATGCGACGCTGATGGGCATGCTCTTCCTGCTGCCGGTTTGGCGGAGTTCCATATCGTTCGTTGGCCTGATCGGACCGGTGGGCATGATGGTGGGTCTGGTGTTGCAGTATCTGGCATGGGGCATGCCCGCGGCCCTGCGCCGACACCTGAATCGGAACTATCGGCCGCCGGTGACCGACGCGACGGCATTGAACGTGACGGAAGACGACATCTTGCGCGAGCTTCAGAAGCAATCACGCTGAACAGCAACGGTCCGACCTTACGGGCGCCGGCAGTCCGTTTCTGACGGTCAAACGTCGACCTGGTTCAACATTTCGACATCTGACCGGTCTTGTTCAAGACGGAACCGGTCCCGGAGCCGCGATCTGCGCGCCGACAAAGAAGCCCAGAGGGTCAGGTGTCGGTCGGCCGATGGATCTTGAAGCGTGATATGGCCTGGTTGAGCTGTTCCGCGAGCTGAACGAGATCGCGCACGGCTTTGCTGGTTTCCTTGGCCCCGCTGGCGGATTCCGTCGTGAAGTTCGAGATCGTCTGCATCGCCTGGACAACGGTTTGCGTGGCCTCGGCCTGCTGGTGCGAGGCGTCGGAGATCTGCATTGCGAGCGAGACGGAATCCTCGGCCAGAGTGGAGATCTCCCTCAAGCTCTTGCGCGCCTGATCGGACAGAGACCGTCCATCTGTCACCTCGCGCGTCGCGTTCTCCATCGCCTGAAGAATCGCTTGCGTCTCCTGGATGATCCCTTCGATGCGTCCGGACGCGTCCTTCGCGGCTTGCGCCGAGCTGTCCGCCAGGCGGCGCACCTCCTCCGCCACGACGGCGAACCCGCGCCCCGCGTCGCCCGCGTGCGCCGCCTCGATAGCCGCGTTCAACGACAGGAGCCGCGATTGAGAGGCCACCTCTTCGATCAGCCCGGTGATCCCGAAAATCTCCCGGCTTCGTTGCCCGAAAAGGCGCATCTTCTCCGCCGTCTCCAAGACGGACACGTCGATTTTCGTCATGCTGAGATGGGCCGCGTCGACGGCCGCGTCGCTTTGGCCCACGTGCTCCAGCACCTGCCTCGCGCTTTCCGCCGAGGCTCTCGCGTCCTTGGATACCTGGGCCATCGACCGCGCCATCTCCTCGACCGCGGACGAAGTCGCCTGGGTCTGGTCGCTCCCGTGCTCCGCCCCCTTGGCGATCTGAGTCGCCGCGGAGAGGATTTCCGAAGAGGAGGAGGACACCGAGAACGCCGCATCCCGCGCGTCCGCTAGAATCGACGCAAAGCCGGCCAGCATGGCGTTCACCGATCGAGCGATCTGGCCGATCGTCTCGTCGCTCTCTTCGCCGCGACGGGTCAGATCTCCGCGCGCCACGTCGTCAACCACCCGTTGAAAGGCTTGGAGGTCGCGCGCCAGCTTCTCCTCGGCCTCCTTACGTTCCGTGATGTCCCGCGAAATTCCGACCAGCCCCACGATCCCGCCCGTATTGTCGCGAAGCGGCACTTTGGTCGCGAGCAACCATCGTCCGTTGCGCGACTCGCGCTCCAGCTTGCCGAGAATGGGACGACCGCTTTGAAAAAGCTCCAGCTCTTCGCCCAGGGTGGCGCGAGCGTAGTCTTCCTCGAAAAAATGCGCATCGGTTTTGCCCACCGCTTCCTCCGCGGTTCTCACTCCCAATGCCCTGGCTTGCGCCTGGTTGATCCGCAAAAAGCGGCTCTGCGCGTCCTTGAAATAGATGAGATCCGGAATGTTGTCCATGAGAGCGTGGAGAAGGTCGCGCTCGCGTCCGGCTTCCTCCTCGGCCCGCCGCCGCTCCGTGTTCTCCCGTGCCAGCGCCTCCTGCTGCGCGAGCATATCGACATTGCTCTCGGCCAGCTTCTCGACGTACTGCCGCGCATCATCCTTCGTCTTGAGCGCCATCGCACGCCAGCGATGAACGGCATATGCCAGTCCGCCTATAGTCAACGCGACGAAACTCCACACGAGGCCTCTCCACCACCACGTCTGATACCAATGCGACCGCGGATTGACGTCGGCGAACGCGGCGCGCGTGTTCCGGACGCCTGCGCTGTCGGAGACGTCCACGCGGAGCATGCCGCTCTGCGGTCGGACATCGGCGTGATGCTCGAAACGCGAGAGCGCCGCGGGCGCGCCCAGGCAGAGATAGTCGTTGCGTGTGCGGTAAATGGCGCGAACGGACTCGAAGAGAAGGTCGGTCCGTTCGTACCATCGGGCAAGGCTGTATTGGCAGGGCGACTTCGAAGAATCCAAGGCCGGGCAGTCCTGAGCGGCCAAGACGAGCGACACCCAAGCGACGAGCACGCAACCCACGGTCCCAACATAGGCGTTTCGATGTGAAAGAGCGGGTGTTATCGTGACGAATCGTCCGACATTCGGAAGGCCCATCGTGGCTTAACGCGACTCCAATACGCGACGTGATCTCCGGTCGAGTAGGTTCCGCAACACCATTCAGCCTCTGACGGAAGCGTTCATTAAAACTATCCTCTCGCGTAGGAGAGTGTCAAACGCTCCTCGGATTCCTTTCCTCTTCAATCCAGGCTGGAGGAAGTCCGACTACCGGGAATCTCCATCGCTCCATTCGACTTCGCTCAGGGAGCGGGCGCGTTCAGCCAGGGAGCAGCATCAA
>JAFGSN010000205.1 GCA_016934575.1 Vicinamibacteria bacterium
CCGTCCGGAGCGACGACGACCAGCGCCCAATCTCCGCTCGCCGGATTTTGTTCAACGAAGACGATGCCCCGCGTGCTCCAGTCCGGCGCGCCGCGGAAGCCTGCTCCGGATGCGATCGTCAATGGCGGCCTTGCTCCATCGCTATCGGTGACGAGAATGTCCCAGTCGCCGTGGCGTCCGTCGCCGACGGACGTGAGGCGGCGGAAAGCAACCCAGGCGTTGTCGGGAGAGAAACAGGGATCGGCGTCGGAGCCGACGCGATACGACGTTCCCGGCAACGATCCTTCTCCCATTCCTCCTCGCGTGATTCTTTGTCCGGGATCGGTGGTGAGCAGCAGCCAGATTTCGCTCGGAGATCCTTCCGTGATTCGTTCGAAGACGAGGTAACTGCCGCTGTGATCAAATCGCGGATGGCGCTCGTCGGCGTCCGAAGTCTGCGTGAGAGCTTGTATCGTCACGTTGGTCGAGCTGAGCTCGCGCCAGAAGATGTCGTCCCGGCCGTTCGCGCCGCGCGCGGAAAACACGACGAAAGAAGCGATGGGAGAGGCGTCGACGCCCGTGACGACGTCGTCGCTCAAAGCCGATCTGACTCCACGGGCAAGGTCGAGGAACCAGGCTGAGCCCATGGACTCGCCGGGGTACGGCTCATCGGGCTCGGCCGTTCTTTCGAGCAGCACGACACGGTCGGCGTCGGACACCGGGGCCAGCCGGGCGAGGTCCCGATTGGGAAAGGCGGCGTTCGGAAACGTCAGTTGCTCGACACGTCCGTCGCTTGAAGAGACGGCGAAGATCTCGCGTGGAGCGCCCTCGGCGGGCGCGTGCAGATTGCCGGTCAGCAGGATGTCCGCCCAAGCAGGGATCGGTTGCGTCCGCTCCAGCGCGGCGTAGGGATTGTCGTCGTTGTCTTCGCTCGAGCATCCGAACGCGAGCAACGCGACCGTGATGACGAAAGCCGCTTGACGCATGGTCCGCCCGAGAGAGATTAGTGGCTCGGACCGTGTCGAGTCAAGTTCGCCGATTCGTGTCTTTCGAAACGGCAATGCCCGGCGGCGCGCGTGTTAGAATCTCATTCCTGCGCGGCGATGCGAAATGTCCGATGCGACGACTTCGTGACGCGTCAGACGCGCGCGGCGGCATGATGAAAAGCGCTCCTGAAAAACGGCCGGACGGGCGGGGACTTCGAGTGGCGGTTCTCCATTCGGCGTTCAACGCCGGCATCGTCAAGGGTCTGCATGACGGCGCGCTCGATGCCTTGCGGTCGATGAACGTGAAGGATGTCCGCTCCTTCGAGGTCTCGGGCGCTTTCGAGCTGCCGCTTGCGGCGCAGTCGGCGGCGCGCTCCGGTCGCTTCGACGCTTTGATCGCTCTCGCGGCGGTCATGCGCGGCGAAACCGATCATTACGACCACATCGCGCGAGAAGCGGCCCGCGGTTTGACGGACGTGGCGCTCGCGACCGGCGTGCCCGTGGGCTTCGGAGTGCTCACTGTTCGCAAGGCGGCCCACGCCGTCAAGCGTTCGGCGCCCGGCGCCGACAACAAAGGGGCCGAAGCGGCTCGGGCGGCCATCGCTCAGGCGCTCCTGCTCGCCGAAATACGGAGGGCGGGCAAGGCCCGTCGTTCCGCGGCTACCGGACGCCGCGGGCGTTCATAAACCGTGGGCCGCCGATCCAAGGCGCGCGAGTGTGCGATGCAGATGCTCTATCAGTGGGAGATCGCCCGGGAGGCGGTCGACGACGTCACCGCGGGTTTCTTCGAAATCCGCCCGGCGGCGAAGGAGACGCGCGCGATCGCCGAACGCCTCTTTCGCGGGGCCTTGCGCGCGAGAGAGATGAGCGACGCGAGAATCTCGGCCGCCGCGCGCTGGCGCCTGGATCGGTTGGCCGCGGTCGAACGCGGCATACTTCGCCTGGCGATCTACGAGCTCGCCCACGAACGCGAGACGCCGTCCGCGGTGATTCTCAACGAGGCGGTCGAGCTCGCCAAGCGTTTCGGCGAGGCCGATTCGGGCGCCTTCGTGAACGGCGTCCTTGATTCCATTCGGCGCGAGCTGCGCGAAGGCGATGAACCTTCGATGCTCCCACAAGCGGCGTCGCGCCACGACGACGGTTCAGGACGAACGGATGGTAAGAAGCGATGAGCGATCGAAACGACCCTGAGATCGAGGGCGGCACGCCGGCGCCGGGATGGCCGCAGGAGTCTGCCGGCCGGCTCGCCAAGCTGGAAGGGCTCAAGGCGCTCGGCGTCGCGCCTTATCCCAACCGATACGAGCGAACGCATGGGTTGGCCGAGATCGTCGAATCATGCTCCGGCAAGAACGCGGAGGAACTGGAAGCGCTGTCGCCTTCGGTCCGGGTCGCGGGCCGGATTCTGACCAGGCGCGATCACGGCAAGACCACTTTCTTGACGCTCTCCGACGGCGAGACGCGCCTGCAGATCTACATCCGCCAGGACGAGGTCGGCGACCGCGGTTACGGCATTCTCGGCTTCGTCGATCTCGGCGATTTCCTCGGCGTCGCCGGTCGGGTCATGCGCACGCGCAAGGGGGAGCTTTCAGTGCAGGCGCGAGAAGTCGCGTTTCTTTCCAAGGCATTGCTTCCGCTCCCTGAAAAATGGCATGGACTGTCCGACGTGGAGATCCGTTATCGCCAGCGGCACGTCGATCTGATCGCCAACCCGCAGGTGCGCGCGACATTCGTGCGGCGGAGCGCGATCATCGCGGAAATCAGGCGTTATTTCGATGCGCGGAGCTACATAGAGGTGGAGACGCCGATGATGCAGCCGATTCCCGGCGGCGCCGCGGCCCGGCCGTTCAGGACCCACCACAACGCTCTCGACCTCGATCTCTACTTGAGGATCGCACCCGAGCTGTATCTCAAGCGGCTCGTCGTCGGCGGCCTCGAAAAGGTTTACGAAATCAACCGCAACTTCCGCAACGAAGGGGTCTCGTCGCAGCATAATCCCGAATTCACGATGCTCGAGTTTTATACGGCGTACGCCGATTGCGAAGACGTCATGCGTCTGACCGAGAATCTGGTCGCGGCCGCCGCGTCGCGCGTCGCCGCCGAACGGACATTGCGTTACCGCGGTCGTGATGTTTCTTTCGCCGTTCCTTTTGCGCGGCTGACGATGAAAGAGGCGATCCTGAAAGCGGCCGGCGAGCGGGGCCTGCGCATGGACGAAGGCGCGCTCGACGATCCAAATGGCCTGGATGATTGGGTGTCGCGCGAGCTGACGGCCGCGTCGAGCGATTCTCACGGCCAGCCCGTGGATCCGACGGCCTACCACGGCCTTTCGCACGGCGAGCGTCTGGCGCGGCTTTTCGAAGACCTGGCCGAGGGCTTTCTGTGGAATCCGACCTTCATCACCGACTATCCCGTCGAGGTTTCGCCCCTGGCCAAGGCGCGGCCGGACGATGCGCGCTTCACCGAGCGCTTCGAGCTGTACGCCGGCGCCATGGAGGTGGCCAACGGCTTCTCGGAGCTGAACGACGCGATCGAGCAGCGCCGTCGTTTCCTCGATCAGCGGCGCGCCCACGCGGAGGCGGAAGGCGCCGGCCGGCAGATTGACGAGGACTACGTCCGCGCGCTGGGGCATGGTCTTCCGCCGACCGGAGGCTGCGGCCTCGGCATCGACCGGCTCGTGATGTTGCTGACGGACGCTCCGTCGATACGCGACGTGATTCTTTTTCCGCTCCTGCGGCCGGAAACGGGCCGGGAGCAAGAACCCTCGAGCTGAGAACGTGCCGTTCGAGCTTCGCATCGCATTGCGTTATCTCGTCGCGCGGCGAAAGCAGGCGTTCATCTCGCTGATCTCGGCGATCTCGGTGCTCGGCGTCACGGTGGGCGTCATGGCGGTGCTCGTCGCGCTGGCGTTGATGACCGGCCTGCAGACCGAGATTCATTCGCGCATACTCGGCACGACCGCGCATGTCTACATTTTCAGAAACGTGCGCGAGTCGATCGTGGATTATCGCGGAATCATTGAAAAAGTGCGCCGGCTGCCGGGCGTGACGGACGCCGCGCCGGTCATCTACGGCAAGGGGATGCTCGTCGGCGCCGGCGGTTCCGCCTTCGTGACGCTCAAGGGCATCGTTCCGTCGATGGAGCGCAGGGTCACCGATCTGGCGCGGCAGATCGAGGAAGGCCGGCTCGAGAGCCTCGAGGAATCGACGGGCGGCGTCGCTCCGATATTGCTCGGCCGCGACCTCGCGCTGACGCTCGGCGTGGAGCTCGGAGACGTCGTGGCGCTCATCGTGCCCGAAGGCCGGCTTTCGCCGATGGGCATGCTTCCGAGCCGCGTGTCGTTCCGAGCGGCGGGCATCGTGCGCACGGATCTTCACGAGTTCGACGCCGAATGGGCCTATTTGCCGCTGAGCCAGATGCAGCGACTTTTCGAAGGCGGCGAGGATCGGGCGGGGCAGATCGAGGTGCGTTTGAAAGACGTCTATGCCGTGAATCGGGCGAGCGAGGCGATCATGGAGGCGCTCGGTCCGGACTATCTCACCCATGATTGGAGTCAGCTCAACCGCAGCCTTTTCACGGCGCTTTGGCTCGAAAAGATCGCGATCGGCATCACGATCGGGCTCATCGTCATGGTGGCGGCTCTCAACATCGTGGCCACCCTGGTCCTGATGGTGATGGAGAAGCACAAGGACATCGCGATCCTGGTCTCGATGGGGGCGTCACGAGGCGCGATCACGCGCATATTCATGCTGCAAGGCACGGTCATCGGCGCCGCCGGCACGATCGTCGGCGCCTGCGCCGGATGGCTGTTGAGCGGCGTCCTGGATCACTATCGTCTGATTCGCGTGCCGGCGGACGTTTATCAGGTCTCCTATGTTCCGTTCACGCTCACGCCGCGTGACGCGGTCATCGTGATCGCCGCCGCGCTCATCACGTGCTTCCTGGCCACGATTTATCCGGCGCGGGAGGCCGCGCGCCTCGACCCGGCGGAGGCGATCCGATACGAATGACGCTTTTGGAGAGCGCAACTCGATCACGACGGGACGCGAATGGCGACGACGTATTGCTGGCCGCTTCGAACATCGTCAAGGGCTATCACACGGTGGCGGGATACATACCCGTGCTTCAAGGCCTGGACGTCGAGGTGCGCTTGGGCGAGATGCTGGCCATCGTCGGCGCCTCGGGCGTGGGCAAGTCCACGTTGCTGCACGTCTTGGGAACGCTCGATCGTCCCGAGTCCGGCGAGATGCGCCTGGCGGGCCGGGACGTGCTCCGGATGAGTGAAAAATCGCTGCGCGAGTTCAGGAACCGGAGCTTGGGATTCGTGTTCCAGATGCACCACCTGCTGCCCGAGTTTTCGGCGCTCGAGAACGTGATGATGCCGTTGCTGATCGGCCGCCGGCCGGCGCGTGAGGCGCGGGAACGCGCCCGGGAGATTCTGATCGAGCTGGGGCTCGATGCGCGCTTGCACCATCGTCCGTCCGCTCTGTCCGGAGGAGAGCAACAGCGCGTCGCCGTGGCGCGCGCCCTGGCCGGTTCGCCGCGCGCGCTCATGGCCGACGAGCCGACGGGAAACCTCGATCAGGAGACGGGAACGAAACTGCACGAGATGTTGCGGCGTCTCAATCACGAGAGAGGCGTCACGATGGTGGTCGTCACGCATAACGAGACCATGGCGAGCGCGTGCCACCGTATCCTGCGCCTTGAGCGCGGGCGGCTCCGTCCCGTCAAGCCCTGAAAGCGTCACCGCGATTCGTCATGACTCGGGAATCCGCACGGCGCCCGCGTCGAATCAGGATCATGCGCGCGGCATGCTTCAAGCCGGTCGCGCCGGCTCCGAGCATGCGATGGATATGAGGGGAGATATGTGATAATGATTCCTCTGAACGTCGTCGAGCGGCCTCCGGTCGGCCGCCTTTTCGCCGTGAATTCAAAGGCCCTGTCAAAAAAGATGCGCGCCGGGACTGGAATCATACGTCTGTTGCTTGCGTCGGGCGCCTTGGTCGTCGCTTACGCCCCGGGCGCGGGTTTCGCCGAGTTGGACTCGCCCGAGGACGCGGCCGTGGCGGACGCGCCGATCATCGAATCGGTGGACATCCAGCAGAACCAGTACGTGCGCAAGGAAAGCTTCCTATATTACGTCTCGACCAGGCCCGGCGATCGTTACGACGAGCGCCGTTTGAAGGCGGATTTTCGTCGGCTCTGGGACACGGGATTGCTCGACGATCTGTTGCTCGACGTCTCGGACGGCGCGACCGGCAAGCGCGTGGTCTTCGTCGTTCGCGAGCGAAAACGAGTGATGATCGTAGACTACCGCGGCAGCAAGGCCGTTTCGCGCAAGTCCATCGAGGACAAGCTCAAGGAAGAGGACGTCAAGATCCCGACCGACAGCCTCTTCGACGTCACGAAGACGCGAAAGATCGAGGGCGTCATCCGGGGAATGCTGGAGGAGCAGGGGCATCCGTTCGGAACGGTCAAGCATCAGATCAGGGCCGTCGGCGGCGGCGGCGCGCAGTTGACGTTCGAGATCGATGACGGTCCGAAGACCAAGGTCAAGGAGATCGAGTTCCTGGGCAATAAAGTCTTCTCGGACGGGCGGCTCCGCGGCGCGATGAAGAAGATCAAGAAAACCGGATTCTGGAATCTGACCTGGCTGCTGGGGAAGACGACCTATACCGAGGAAAAGTGGCGCGAGGATCAGGAGAATCTGCGGGATTTCTACCTCAATCACGGTTACGTGACGGCCTCGATCGGCGAGCCGACCGTCTCCACCTTCGATGAGGAATCCGCCGATCCGAAGAAGAAGCCGAAGCGCTTCATCAAGATCGAGATTCCCGTGCACGAGGGCGAGCAGTACCGAGTGGGCGACGTCAAGTTCGAGGGCCTGACGGTTTTCCGCGAGGAGCCGATCCGCCAGCTTTTCAAGCTTAAGACCGGCGACGTCTACAAGGAGTCGCGCATCAAGAAGGGTTATGAAAAGCTGCGCGATCTGTACGGCGCTCAGGGTTATCTCGGCTGGACGCCGCTCACCAAGCGCGAGCCCGATCCCGAGCGGCGGGTCGTCGACGTCGTTCTCGGCATGCAGGAGGACAAGCGTTATTTTGTCGGGCGCATCGACTTCACCGGCAATACCGTGACGCGCGACAAGGTCATCCGCCGCGAGGTGTTCATGAACGAGGGCGAGGTCTTCAACACCGAGGCCCTCAAGCTCTCCCTGAAGCGCATCAATCAGCTCGGCTACTTCAAGCCGATTGAGAAGGAGCCGAGCATTCGCCCCGGCGATCGCGGAGAGGATCGCCTCGACGTCACGTTCGATGTCGAGGAGCAGAGCCGTAACCAGTTCACGTTGGGCGGCGGAGTGAGCGGCTACGAGGGCACGTTCATCAACTCCTCGTTCTCCACCACCAATTTTCTCGGCACGGGCGAGACGTTCCAGGTCAACTTTCAGAGCGGCAAGCGGATCAAGAACTACCAGTTCGCGGTGACGGAGCCGTTCTTTCTCGATCGTCCCATCAGCGCCGGCTTTGATCTCTACAGGCGGCGCATCGAGTACATCGGTTATCACAACTATCAGGGATACAGCGACGATCGAATCGGCGGCAGCGTGACCGCCGGATTGCCCGTCAGCCGATTCACGCGCCTGTACGCCGGTTACACTTATGAAGTGGTCGACATCAAGCAGATCGAGCTGGAATTGAACGCGACCGGCTACGATCCGACATTGACCTATGGCTACGTGATTGAAGACGAAGGCCGGCGTTATGAAAGCCGCGTCTCGCCGTCGCTGATCTACAACACCGTCGACAACCCGTACACTCCGCGTTCAGGCACGCGGATCACCGGCAGCATGAGTTTTTCCGGCGGACCGCTGGGCGGAACGCTGAACTACTTCCGGCCCCGACTGGAGATCGTGAAGTATCTGCCCCACACCCGCCACACGGCGCTCGGGTTGCATCTGGAAGGCGCCCTGGTGAAGCCATTCGGAACAACGGCCGTCGTCGCGGATAACGGGCGTGACAAGCTGCCGTTTTACCATCGCTACGCCCTGGGCGGAGAGATGCAGGTCCGCGGTTATCCAATTTACTCCATCATGCCGTACAAGGACGGCGATTTCGTGAGGGGCGACAAGTACCTGCTCTTCAACGCCGAGTATTATCTGGACGTCATACCGATGGTCCGCCTCCTGGCTTTCTTCGACGCCGCGCAGGTGCTTCTCGACGGTGAGTCGCTCGATCGACTCAAATACGCGAAGGTGTCAACCGGAGTCGAACTACGTTTCACGATGCCCGTGCTCAACGTTCCGCTTCGCCTCATCTATGCCAGGAATCCAAATCGCGGCAGATACGCAGATGCGATTTACAGGATAGACAAAGACGAGTTCAAATTCGCCGTTGGAACAACTTTCTGAGGAAAACCATGAAAAGGAATCTCACTCTGATCCGACAAACGACGATGATCGCCGCAGCGCTCTTGATCCCGGCGCTCTCGGGCGCCCAGGAGCCGGGACAGGCCGCCTCCACGCCGAAGATCGGCGTCGTCGACGTGGAGCGTGTATACGCCGACAGCTTGCTCGGCAAGAGCTATGCCTCCAAGCTTGAAGGCCTCGAAAACGACATCAAGGCGGAGACCGGCAAGAAACAGGCGGAAGTCGACAAGCTCAACAAGGAAATCAGCGCCGCGAACGAGGATTACCAGAAGCAGAAGAACGTTTTGAGCGAAGATGCTCTTTCTGAAAAAGAGAAAGAGATATTAAGCAAAACGCGCGCCCGCGACGCCCTGGTCGAGGACGGCCGCCGCGACTTGGAGCGCATGCAGCGAAGCGCCCAGCAGCAAGCGCAGGTCTACATGAACGAGTTCCAGGTCAAGCTGCGGCCGCACATCGACGCGGTGACGAAGGCGCGCGGGATCGATCTCCTGCTCGACCGGCGCGTCGTGTTTCACGCCAGCGATCCATATGACATCTCCGGCGACGTGATCGCGCGCGCGGATGAAAGCATGAGCGGCGCCGAGAAGGACAAACCGGCGGGCGCGGCGGCCAAGCCCTAGTCGCGCGCCGAGCGGGCGGAAGCTCGCCGCGTGGCACACGCTCGAGGCTCGTGATGATTCGGGACATCGACGTATTGACGCTTGCGCGTCAGCTTCCGCGCCAGTACCCTTTTCTGCTGATCGACCGCGTGATCGAGCACGATCCCGCGGGCCGTCTGCTCGCCATCAAGAGCGTCACCGGCGCGGAAGATTTCTTTCAGGGTCACTTTCCCGGCGCCCCGATCATGCCCGGCGTGCTGCTCATGGAAGGGCTGGCGCAGGCGGGAGGCATCTGGCTCCTGACCGAGACGGATGATCCGCGCGAGATCGATGTGCAACTGGTCGGCATCGACGCGGTGAAGTTCAGGCGCCCCGTCGTGCCCGGCGACCACCTGCGGCTTGAAGTGAGGCTGCTGCAAAGGAAGGGGTCGATTTGTCGGTTCAAGGGCGAGATCCGGAACGGCGATCAACGCGTGGCCGAGGCGCGACTGCTCCTGCGGTCGACGCCCTCGGAGCACGCGAGAATCGACGTCACCGCGCGCATCCATCCGCAGGCGGAACTCGGACGCGACGTGCGCGTGGGGGCCTACGCCGTCATTGGCGCGCGAGTTCGCATCGGCGACGGAACCGTCATCGACAGCCATGCGACGATCAGCGGCCCCACGACGATGGGCAGGGCCAATCATGTCTATCCTCACGCCTCGATTGGACAGATTCCGCAGGACCTCAAATTCAAGGGCGAGGACAGCGAGCTCGTCATCGGCGATCGCAACGTCTTTCGGGAGTTCGTCACGATCCATCGCGGCACGATCGGGGGAGGCGGCGTCACGCGCATCGGCTCGGACAATCTGTTCATGGCTTACGCCCACGTGGCTCATGACTGCCGGGTCGGCGACAACACGATCTTCGGCAATGGCGCGACCCTGGCCGGACACGTCGAAGTCCAGGATTGGGCGAACATCGGCGCCTACTCCGGCGTGCACCAGTTCTGTCGAGTCGGCGTGCATGCTTTTCTGGGAGGATTCACCGTCGCCACCAAGGACGTGCTGCCGTACTCCAAGACGGTGGGCAATCGAGCGCGTATTTATGGCGTCAACACCGTGGGGCTTGTGCGTCGCGGCTTCAGCCGAGAGGCGGTGGCGCAGGTGCGAACCGTCTTCCGCGTCCTGATGCTTTCAAAGCTAAACACCGCCGACGCGATACGCCGGATCGACGAGAACGGGCCGCGCACGCCCGAAGCTCGTGTCGTCGTCGATTTCATTCGTTCCTCCAAGCGCGGCGTGGTCTTGAAACGGCGGTCCCGCCAGCCGGTCGTGGACGACGGCGACGCCGAATCGGCCTGAAGCATGCGCGAGAATCCTTCCGCGCCTGTCGGCCTGATCGCGGGCAACGGGCGGTTCCCGATGCTCGTGGCCCGAGCGGCCCGTCGTGGCGGCCGGCGGATCGTGGCGGTGGCCGTGCGGGAGGAAACCAGCGAGGACATCACGGGCGAGGTCGACGAGGTCCACTGGATGAGCCTGGGCCAGCTCGGTCGCTGTATCGAGACGTTCAAGAAATCCGGCGTTCACGAGGCGGTCATGGCCGGACAGGTCAAGCACCGGCAGCTTTTTTCCGGCATCGTGCCGGACCTCAAACTCATGCGAGTGATCGCCGGCCTGGCGCTTAAAAACACCGACAGCCTTCTCGGAGGAGTGGCGGAGGCTTTCGAGGGCGAAGGCATTCGCCTGCTTTCTTCGGTGGCGTTTCTCGAGGACCAGCTTGCTCGGCCTGGAGCGATGACGCGACGTCCGCCGTCCTCCGAAGAGCGGAAGGACATACGATACGGCCGTCAGATCGCCCGTTCTCTGGCCGGACTCGATCTCGGCCAATCCGTGGCGGTCAAAAGTCAGGCCGCCGTGGCGCTCGAGGCGATGGAAGGCACGGATGAGATGATTCGTCGCGCCGGACGAATAGCGGGTCCGGGCGTCACGGTCGTGAAGGTGGCGAAGCCCAAGCAGGACCTGCGTTTCGACGTCCCGGTCGTGGGTCCGGGCACGCTCGACGCCATGTCCGAGGTCGGAGCGCGAGCGCTCGCGATCGATCCTCATCGGACTCTGCTCATTGACAAGGACGAGTTTCTGGCGCTCGCCGATCGCCGGAAGATCGCCGTATGGGGCCTTACGGAAGAACCGTGAGCGGTCGATGCGTGCGTGCGGGCGTCGTCGGGGTCGGAGCGCTGGGCCGACATCACGCAAGGATCTATGCGGCGCTTGATGACGTTCAACTGACCGGCGTATGCGACGTCCGGCCGGAGAGAGCGCGAGGAGTCGCGGCCGAGCACGGCTGTCCGGCGTTCGATCGTCCCGAGCAACTGCTGCCCGAAGTGGATCTCGTCTCCATCGCCGTTCCAACGACGGAGCACCATCGATTAGCGCGAGTCTTTCTGGAGGCCGGAAAGGACGTGCTGGTCGAAAAGCCCATCACCTCGACGACGGCCGAGGCCGCGGATCTCATTTCGATCGCGACGCGGCGCCAGCTTATTCTGCAAGTCGGACACGTGGAGCGTTTCAATCCCGCCGTGAACGCGCTTTTCTCGTCGGGCGTTCGTCCGCGCTTCATCGAAGTGCATCGTCTCGCGTCGTTTTCGCCCCGAAGCCTGGACATCGACGTCGTGCTCGATCTGATGATCCACGATCTCGACATTCTTCTGGTCCTGGAAGACTCGGAGATCCTGCAAATCGACGCCGTCGGAGTGCCGGTCTTGACGAACAAGGTGGATATCGCCAACGCGAGGTTGCGATTCGCATCGGGTCTCATCGCCAATCTCACCGCCAGTCGCGTCTCGGCCGAACGGATGCGTAAATTCCGGGTTTTCTCCAATCGCTGCTACGTCTCTCTGGATCTTTTAGCGCGCAGAGTGCGGGTCTTTCGGCTCGAGGGAGAACCGGGACGGCCGAAGCTTCTGGAGGAGCGCCACGAAGCCGACGACAGCGAGCCCCTTGAAAGGCAGATCGCGGCTTTCGTGGATTCGGTGAGGAATCGAACGCAACCCGTCGTCGACGGACGAACGGGAGAACGTGTCCTGGGCCTTGCGCAGGCAATCTGTGAACGCATGTCCGGCGCTCTGCAAACGGCTTCCTGGTGACCGATGCCTGAGGGCGTCCTTCAAATCATGTCGTGATTCGATATTCACGTTCGTTTTGTATAGAATAGGAACGCCCGGCGCCTGACGGCCGGTCCCCGCATGGATCGATTACGACGGGAAAAGGCGTTTCTGATCTCACTGACGTTACACGGCATTGTATTCATGGTTCTTCTGTCGATTCACGCGCTTCCCGGGCCGACCCGACGGACGGACGGCCTTTCCGAGCTCCAGGAACCTGTTGCTCGAATGGTTCTGCCGCCGCTCGCAACGCTGCGTCAGCTTCCAAAAAGAGAAGACGCTCCAGCGCCCCCTCGCTCCGCGCCCATGGCGCCCCTGCCTTCGACATACGACCGGATCAGCGTCGGCCCGCCTTCCAACGAGCGCGCACGTGTCCTCGTTTTACCGCGCGACCAGGAGTTGACGACGGAGCCGCAGGGAGACGGAGGAGCGGGCGGCGCGCCAGGAGCGGCAAGGGATGGGTCGGGCGCCGGGCGCTCATCCGCGGGTCGGAGCGCCGGAGGCGATGAGGTTCGCACGGATGAACGGAGCGGGCCGCTCGACGTTTCCGGACGTTCGCGCGACGCATGGCCTGGTTCGGATCGGGACACGGATCGCTCGATTGCCGCCTCGCTTCGGCGTTGGCAACGGAGCCTTGAAGGCGGAGATGTCGCCGGCACAGGCGGCGGCGACGGCGGCGCCCGGCAGATCGGGCCGCTCTTTTTCGATCCCGCCGGCGCGGATTTCACGCGATGGATCAATCATTTCAAGAACGAGGTGTATCGGAACTGGATCGTTCCGCAGGGCGCCCTCATCGGCTTCAAGGGCCGGGTTGATCTGAGGTTTACCGTTGATCGCGAAGGACGACTGAACGACCTGCGTCTTGTTCGCTCCTCCGGGACCGGCTTTCTGGATCGCGCCGCGGCCAACGCCCTCATCGGCAGCCGGTTCCTGCCGCTTCCGCGGGACTATGGACCCCAGAACGTGTCGATGAACGTCAGTTTCTTCTATAACGAAGGGCCGAGGCCATCGTGATTCGGTCGGTTAGGAATCGCAGGATCATCCTGGCGTCGCTGGCCGCCTTCTGCCTGGCTTTTGTCGAGGTGCGTTGTCGGACGGCGCATCCTCGATCCGCGTTGGATCGTCCGGAGCGGATGTCGATCGATACATGGGCGCCCGATCCCAGGATTCGAATCGGAATCCTCCTCAATATCGCCCGCGCCGGAATATACGCGCCCTCAGGCGTGGTCCTCTGGCCGGCGAGCGGCACGGCTGCCTTCGAGGATTCGCGTCGCGTTCGAATACAGGCGACTTTTGTTCCCGCGGATCCTCAAACCGCGGAAACGACGGACGCGGAGCGCTCCGGAGAGGGCCGCGCCGGCTTTGGGCGACTCGTGAGCATCGTCGAAACCGGCGAGCAATATGATCGCGTTGTCGTGGCGCCGGCGGAGGCTGGCGAGACGCTCATCGTCAACGGCGCTCCTTATCGAGGCGTCTTTGAGGTGCGACGCGAGGGCGGCGGCGTGACCGTCGTGAACGTCGTATCCATCGAGGATTATCTGCGCGGCGTCGTTCCCTATGAGATGTCTCCGACGGTTTACCCCGAGATCGAAGCGCTCAAGGCGCAGGCGGTCGCGGCGCGAACGTACGCGATCCACAACAAGGGACAGTACGAGAGCCGCGGTTACGACCTCTGCGCCACGGCGGCCTGTCAGGTTTATCGCGGACAGGCCGGCGAGCATCCTCTGACAGATCGCGCCGTGGCTGAGACGCGGCATGTCGTCATTGTCCATAAAGGCAAGCCGATCAACGCGCTCTTCACGTCCACTTGCGGCGGTCATACCGAGGACGCCGAGAATGTTTTCGGCGGCCGTCCGGTTCCTTATCTGCGCGGCGTGCCTTGCCGGGCGGAACACGCCTCCTGGCGCGTGATACGAAGCTTGGCGCCGGATTCGCCTCTATCGGGCGAGGAGGCGCGCGACGCCGCTCTGCTCGAAACCCTGGACGTCGTTCCATCGGACGCGGGAGCCGTACGGACGCGCGCGGTCACGGTCGAGGAGGTTGAATCCTGGTCGGCCCGCCTCCTGAGGGCGCTTGGCCGCGATGGATGCGACGCGCGGACGAGCGCCGTCGGCGTTCGTCGAGGCGGACTGCTTGCGTACCTGATGAACCGATTGTGCTGGCGCGAGCGCGCCGTGCGCATGCTATCGGAGGCGGATCGCGACTACCTTCTTCAAGTGCGCGATCGTGATCATCTGCGCTCGGAGGACGAGCGACTGGCGGCGGCTCTGTTCATGCACGAGGGCCTGGTGACGCCGTCGGCCGAAAACCGCATCCGTCCCGACCAGATCCTCGATCGCGCCCAGACGATACGGATCCTGGCGCGCGTCGCTCGCAAGGTGCGCGCGCCGGCGCTTGTCGAGGCCGAGTTGCGCGACGTGACGCGAGAGGGTCTTCTCGTCCGCGATGGCGAGGGAGAGAGCCGGGTCGAGAGCGTTTATCGTCTTGATCCCGGCTTGCGGCTGTTCCGGTCGCTTGACGGCGCTGTTATACCCGTCTCGGAGCTCTCGTTCTTGCCGGGCGAAACCGCTCGTTTCGTCGCGCGGGAGCATCGGATCGTCTTTCTGGAGATCGAGCAGAGTCGTCTCGGCGTGAGCGCGGACCGCTCGTCCCGATATTATCGTTGGGAGAAACGGCTGACGCCGCGGGAGATCGCCGAAGGCCTGAAGCCCCAGGCCGACGTCGGCGATGTGCTCGATGTGCAGCCGCGGCGCCTGGGCATCTCCGGTCGAGTGAGCGAGTTGGCGATCGTCGGCGAAAAGGGCGAGCACGTCCTTCATGGGCTGTCGATACGTTGGGCGTTTGGATTGCGCGAGAGCCTGTTCGTCGTCGAACGGGAGCGCGATCCGGACGGCCGCACCGCGTTTTTTGTCTTCTCCGGCAAAGGTTGGGGACACGGCGTCGGCTTGTGCCAAGTCGGCGCTTTTGGTTTGGCGACAAACGGCGCCGCTTACGACGCCATCCTGAAGCACTATTATTCGGGCGTCGAACTGGAGGCGACTCGCTGAGGACGGCGTGATTCTTGCGCGGCTTTTTGACAGATTGGGCGGAAGTTCCATAGAATCAAGACGAATCCGGTGTTCATGGAAACGAACGTCATCTCGAAACGCTTCGAGGCTTTCGCCATTCCCGGCGGCCTGAGGGGACAGCTTTCCGAGCTGCCGCTGCCCGACATCTTTCAATACCTCCGCCAGGTCAAGTCCACGGGCATTTTGACGCTGGTCTCCGGCGGCGCGCGCAAGGCCGTCTACATGAAAGGCGGTCGCGTCGTTTTCGCCGGCAGCAATCTTCCCACCGACCGACTGGGAGAGATCCTCCTGCGCGAGGGACGCGTCACGACCGAGGAGTACGAAGCGTCGATCAGGGGAATCAGCAAGGGCAAGCGTCAGGGAAGAATCCTCGTCGAAATGGGCGCGCTCACTCCGAAGGATCTCTGGGACGGCGTCCAGTTCCAGATCAAGGAAATCTGCTACAGCGTGTTCCAATGGGAAGAGGGCAGATTCCATTTCGAGGAATCGAACCTTCCCGAGAAGGAGCGCATCACGATCGACGTGGACCCGGACGAGCTGATCCTGGTGGGCATTCGGCGCGTGGACGCCAACGGAGCTATCCAGACACGGTATCCGGAGCTGGATCTCGTGTTGGAGCGGGTTCCGGGCGAGTTTCCCGTGAAGCTCGAGCCGTACGAGGAGCATGTGCTGAGGTTGGTGGACGGCGAGCGGTCGGTGCTCGAAATCTGTCAGGCAAGCGAGATCGGCGAGAACGAGACGCTCAAGGTGCTTTATACGTTCCATTGCGTCGGGATCGTGCGCAGCAAGGGAAAGAAAGTCAGGCCGCTCGACCAGGACTTCGTGCCCGGAGAGGACCTATGGTCAGTCCTGAATTCCTTCAATCAGATGTACGGTTTCGTTTTTCAATACCTTGTGCGCGAGGTGGGGCCGATCGCGGAGAACGTGCTCGAGAAGTATCTCAACAGTCTTCGGCAAAGCCGCAAGGATGTCCTCGTCGGCGTCAAGCTTCAGAAGGACGGCACTCTGGACAGCGCGATGATCGAGAAGAACCTCGGCCACGTCGACGAAGAAAAGCGGCGTGATCTTCTGGTGGAAAGCCTGAACGAGTTGCTCTACGCCGAGATCCTGGCTGTCAAACGCACGTTGGGAGCCGAGCACGAAGCGGCCGTCATTCGAATGTTGCGTGAGCGATAGGGCGGCTCGACGGAGAACGTGACATGGAGCGACCGACGTCGCAGCAGGCGCGCGGGCTGGCGCTGGCGCTGGCGTTCGCCGCCTTATGGATCCTGTATCGGCTGTGGCGCGCCCCCTGATTGTCATCGTTGGTCCCACGGCTTCGGGCAAGAGCGAGCTGGCAATGCGCCTGGCCCGTGAGTTCGGGGGGGAGATCGTTTCGTGCGACAGCCTGCAGGTATATCGCCTGCTCGACATCGGCAGCGCCAAGCCGTCGCGT
This sequence comes from Vicinamibacteria bacterium, assembly GCA_016934575.1. Lineage (GTDB taxonomy): Bacteria > Acidobacteriota > Vicinamibacteria > Fen-336 > Fen-336 > JAFGSN01. The sequence continues at coordinate 16,633 of JAFGSN010000205.1, forward strand.
TCCGATCTGAAGGAGATACCGCATCACTTGATCGACGTCGTCGACGTCGATCAAGCGTTTTCGGCGGCCGAATACGCACGCGCCGCCCGCGGAGCCCTGGGCGAGATTGCATCCCACGGACGCGTGCCGCTGCTTGTGGGCGGCGCCGGGTTGTACTTGCGGGCGTTGCTCGACGGCCTTTTCCCTGGACCGTCGCGCGACTCCGGCTTAAGGAGGCGGCTTGAGGGTCTCGCGGATCGTCATGGAAACGAGAGGATCCACCGACTGCTCGCGCATGTCGATGCGCGATCCGCCGCGCGAATCGCGCCGCGCGATCGAGTGCGCGTCGTGCGCGCGCTTGAGGTCTATTGGCTGACGGGTCGGCCGATCTCCGCCTGGCAGAACGGCAAGAGCGAGCCGCTGCTGGGCTTCGACAAGGTGCTCGTCGGCATCGCTCCTCCAAGAGACGAGCTTCGCGCGCGGGTCGAGCTTCGCGCGCGGAAGATGCTCGAATCGGGCCTCCTGGACGAGGTGCGTGGATTGCTCGCGCGGGGCCATCCATCGGATCTCAGGCCGCTCAAGGCCATCGGATATCGTGAGGCGATCGCGGTCATCGAGGGCCGACTCGAGGAAAGACGTCTGGCTTCCGCGATCGCCGCCGCGACAATGCGATACGCCAAACGACAGATGACGTGGTTTCGGAACCAGACGGACGTCTCCTGGCGCCCTAACGTGGAGTCGGCGTATGAATACGCCGTAGATTGGATGAACAAGCAGGACCTGCGGGCGTGACGGTTCCCGAGATCATGCGCAATCCTCTACTGACGACATGCGACACGAGACCTTCAACCATGTGAAAGCGTGACGCTGAATCGCCGCGGGTCAAGTGAGCATGTTGAACGGTTCCGCAATCATGAGTTTGTCCAGGAAGGAAAAAGGCGGCGCACACGCCCGGAGAATCCCTGGATAACGCCGCTGTTGTGATACGTTTATGGTAATGGGAGAATCGAATGACCGATCACGATGACGCCACACGCGGCCATGAGCACATCAACGGCGCCTTCAGGCCGGCGCTCTTCTATGCCCTGGCCTTTGGCATTGCATGGGCTGCCTGGGTCCCTTTGCTGCTCCACAAGCTTGACGTCGTTCGGCTGCTCGTTCCGTTCGGCGTTGCTCTATTTCTCGGTCAGACTCTCGGGGCCTTTGCCCCGTTGCTCTCTCTTGTGATAATACAACTCATCAAGCATGATCGATCGCTCGTTAGCGGTGTCTTCCGACATTTCCGTTTCAAGGGGACGCCGCGCCGATGGTTCTTGCTGCCCGCCCTCCTGCCGATCGCTGTCGCCATTGCGACCGCCTTGGTCCACGGAATCACGTCGCCAGGCGAGGGCGTCACGATTCTTCGCCCCGAGCCGGTCGAGGGGCTGGGGTGGGGACTCCTCCTCGTTATTCCGCTCTACTTCGCGATATCCATGTTTGGGAGTCCCCTGGGAGAAGAGCCCGGGTGGCGAGGTTACGTCCTCGATCGTTTCACGCGACGAGGTCGAGGGCTCCCGGCGTCGGTCCTCATTGCGACGCTCTGGGCTGTGTGGCATGTTCCGCTTCTCGTTGCGCTGGATGTCCCTCTCAATGGGTTCTCCTTGGCTGAGATGGCGGGATATTCTCTTCTGATCGACTCGCTCTTTCTGCTCTCACGACGCAACCTCCTTGTCGCCATGCTCTGTCACCAGGGAGTCAGCACCCAGTTCATGTTCTTTGCATCCCAGGCTCGGACGATCGTCGGCCTCTCGCTGCTGTTTTGCATCGCGATCTCGTTACGGCTTCTTGCCGAGAAGCGTTCATTTGCGCCGTCTTCGATTCAAGACTGATGAAGTACGTTCAAATCTCCTGAATGAGACCGAGGATGGGATGGAGCTCCAGCGCCACATGGTGAACAATCTTTTCAGCTCACTGGGTAGGTCATTTCCGGCGAGCAAACCCGGGTCATTTCTCGCAAGCG